>NZ_JAIQXS010000010.1:0-213847 GCF_020166565.1 Rhizobium sp. 3T7
GTTGAACATCACGTCGACCCAATAGTTCGTCGACTGGAAGGTGCTGGTCGGGAAAAGGCTGGCGCTGCCATACGTGTAGACGCCGTTGCCGCTGCCTGGCGCTGTCAGCGGGCCGCTGGTCACATTGGAGGTGAAGTAGTTGGTGGTAGTGGAGTAGTGACCGGTGTTGGTGTGGTAGGACGCCGTGTAGGTCTGCCCAGGCGTCAATGTCACTGAACTGGAGAAATACGCCGTCTGCCAGCCACTGGTGGTCTCGTTTGTGAACGTGATGGTCGCGAGCCGCGTACCCGTGCTCGACCATAGCGAACCGGTATGGGTACCTGTATCCTGGCTGCCCTTGTAAAAACGAACACCGCTGACGGTACCTGCCACAGAGGTCTGGAATCGAACCCCGAGCTCGACGGCTGACGTATCGTTGGTGTTGACGACCGCAGGTGTCGCGGCGCCGGAAAAGAGGGAAACAAAGCCCTGCCCGGTGACGGTGACCGTGCGTCCCGCCGAGGGTGTTTCAAGGTTGACGCTGTCGTCCACCGCGCGGGACAGGATCGTGTAGGTGCCGGCGATCTGAGGCGACCAGCTATAAGTCCAGTTCTCATCGCCTATCGCTGGATGCCAGCTTGCCCCGTTGTCGGTCGAAACCTCGACTCCGGCGATGACCCCGCCTCCCGTGTCGGCGGCGGTGCCTGTAATCGTAACGCTAGATCCAACTGTCACCGTGGCGGGTACCGTGATGACGGTGGTCGGGGCAACATGGTCGCTCGAGGCGGTCGCTGCGACGAGTCCGGGCTGCAGCGTGCCTGGCTGGATACCCATGTCGGCAAGCAAATTGACCATTGCCTGCTGCACGCGGGGATCGGTCGGTGTCGCCTCCTTGTCGTGATTGTCGCTCAGGCCCCAGGTCCAATAGACAGTGCCCGCTCCAAACACCAGGGCACCACTGGGCGCGCGATAGAGCGTCAGATTGTGCGTGGAGACACCGTTGCCGGTCGTGTTTCCGTAGTCGAGGAGGTAAGTGCTCACCGGAAGCGTCGTCGATGACAGCTTCACGAGACCAGCCGGATCGAAGCCGTTATCAGTCGCTTCGTCCCACTCATAACCAAGATAGTTCTTGGTCAGCGTCGCCGTTTGGCCTGGCTGAAGATTGGCAACGCTCGTACTGCGCCAGAAGCGCAAGTTGGCATCATCATAGGGAATCGTGATTGCCTGAAGATTGCTGCCGACATCGTCGACCATAAACAACTGGCCGGTCAGTGAGTTTTCCGGGTTTCCGCCGCCGACAGCGGGCGGGCTGAGGCGCGGGTCGCGGAAAGTGCCTGTCCATTCACTGGAGGGGTCGATGCTGGCACCGGGCGACCATGTCTCCTTGTAGGAGATCAGGGTACGATAGGGCGTGGCGTCGCTGCTGTAGCTGTTGCCCCAACGGGTGCGCCAGTAGACCTCGTTACCGCTCCAAAACTGAAGGTTAACGCCTGCGTCGCGCGCGGCCTCGACATTGGCGCGTTGCTGTCCAGACCAGTATTCGTCATGCCCGGCATCAACATACGCCTTATGATTGAGCAACAGACTGCCATAACGGTCGACATCGACGCCCGACATGTATGAGACATCATAGCCGTTCTGTTCCAACCAGTAGATGCCGGCATACTCGGCACCGAACAGATAATCCTGCGGACCGGCAAACGTGCCAATCCCGCCGCGGGTCACGATCGGCCTGTTGTAACTGACAGCATAGGCGCGACCAGCACCCTGCCCGGTCGCCGGGCCGTTGCCGCCATAGAAGTTTGCGCCTCCCCAGCCGTTATAGGCCTGCCAGGTTTCGTCGGCGGTCTGGAAGACCATGTCGCTGTGGCTGTCATCATCGCGCACGATGAACGGGATGTGGTTTTCGCCGAAGGTGCCATCCTGACGCACGAGCTTGGCGATATAGACGCCTGAGACGGCGTCCTCTGGCACGGTCCACGACGCCGAGACTGCCCAGTTGCCGGCATCCACGGTGCCGGTCGAGGCATTGCGCAGCGGATCGGGCTGGTTCTGCAATCCGGTGTGCTGTAAAGTGGCGACCTTGCGCGCGCCCATGCCGCCATAGTAGCCGAGCCGGTAAATATCTATCCGATAGTTGGTGGAATCCGTATCGATCTTGAAGCTGATCGTCTTGCCGTTGTCGACGCTTATATCGGTCGCGAACCCCTCGATATTGGAGCTACCCGCACCGTTAATGCCCCACTCGCTCTCGGGATTGCCCTGCTTCTGATTTTCCTGCACGATTATGTTGGTGATGGCGGCCGTCGCCGCCAGACTCTGCGTCGCTGTCCTCTGCGTGCCCGACGGTCTGGTCACCGAGCCGGAAAGGACGCCGACGCCCTTGGAGGTAGCGGTTCCCGTTCCCATCTCTCCGCCGCCTGGCAACGATCCCTTCCAGGCCGTTGATTCGGTCCATCCTGCGGTTCCGCGCCAGCCTGAAAGCGGGGACAAGTCACGATCCAGAAGCGGGTCGCTCACCGAGGCGCCAATCGTCCCCTTGGCTGTCGGAAGATAGTCCGGCCCCTCTGTCAGCCTGGTTCCGGGCAACTGACCGTCCCGCTGAAGCATACCGCCGCCTTGGGCCCAATCGAGCATTCGCGTGGGAGAAGTAAAGTAGCCGCACCCGCAGACGCCAAACGGCATGCCAAACGCCAAGAAATGCGATTCATGCGCGGCCGCCTGCGCTGACGGGGTCGACTCGAGGATGACGACTTTGCCCGAAGCAGCCGAGCCGGCAGCCACAGTGGTCGAACCTCGCCCTGAGGCTGTCTGAGCAGGACCGTTCGGCAAGAACGGAGCCAAGGGATCAGCGCCTAGAAAGCTGGTTCCAGCATGAGTGCTATGGCGCGACCATTTTGTGTCGGATGCAGTCGTATCCCGCCCTGAAGATGATAGGCCCCGCTCGCCCGCGAACGGCCGAGGCGCGGCAAATTCGCCCCCTTGAATTCCGGCTCCATAAATCGCTGTGAAACTGTCGGTCAAAGACGGCAGGACATGGTCGTCGTTGACCTGACCGTGCGCGTCGCAGACCATCCCTCCCTGCCCATTGCCATCTTCATTGAGCGCGGTGACGTTGACGGGACTATCGACGGCAGCGCCATATCTGGTCCCATCTGTCGTTTGTGTGCCAAGCGCAAGTTGAGAGTAAATCTCTTGCTCATTGGCTGTATGACGAGGCTTCGCCCTTCGGCCGGCGGTTAACCACCGGGGAGCCAACGAATCCAACACTGAGCGGGAAGCCCAGCGGCGAGCTTTGCGATGCATGGTATGCCCTCTCGCAAAAACCACGATCAAATCGATAGGGATCGTTCAAACTGCCAATTTCGGAATTGTAGTCGAAAAAGAGCGAAATAACCTGTACGCCTTTCGACCTAAATCGGGCGATCCCCTTTTGGCGAAGGGCACCATGTCGCTTTCACGGGGCGGAGAGTCAGCGTTGTCGATGCCGATTGGTCCGGACACGGATCGCAGATAGGTCTCCGCGTGCTCGTTATGTGCGCCTCACATTGGCAAAGCGAATTCAAGGCCCCTCGCCGAGTTCATATCCCGGCATACCATTCATAGCCGCGATCCTCCCAAAACCCGCCATTGCCGCCATAAAGATGGCCGAGGTCCGCGAGCGCCTCGATGCGGGTCAGATATTTCGCCTGCTTGTAACCGAGCTGCCGCTCGACCCTGAGCCTTAACGGCGCTCCATGCGCCACCTCTAGATCGCGGCCGTTCATCGCATAGGCGAGGATCGTCTGCGGATGGAGGGCATCGACCAGATCGATACTCTCATAGTACCAGCCGGTGCCGTTCAGCGTCTTTTCGTATTCATCCGCGCAGTGGAACACGATATAGCGCGCCTCGGGCTTCAGCCCGACGAATTGCAGCAGGGCGCCGAGCGGCACACCAGTCCATTTACCGATCGCGCTCCAGCCTTCGACGCAGTCGTGCCGGGTGATCTGGGTGCGCGATGGCATCGCCTTCAGCTGTGCGAGCGAGACTTGCGACGGCCTTTCGACCAGCCCACCAATCCCAAGCCTCCAGGTTGAGAACTGCCGGCTCATCCAGTCCAGATACTGCGGATTATCCGGCATGCTGGTGCCGTTTGAGCGAAAGACCGGCGACAGATCCGCGTCGCTGAATTCAGGAGCCAGTGCGTTGTCGTCAAGCAGGAAGCGCTGCGTCTTCATGCTGAGACCCTCCGCGATCTTCAGGACCGACTTCGTCCGGTCACTTTCGACCAATGCGTCGCAGCCGCTCAAACCCAGTCCAGAGGCGGCCAAGGTCGAACCAATCAGGAAGCGGCGGCGGGTAATGAGGCGGCTCATTGTCTGCCTCCCTGTTCAATCGCGTAGTAGCCGGTGATCATCGAACGCAGATTGTTGAAGACACCCGACAGGATCACCATAGCGACATGTACGACGACAAAGGCGACGAGCGAGAAGGCAGTCAGGAAGTGAATAGTGCGCGCCGATTGCCGTCCGCCGAAGAGATCGAGCAGCCAGGGCGCCACAGCATTGAAGCCCGGCGACATGGTGAGCCCTGTCGCGATCATCAACGGCAGCAGCAGGAAAATCACGGCCAGATAGGTTAGCTTCTGCAGTGTGTTGTAATGCCGGGCCTCCGGTCCCTTCGCAAAGCGCAGCCGGGCGTGGTTGACGACCTCGTTGGTGAGATGAGCGAGCGTCAACTCATTGACGGTTGGAGCGAGATCCCGGCGGAAATGCCGGCTGACCAGCCCATAGCTGAAATAGACAAGGCCGTTGAGGACGAAGACCCAGGCAAAGAAGAAATGCAAGCGCCGGCCGGCCGACAGATCCTGATAGCTCGGAAGAGTGAGCCAGCTTGGAAAACCCCTCGCTGTCGCCTCGCCGTCGACATTCGAGAGACCAAGGACGCCTGTTGTATCGAAGGTGAGCAAACCCACATGCGTCAGCCCCTTCACCTGACCGCTGTCATCGACGGCTTCCATGGAAATGAAGGAAGGGTCGTTGTCGGCTCCATACTGGCCCCAATAGAGCGCCGGATGAGCATTGAATATCTGCAGACCGCTGAACAGCAGCACGGTAACGGCAAGCACGTTTACCCAATGCGAGAGGCGCACAGCAAGGCTGTGGCGGTAGATGAGTGTACGGCCGGTTTCCTGATTGGAATCGATCGTCGCCATGACTGTTCTCCGGATGTAGGGAAGTTTCGCAGGACAATACGCGGCCGCTGCGGATAAAGTTTCAGCGGCCGCACGATACGAGAACGCTTACTTCATCGCGTCGCAGGCCTTCATCATGTCGGCCTTTTTCATGGCGTCCTTTTCCATGCCGGCCTTGTGCATGCAGTCTGTCTTGGTGCTCGACTTCATGGCGTCCTTCGACATGGCACTATTCTGCATATTGTCCGTCTTCATCGCGTCGGACTTCATAGCGTCCTCAGCCGACGCCGCACCGGCGAGCGAAAGTCCGATGAGGAACATGCAGGGTGCTAGGCTGGAAAGAAGCTTGGTCATGGAATTCTCCTGGAATCGGATTGTCGTGTCCGCGGGCTGCGTGCCAATGGCTCACAGCTACCCATTCGAGAGAGCCTCGAAATGCGTTACAGCCTCACACGCATGTGATAGATCCGTGATGCCAAACATTTTTGATCTGCCCTGTAACCGACTGGCTGTTTGTCCGAATGAACTCGCTGACAACATGACGACCGCGTATTCGGAAGAAGCCCTGAAAGCATTGATGCTTCTGGCCCTTGACGGGGACGAGGCCGCCTATCGGCGTTTGTTAACCGCATTGCGCGTGCTGCTTGTCGGTTACTACAGCCGCAGGATGGCTCAGGCGACGAAGGCGGATATGGAAGACCTGGTCCAGGAGACATTGCTGGCACTGCATTCTCGCCGGTCCACTTATGATCGAAAACGAGCTTTCACGGCCTGGTTCTTCTCGATCGCCCGCTACAAGCTGATCGACCATCATCGCGGCCACGGTGGACGCCGGCTGGCCGAGACCGAGCTTGGCGAGGAGATCGAAAGCGATTTCAGCGAGGATACGCTGACCGCGCGCATGGATGTCGAGCGGTTGCTCGATGGGTTGTCGCCAAAACAGCAGGAGCTGATCCGGCGGGTGAAACTGGAGGGCCGGTCGGTCGCCGACACTGCAAACAGTACCGGCCAGTCTGAATCGGCGGTAAAAGTCAGCATCCATCGGGCGCTCAAGGCGCTCGGAGAGAGATTGCGAGGCGCATCGTGACAAAGACGGACGACATCATCGAGGGCCTGCTCGGCGACCTGAAGCCGGTGCCGCGCCATGCGCTACGGCGCCGCTTCGCATTTGGCATATTGCCCGCTCTCGGACTCTCCCTGCTCGTGATGCTGACCGTTCTCGGTCTGCGCGTCGATATGCCCGACGTGCTGATGCTACCGGTCTTCTGGATCAAATCCTCTTATAATGCACTGATTGCGTTGGCGGCTTTCCTGGCCGTCCATCGGCTCTCCCGCCCCGACGGTTCCGAGGGACGCTTTTTCGGTTGGCTTGCCTTGATCTTCGCCACCATGGCGGCGGTCGCAGCCATGCAGCTCAAGATGGCCCCCATCGAGACTTACCGCTTGCTGATCCTCGGCTCCTCCGCACTCCATTGCCCGCTGCTCATCTTCGGCTTCGCGATTCCCGTTTTTGCCGGCACTGTCTGGGCGCTACGCGGCGCGGCACCCGTGAACCTGCGGCTAACGGGGCTCGTTGCCGGTATTGCTTCGGGGGCAGCTGGCGCCTGGGTCTATTCCTGGTTCTGCACCGAGAACGGCATGCCCTTTGTGCTGATCTGGTATTCACTAGGCATCCTTTTGACCGGCGCGCTCGGCTTCTTCGCCGGTCCACGGCTACTGCGCTGGTAGATCCTTGTGAGCTTGGCGACGGTCCCGCCCGCCGGAACTTGTCCGATGCCACCAGGGGACGGTTATCGACCCGAGGCACCCGCTCGCCGGCGCGTGAGAACAGATCAGCGTCAACCTCGCAACTGGGACCGTCGAACCGGAAGCGCCGGTCAGTCTTGACCTGACGGGAGGGCAAGCCTTGCGAGACTTGCCCAAACAGAGACGAGCACGGGCACTTCTCGCTCGTATCAGGCGCTTCGCTGACGGCGGCCGGCCAGGTGGTGGTCACCCATGAGGTGCTTGATGGCAACGAGTTCACGGTGATCCATGGCAATGTCGACAGCAATAGCGATGCCGACTTCGCGCTGATGCTGAAGGGCAACTACAACTTGACCGAAAGCGACTTCAACGGCGTCTCCTGAAAAGACGAGTGCGCCTCCCCGACCGGGTGATCCCCGGTCGGGGCCAAAGCTAGCGGCATAGGCTGTCGCCCTGAGCCCGGTTCGAACCGCTGACAGTCATCCTCGCCGATTGCGATCCATAGCACGATATACCCGACGGCAGACACCAAGCCGGCCAGACGATGCCGGAGTCGATCGAGGTCTAGGTCTTCAGAAAGCGATAGCTGCTGCCGGTTGGCTGGCATCGACAAAATATTGCGGGGGCGTACGAATTCCCCTGCTCCGTGCTGGTCGTAAAAACGACTTCGGCCTCCCGATGGGAGGCCGACAAAGTCTTGATAGCTTTGGAATTGTTCGTTGCGAGGGCAGGATTTCATCTTAACTTGCGACGGTCGTGGATGCACGACACCATGCGAGAACGACTGGTTGCTGAGGACCGTAGCGGACTTTTTCGTAGCGCAGCAATAGGCGTTGGCATACTCGTCCGTCCGATATCCATCCTAAGATAACGTCCTTTATCATCGACGGACGTTCGCGCTGATTTTGCAGACGCTCGCAGGCAGCGTGTAGATGAGGATCGCTATAGAGTTATGCTGAAGCCGGTTGCGGATCGACGTCCTGGACATCGTGCGCCAATAGGCCGATGCTGTTGGTCTGGAGGCGCCCACAGATTGCGCGGGCACGGGTATATCGTGAGTGCGGCAACGAAACGGTTTCTTGAACTCGCCGAGGCTCCATATGGCGTTTATTATCGCATCGCCCGCCTTTAACAATGGCGGAACCATTCCCAGGCTTTACACCTGCGAAGGGCAAGGTATATCTCCGCCTCTCCAATGGACAGACATTCCGACCGGAACAAGAAGCCTTGTATTGATCGTCGACGACCCGGACGCACCGGATCCGGCCCATCCGAAAATGACCTGGATACACTGGATTGTTTTCAATCTGCCCCCCGATCTGAAGGGGCTTGTGGAAGGGATTTCGCAACTGCCATCAGGCGCCTTGACAGCGAGGAACGGGTGGAACAGCAATGCCTATGGCGGCCCTTGTCCTCCGATCGGTGTGCACCGCTACTTCTTCAAGCTCTATGCACTCAATGACCGCCTCACCCTATCGGCGGCGGCCAGCAAGGACCAGATCGAAGCGCAAATGCGCGATCACGTGATTGCCGGAACCGAGCTCATCGGCACCTATGGCAAAACAGGGAAGTGACCGATATACTTGATCAAGCCTTGTCGCCGATTGATCAAGATGGAGAACGCCGCCTCTATCGTCCAAGATCTGATCCGTTATTGAAAACAACGCTCCAAATCTCAAAGACTTACATCGCTAACCGCAGCAGCCCGTGTCGTCGTCGTTCCGTGGGTGAGCATGGGCCGACAACAACTGTGACAATGATGTTGGCGGTGCCGCCATATTCAATCCCGGCGACACACGCGGCCCTCGGCACGACGAAAGAACACCTCCGAGTCAGACCGGGCGCTGGGCGACTCTGTCTCCCGCGCCGAGATCGATCCCTCTCAAGACTTCAAGCCGCCCTTCGGCAGTCTCATAGGACTTCCTAAGATTGCGGAGAGCGATCACCGTAGCGGCCAAGATTGGGACGATTGCACATATTTACTCTCCATAGCCGCTTGGAAATGCCTACGGTGAGGAGATGCGAATACTGACGTCGAACGTCAGGCTCTTCGCAAAACGGGTTGTCTCGCGAAGGATATAAAGCTGTTTTTCGGGGCCGTCTTAGCACCTTTTCGAGGATGAGCTTAGAGCCCGAGCCCGGGAGAAGCGGGGGCCGAAAGTCGACGTCACATGGCGTCGCGGGAGTCCGGCAATTGCGAGCGTTGATACATCGTCAGCGCCCACTGCGATCGGAGTGCGTCCAGATATAAGATGTAAACGTCACCCTCGCTGCCCCTGACCTTGAAGTATCGGTAGTCGGCGCCATGCCACTGATCGAGGTTTTCGACCACTTCGACCTGCCGGCCGTTGAGGTAGAACCGTCGGAGCTTTTCGACACCACCTTCGTCCACGAAGGTTTCGACCTGAACTCGCATGGCGCGCTCGCTGTTTTCTCGGCCGAAAGGCGGCGGACCGCGCCTCCTGCCAGTCGGAGCGGGATCGTTATTGGATAAATAGCTGAGGGTGGAGGAGAAGAAAGGGTGCACGGCGCCCCTCGCCGCTTGTCTTGGACGCCGTACGACTGCTTGGGACCCCTCCACCTGTTTGTACCGGGTTATGTGGCATGCCGCGATCGACATCAAATGGTGTGCCAACATCAATTGCAGGAGAGGCCACTCCGCCTATCTTACGAACGGTTCCGATCTGGAATAAAGCCTTGCGACGTCTGCCGATTGTATCGATCCCACGACCCGGCGAGTAAGGCCGGGGCGACAAGATAGAGGATCGCGGCCATCGTCACGACGCCAATGAACCCGACATGCATTGCAAGCAGTGCGGCGAGGATCGCGCCCAGCACCGACGCACAGCCATTGATCCCCCACGCCCAGGGAAGAAATGCCTCCGAGCGTGCGCCGACGTGGCCGAGGCCGAGGGGGAAGGGCATGCCCATGAAGACTGCGAGCGGCGCTATGAGGAGGAGTGCGATTGCGATCTTCGCGGCATCCGGGAGTGCCAGCAGCCGTTCGAATATCAAGGACAGCGCGAGCAGGTAGGTGCCAGCCAGGAATGCGATCACCACGACAGCGAGGGTGATGCCGCGCACCGCCGATCCGCATCCGACCGCCGCCACCCAGCGTGCAGCCAGAGCGCTACCGAGACCTGCGAAGGCAAGGAACCCCGCAAGCACGACAGCGACGGCGTAGAGCGGATGGCCGAGGAACAGCACGAAGCGCTGGATGAAGGCGATCTCGATGAAGAGGAAGGCCAGGCCCAAGGCAAGGAAATAGAGCCCGAATCGCAGCCGGGGTACAGCGCTCCCGAGCCCGCGCGGGCGAAGCCAGAGCGGCAGCAGGATCAGGACGGCGCTGAGGATTGCGGCCTGGACGAGCGTCGCCGCCAAAATCAGGTAGCCCCAGTCGAGCATCGCTGCCCCACCTTGGGTGCGCAGCGTCAGGAGTTCGGGCAAGGCGCGCCAACGGAAAAAGTCGAAGAAATAGGGCCGATTGTCAGTGGCCGGGGCAATATCGAACTTGTAGCGCTCGGTGAAGTCGGCTCGTTCAGGGCCGAGGAGAGCGAGGGTTCCCTCGTAGAGATATTCCCGGTCGAGTTGATTGTAGCGGTTCACGTCGCTCGCGGAGATGCCCGGCACCCAGGAGATGTCAAAGAAATTCTCGGCCGCGAAGCCGCGGATGGCTGCGACGTCCTCGCCAGTGAGCGGCGACTTGGCTACGAGCAGGGTTGCGGTATTCCAGCTCCGGATCAGCGCCAGGTGCCAGCCGGGCTGGGATACGCCATCCGCTTCAAGCGCGGCGGTAGCAGTGGCGAACAGCTTGAGGATGTCGCGCGGTGGCACCCGCAGCCATCGCGTGATGGCGACGACGCCATCTCGTTTCAGTACCGCCAGGTAATCCCGCAGTGCCTCCACGGTGTAGGTGTAGTTCTCATGTATGCTTTGCACCCCGGCCGCGGCCGCGCTGAAGGAGTCAAGGAGCGGCATCTGGATTAGGTCGTAACGCTCGCCGGCGGTCGCAGCGAAGGCGCGCGCCTCGGCGAGATGCAGATGCACGTTCGGTCGGCTGAAGATGCCGCCGACGACGTTCGCGAAACGATTGCGAGCCAGGTCGATCATCTGCGGGTTGACCTCTACAGCATCCACGATATCGGCTCCGGCGCGCAGCGCCAGCAGCACCTGCTCGCCGCCACCAGCGCCGAGGACTAGCACTCGCGGCCGCGCAAGCATGCGGTACGGGAGGGCCGCCGTTGTCCGGTCGAGATAAGCGACCGTCGCCGGATCGCCGCTATAGGCGGTGATCGCCGTAATACTATCGCCATCGTTGAAGACGGCGAGTTGCGCGGGCGGCTCTTGGGTGTTGGCGAGGCTGAGGCCCGGCGCGTGTCGGAAAGGGACGCTCGGGCTCTCCACGACCGTCAGCAGTCCAAGCGGGCTTGATCGTTCCTCGACCACCCGAGCGTTCGGCACGTTGAGAGCCATGCTTAGGCCCTTGTACTGCGACATATGCGGGCCGGTGGCCGTAAAGGACGGTGGCAGCCACACCGCGATGACCGCGGCTGCAAGCCCGAGGCTGGCCGCGGCGAGCCGCCGATGACGAGCCATGCCCATCGCGGCGAGGGCAGCCGCCGCAAATCCCAACGCCGCGACGAAGCGCAGTGCCGCAAAGGGAAAGACCAGGAACAAGAGTCCGACGATGCCCAGTGCACCGACCCCAGCGCCGACCAGGTCGAAGGCATAGACGCGTCCGATCTGGCCAGGATGACGGCTGAAGGCAAGGCCGATACAAGTTGCACCAAAAAAGAACGGCAGGACCAGGAGGGCATAGCTGGCCGCGAGCCAACCGAGCTGGCCCGGATTCCAGACGACCTCGAGCGCGTTGAACGGCAGGCGTTCGGCGCCGGCGAAGCTGGCAACCGCAGTGATGCCGAAGAGCGCTGCCGACGCTGCGAAGGCGGCCGGGTACCGTTTCACCAGAGGGCGGCGGGCCAAGGCAACGAACGTACCGCTCGCGCCGAAGCCCAGGAGTGCGATGCTTATGATCATATAGGCGAATTGATGCCACTGAATGATCGAAAAGAGCCGCATCAGCAGCACTTCGTAAGCAAGGGTTGCCGCCGATATGAGACCAACCGGCAGCAGGCGCCCCGCTCTCATTGGGCCCTGCCTCCCCTCAGCGGCACAAAGGCCACCGGCAGCAACTGCCGGGTCGTGATGCTTCCGTCCCGTCGCTTCTCGACCAGCATGAGTACCTGGATCGCGAAGGGGCCGCCCACGGGGACGACCATCCGGCCCCCCTTGGCGAGCTGCTGGACCAGCGGCGGCGGGATGTGACTTGCAGCGGCAGTCACCACGATACCGTCGAAAGGCGCGTGCGCAGGCCAACCATAGTAGCCGTCGCCCACCTTCACCTCGACATTGTCGAAGCCGAGCTCCGCCAATCGGGCGGCGGCCCTTTCGCCCAGCTCCGGTATGATCTCAATCGAGTAGACCTTCGCTGCGAGCGGCGACAAGACGGCTGCCTGATAACCCGAGCCAGTGCCGATCTCGAGGACAGCGTCGCCAGGCCCAACGTTGATCAGGTCGGTCATCAGCGCGACGATGAAGGGTTGCGAGATGGTCTGGCCGTATCCGATCGGCAGTGGCCGATCTCGATAGGCCGCGCCGCGCTGCTCCTCAGGCACAAAAAGGTGGCGCGGCACCTTTCCCATCGTCTCCAGCACAGCCGGATCGATGCCCTGGCCCCCCTCGATCGCTGACGGCGCCGAGCCGGCGTGCAATTTGATCGTCCCGATCATTGCTGCACGCTCGCCGAGGCGATCCTGAGCAGGCGCGGATGTCGAAGCCACGGCGGCCGCGCTTGCGAGAACCGCCGCCATTAACGCTTGGCACTGGGCTAGAGGGCGCATGAGCTCTCTCCCGATTGTAACGCCAGAGTATAGTGGCGGCTGCGGCAATTTTGAACAAAGCTCGCCCGGCACTCTGCGCAAGGCTGCGATGTTGCCTATCCACCAACTACTCCAGACCATTCTTTTCGTACGCTATGGTATCCCAAACACCGCACGGGCGCGCGCGGCGTCTTCTTTCGATGACGGACGGTTCTTCGATGGCCCTGCCCCTTCCGGGCAAGGGAACTTTGGAGACGATGGCGCTCAAACGCGAGAGGATCAACATCCGGGTCTTCGGACCTTCAGCCGCGTCGGAAACGACGCGCAATGGCATCGCAAGTAAAGATGGTTGCGGAGGCCTGAAACCGCGCAGACTTCTAATTTGGCTTTGGCCTGGTGGCGTCTTCGGCATCCGTAACGTCACGGCACACCTTCCGCATCCTGCTGCATCTCGATCGCCGTGCTTCGGAGCGGCTCGCCTACCCGGTTATGCTTTCGAATTCGCGATAGAGCGTTGGATCGGGGATTGGCACCGCCTTCATCAGCGCCCTGGTATAGTCGTCGCCCGGGTTTTCGAAGATCTGGCGGCGCGTGCCCGCCTCGACGATCTGTCCGCCGTGCATGACGGCGACCTTGTGCGACATGCGCTCGATGACGGCCATATCGTGGGAGATGAAGAGATAGGCGAGGCCCATAGTCTCCTGCAACTCCAGCATCAGATCGAGCACCTGCGCCCGCACCGAGACGTCGAGCGCTGCCACGCTCTCGTCGGCGACGATCAGCTTCGGTTCGAGCGCGAGCGCGCGGGCGATGCAGATGCGCTGGCGTTGTCCGCCGGAGAACTCGTGCGGATAGCGCGTCGCCGCGTCCGGCGTTAGCCCGACGCGCCGCAATAGTTCAGCCACCCGTTCGCGTCGTTCGGCAGGCGTACCGATGCCGTGAATGGCCATGGGTTCGGCAATCGCCTTGCCGACCGACATGCGCGGATCGAGGGAGGCATAGGGATCCTGGAAGATCATCTGTGCCGAGCGGCGCACACTCCGCATCTCGTGCTGCGACAGGCGGGAGATATCGTAGCCGTCTAGTTGCACCGACCCGGAGAAGGGAATGAGGCCCAGAACCGCCTTGCCGGTCGTCGATTTGCCGGAGCCGCTTTCACCGACGAGGCCCATGGTCTCTCCCGGCATGATCTCGAACGAGACGTTGCGGACGGTTGCGGACGGTGCCCGCCGGAACAGCATGCCGGAGCCTCGACCGTAGCTGACGCAGAGATCGCGGACATTCAGGACCGGCGCCGATGCACTCGCCCTCGGCTGCGGCTCGCCTTTCGAAACGCGCGGCGGACCGTCGGTGCCAGCAAAGGCGCCGAGCCGTGGGACGGCCGCCAGCAGCCGGCGGGTGTAAAGCTCGGATGGGCTCTTGAATATGTCGAGCGAACTGCCCTGCTCCACGATGCGGCCATGCTGCATGATCGCCACGCGATCCGCCATCTCGGCGACGACGCCCATGTCGTGCGTGATCATGACGATAGAGGTGCCGAACTCGGTCTTGAGCTCTCGCATCAGCTTGAGGATCTGCGCCTGCACCGTCACGTCTAGCGCCGTGGTCGGCTCGTCGGCGATCAACACCTTTGGCCGGCAGGACAGTGCCATTGCGATCATAACGCGCTGGCGCATGCCGCCTGAGAGTTCGTGCGGATACTGCTGCAGTCGCCGCGCCGGATCGGCGATGTGCACCGCCTCCAGCATCTGCCGGGCGATCGCCTCGGTATTTCCCGCCTGCTGATGTTCGCGGATCGCTTCTGTCAACTGAGCACCGATGCTCATGACAGGGTTGAGCGATGTCATCGGCTCCTGGAAGATCATGGCGATCTCACCGCCCCTGACATGCCGCATCTGGCTGTTGGAGAGATGTGTGAGCTTCCTGTCGCCGAGGCTGATATTGCCGGATGCGATGCGTAGCGAGGCCTTCGGAAGCAGCCCCATGACGGAAAGCGAGGTCACCGACTTTCCGGACCCGCTTTCGCCGGCAAGGCAGAGTGTCTCGCCGGATTTGAGGTCGAAGCTAATGTCGTTGAGGACCCGCTTCAGCCCCTCCGGTGTACGGGCATCGACACAGAGGTTTTCGACGCGCAGCACCGGCCTTGCAATGGTATCCGTCTCGGTCACGAAAGGACGATCCTGGGGAAATAGAAGGAGACAACCCAGTTTGGCATGTCGACGATTTCGCTGATACGCAAATCGCCGCAGACCGAGCAAAGCATGTAGGCATCGACGGCACTGTAGCCGTGTTCGGCAGTCAGCAGGTCGATCATGCGCATGACAGCATCGCGGGCGCCGGTCATCAGATCGGGACCGATGCCCGTCGTCACTTCATAACCCATGCCCTCGAGATGACGCGTCACCGGCTCCGTCACCGTGAAGCGTGGCGTCTTCAGATTGGCGCCCTTGACGAGATCCAGCGTCAACTCGACGTTCATCTGGCTTTCGATCGCCGTGCCGCAGACTTCGCCGTCGCCCTGGGCAGCATGCGTGTCGCCAACGGAAAACAGCGCGCCTTCGACCTCGATCGGCAGGTAGAGCGTCACGCCGGTGGTGAGATCGCGGATGTCCATGTTGCCGCCGACCTGGCGGGGCGGCACGACGGAATGCAGGCCGGGCTCGGCCGGGGCGACGCCGATCGTGCCGGTAAAGGGCTTCAACGGCACCTTGCCCCCCGGCCCGAAGGCGGACGGCGCCATGGATACCGTGTCATAACTCCACACATGCAGGGCCGGATCCTTGAACTGATCGGCAAGCAGGCCGAAACCCGGGATGTTCGCCGTCCAGCCCACCCCCGACGGATGAAACTTGCGGATCGTCACCTTGAGTGCATCGCCCGGCGTAGCGCCCTCGACATAGACCGGACCGGACACCGGGTTGATCTTGGCGAAGTCTAGATTGGCAAGCGTGGCGAGCGTGGCGTTGGCGCCGATCTGGCCGCCGGACGAATCCATGCATTCGAACAGGATGGTTTCACCTGGCTTTGCCGTCAGCGCCGGCGCGAAGTCGCGGTTCCAGCCGAAGTTGTGCTGGGCGCGGTGAATGGTGTGGCTGCAGATGCTGCACATGACACGTCTCCGGAAAATATGGCCTTCCCGGCTTATTGCCGGGAGGGCGGGGACCCTTGGCGTTACTTCACAAAGATCGCGTCGTAGTTGATAACGCGGGTCGGGTCGATGTAGATGTTGTTTTCGCCGCCCATGCGCAGCGACTTGGCAACGACACGGCGTTCGTTGGTGACGGGGATCCACGGCGCATCGTTCATAGCGTCGGTGAAGATCTTCTTCCAGGCTTCCACGCGTTCCCCGGACTTCGCCGGATCCGACATGGCATCTGCCGCCGTCGCGCGCTTGTCGAGCTCGCCATTGCAGTACCACGACCAGTTCCAGCCGCCCTGCACGGCGCCAGCGCAACCAAGGATCGGGCCGTAGAAGTTGGAGGGATCGGGGAAGTCTGCGATCCAGGCCATGCCACCCGACCAGATCATCGGCGCCTCGCCTTCGGTGCCGCCTGCGGCGATCACGTTGCCCTGTGCCAACGCGCGGATTTCGGCCTTGACGCCGACCGCGGCAAGATCCTGCTGGATCGCCTGCGCGATGCGCGGTTGCGGATCGGTGTTGGTCGCGTAAAGCACGGTCTGGAAGCCATCGGCAAGGCCGGCCTCGGCAAGCAGCGACTTCGCCTTGGCGACGTCATAGGCAAAGCCCGAATAGTCGCTGTCGTAACCAGGCATCAATGGCGGCAACACTTCCTTGGCGGGCGTCGCGCGGCCATTCAGGATGCGTACGATGCGGTCTTTGTTGATCGCATGGTTCACTGCCTGACGAACCTTCAGGTCGTCGAAAGGCTTCACCTTCGTGTTCAGCGTCACATAACCGGTGTGGAGCTGTTCACCATCGACGATCATCTGCGCACCGTCGGGCGAATTCTTGATTTCCAGGAATTTGGCCGGTGGAATGCCGTCGCCGGCGATATCGACCTCGCCCTTTTGCAGGCGCAGCAGCGCGACGAGCGGCTCCTGGCCGACCTCGACCGTGAAGCCATCGATCTTCGGCGTATCTTTGATGTAATAGCCCGGGTTCTTTTCGAAGACGAGCTTCTGGCCGATCACCCAGTCCTTGAGGACGAAGGTGCCCGAACCGACGGGCTTCTTGCCGAAATCGCCACCGGCGGCCTCGACGGCCTCCTTCGGCACGACCGAGGCGAAATTGATCGCCAGCACATGCAGGAAGGTCGCGTCCGGCCTGGAGAGCTTGAAGACGACGGTGCCGTCGTCGGGGGTCTCGATACCCGCAAGACCTGTCGCCTTGCCGCCGGTCAGATCTTCAAAACCGTTGATCGCGCCGAAGAAGCCGGCACCGGGGCCTTGCGTCTTCGGATCGACGGCGCGCTCGATCGAATATTTGACGTCGGAGGCGACCACATCGCGGCCGCTCGAGAACTTTACGCCCTTGCGCAGCTTGAAGGTGTAGGTGAGCCCGTCGGGCGCGACCTCGAAACTTTCGGCAAGCGAGGGAACGAGGGTGGCCGTGCCAGGCTCGTAGTCCATCAGGCGCGAATAGAGGCTCTTGATCATCGACCAGTTGACCCAATCGTAGCCGATCGCCGGGTCGAGCGTGACGATGTCGTCCTTGTAGGTAACAACGATGTCCTTGCCCTCAGCCATGACGGCCAGAGGTGCGAGTATGATCGCTGCGGCGGTGGTCGTTCCGAGTAGCCAGCGTCTGAGCATTGTGAGTTCCCCTTTTTTCTCTGGTCAGGATGTTCTGATACGTGGGTCGATGAAGGGCGCAATGAGGTCGGCAAGAAGATTGCCGGTCACGATGGCGAGTGCCGATGTCAGCGTCACGCCCATGATGATCGGGATGTCGACCTGCTGGATTGCCTGCCAGGCCAGTTGGCCGATGCCGGGCCAGCCATAGACCGCCTCCACCACCACGACGCCACCCATGAACTGACCGATATCGATACCGATCATCGCCACGATCGGTAGGATGGCGTTAGGCAGGGCATGGCGCAAGATAATGCGGCGCGACGACAAGCCCTTGGCGCGGGCCGTGCGCACATAGTCCTGGTTCAGCACGTCGATCATCGCCGAACGCACCATGCGCGCGTACCAGCCGGCGCCGAGCACGCCAAGCGTCGTTGCCGGCAGCACAACATGCGCGAAGCTGCCGTATCCGCTCATCGGAAACCAGCCGAGCGTAACGGCGAAGACATAGAGAAGCAGCAGCGCCACGACAAATTGCGGCGCCGAAACGCCGACAAAGGAGGCCATCATCACAAGGCGGTCGACAGTACCGCCGCGCTTCACCGCCGCGACGGTGCCAAAGGTGATGCCAAGAACGACCTCGACGGTGATGCCGGCGGCCATCAGGATCAGCGTTGCCGGCAGACGCGCGACGATGAGTGTCCAGACTTCCGTCTTCTGTGCATATGAGCGACCGAGATCTCCGTGCAGGAGCCCGGAAAGATAGGTCCAGAACTGAATGATCAGCGGCTGGTCGAGGCCGAGTTCGTGGCGGATGGAAGCGACAGTCTGCGCGGTGGCGCTGCGACCTGCGATCATCCGTGCCGGATCGGCCGGCAGCGCATAAAGCAGCACGAAGGTGATGGCGGCGACACCGAGGAGAATAAGAAGCGCCTGCCCGAGGCGGCGGAGAAGGACGAAGGCCATCAACCCCTGCCCCGCTGCGTCGGATCGAGAATGTCGCGCAGGGCATCGCCGACGAGATTGAAGGCAAGCGCCGTCACGAGGATGACCATACCGGGGAAGAAGACCAACCACGGAGCCGCCTGAAAGTAGCTCTGGCTTTCGAAGATGATATTCCCCCAGGAGGGTTGGGGTGGCTGGACGCCGATGCCGAGAAAGGACAGCGTGGCTTCGAGCAGCACCGTCGTTGCGATGCCGAGCGTACCCCAGACAATCGCTGTTGGCACCAGATGTGGAAGGATATGCAAAAGCAGGATACGGCCGTGACCGGCGCCGAGCGAACGTTCAGCCATGATGAAATCACGCTCGACGAGGCCGCGCGTCTCGGTATAGACGATGCGCGCCACCTGCACCCAGTTGACCAGCGCGATCACCATGGCGACGATCCACAGACTGGGCTTCAAGAGCGCGGCCAATACGATGGCGAGCAGCAGCGCCGGAAAGGCCATCATCAGATCCGTGAAGCGCATCAGGATGTTGCTCGGCAGGCCGCGCAGATACCCCGCGACGATGCCGACAAACAGGCCGATGGACACGGCGATGCCATTGGCGACGATGCCGATGATCAGCGACGTGCGCGCGCCAAACAGCATGCGCGAGAAGAGATCGCGGCCGAGCGTATCCGTGCCGAGCAAAAATTGCCCGCCCGGCGGCATGGGCGCGCCTTCGAGCGTCAGGCCGTCGAACATCTGGTCGTCGGGACTGAAAGGCGCGATCAGCGGTGCGGCCAGCGCCAGCACCACGACCGCAACGACAATCACCAACCCGAACAGCGCAGTGGGCTGCCGCGATAGCGAGCGAAGTATGCCCATCAACCGACCTCCGGCAGGGGTTCCGCCCCGCCAAGGACGATTGCGGCGAGTTGCTCCATGGTCAGGCGACGCTGCATGGCGCAGTCGCGGAGCATGCCGTATGCCCTCTCTTCATCGAGCCCCCGGACGGCACGCAGCTTTTCGACCGCCGCATGCACCAGAGGCCGCATGCGGACGCGCTGTTCGAGATAGCGCAGCTTGTCGGCAACGACACGGCGTTCCTGATGGATCGACACTGCCATCACCAGAGCCGGAAAGATGGCGGACGCGGCAACCGGCTTCGGTATGATCGCGCTTGCACCCTTTTCCATGGCCCAGGCAATACGGCCGGGCGCTTCGGAACCGAGCAAGGCCACCAGCGGCTTACCTGATGCGCCTTCGGTCTGCGGTAGCAGATCATCCCAACCCTGATCGGCATCGACCAGAACGAGATCGGCCTCTGCCCATGTCGAGAGCGGCTCCCAGCGGCGCGTGGCCCGGATGCCAAGCAGGCCGAATTGACGCTCCAACCTGTCGGTGTTGCTGTCTTCGCGATGCAGGATCACGGCCAGCCAACCTGTGAAATTCGGCGTCCTGCTCATGACACGACCCTCAGCTTGGCAGGCATGGAGGTGCCGCGCCTGGTGAGATAGGGGTCGGCGGCAAGCGCCGGGCGGGAAGCGATGATATCGAAGCCGTTGTCGTCGCTGATGCGTCCGAGATGAAACGGTAGCGCTGCGTGATTGGTTCGTCCGTCGATTTGCAACGGCCCGAGCAGAGAGTCCCATGTTCGGCCGTAAACGGCACGGCGCACCGCAGCGGGCTCGTCACTGCCCGCAGACAGGATCGCGGCAATACAGAGATCGACGGCTGCATAGGCGCTGGCGAAGACGCTGGAGATGCGCCGGTCCCGGCCATAACGCAGCGCAGCGCGGGTCTTGAATTCGCGGTTCTCGTACGTGTCGAGCGTGTCGAAGTAGGATGCTGCACAGAGCTGGCCGGTGGCAGATCCCTTTTCGATCAACTCGAGTTCGCATTCCATCAGATCGCAGCTGACGACGGGGCAGTTCTGTGGACGGAAGGCGGGATCGTTATCACCGAGCTGTTTCATTGCCTCCAGAAAGGCGTAGCTCGACGGCCCGATGAGATTGTTGAGCACGAAGCTCGGGCGGCGCTGTGCGATTTCGGCGATGATTCGATCCACCGCCGTTTCCTCCAGCGGCAGGTAGCGCTCGCCGAGAACCTCGCCGCCCGCATTGGCGATCAGTTCGCGCGCCAGTCGGTTCATCTCCCAGCCCCAGACATAGTTGGCACCGGCAAGATAGGGTCGCGCGCCGTAGCGGGGAATGAGGTACTCGAAGGCAGGGATCAGATGCTGGTTCGGGCAGCCGCCGAGATAGATGACGCTCTCGTTCGCCTCGAAGCCTTCGTAGGGGCACATGTACCACAGCAGGCCGTCATGCTTCTCGACCAGTGGAATGACTTCCTTGCGTGCCGCAGATGTGATCGTGCCGACGATATGGCGGCAATCGGAGCGCAACATCTGCTGCGCGCCGTCAAGATACGCTTGCAGGCTGGCGTGCGGATCATAGAACAGCGGTTCGATGACGCGACCCGTTCGCTTGACGCTGTCCTCGATGGCAAGCATCGCACCGTCACGGGCATCCACGCCCATCGCCCCATAGGGGCCGGTGGCGGAGTAGAGAATACCGATCTTCAGCGCGTCGTTCATCATAGCCCAAAATACGAAAACCCCATGACGCTCATCCCGCTCATCTGCGGGGCGTCATGGGGCGAAACTGCCCAGCGACATCAAAGTCATGTGAAACGCGGATCCAAACCTGCCTAATCCGCAGGCTTGATTAAAATACAGACATTAGTAGCAAGTCAAGCGGGAAAAAACCGCCGGCTTTCACCGATATCACCTGCTCGGTTCAAGGCGCGGGACCATGGAAGCTGACAACATCTGCCTGCCCTTTTGTCATGGCCCAGCCAGACGCCGCGGCGCCTGGCTGTTGCATCATCAGTTTTTCACGGTGTCTTCGAGGAAGAAACGGCCGAGCGGGTTCTGGTAGAAGTTTTCGATGTTCTTGCGCGAGACGTTGATGTAGGGGCTGTAATAGAGGTCGATCCAGTGGACGTCGTCCTTGGCCGTCTTCTGGATTTCGACATACATGGCTTCGCGCTTCTTCGGATCGAGTTCCAGACGGGCTGCGGCCACCAGATCCTTCACCTTGTCGCTCTTGTAGCGGGTCATGTAGTTCATGTTGGTGTCGTGACCGAGCACGAAGGTCGTCTTCTGGTCCGGGTCGAGAATATCGTTCGTCCAGTACATGACCGAAATGTCGTAGTCGCCGGCAACCAGCATGTCCCAGCTCTGGCTCGGGTCTACCTTCTGCAGGTTGACGGTGACGCCGGCCTTGGAAAGCTGCTGCTGCAGAAGAACGGCGATCTGCTCGTCGACTTCGTTGCCGGCATTCACCACGTAGTTCAACGCCAGGTCGGACGCGCCGGCCTCGGCCAGCATCGCTTTGGCCTTTTCCGGATCGTAGGGATACTGATAGTTGTCGTCGTAGTGATAGAGCGACCCCTTCGGGATATAGGAGTTGGCCACAGTTCCGATGCCGAAGGTGACGGTATCGACGACCGCCTTCTTGTCGATCGCCATGTCGAGTGCCTGACGCACCTCCTTCTTGGCGAGCGCGCCGTGCTCGTGGTTGATCAGCAGATGGTCCTCACGTGTCGAGGTGTCGATCAGTACGTTGAGATTGGCATCCTTCTTCAGTTCCTCGACCCGCGAGAAGGGCACGAAAATCGCCGTATCGAGCTGGCCGGCTTGTACGTTCAGCATACGGGTATTGTCGTCAGGCACCGAGATCCACTCGACACCGTCGAGCTTTACGCGGTCCGCCTGCCAAAAGTTCGGGTTCTTTTCGAGAATGACGCGCTCGCCGCGCCGCCATTCCTTGACGGTGAATGCGCCCGACGACGCGGTCGGCAATTCAGCAAAGGCGTCCTCACCAGCCTCGACGGCCTTCTTCGACAGTACCGAAACGTTTGGAAGCGCCAGCGTTGACAGGAACGGCGCGGACGGCGTCTTCAGCTTGACAGTGAGCGTCTTCGGATCGGTCGCCTCCGCGGTCTCGACGATCTTGTAGCTGTCGCTCCAAAGCGAAGCCTTGTTGTCGCGGATACGCAGAAGGCTGAAGGCTGCATCCTCGGCCGTGATCGGCGAACCATCGGAGAATTTCGCGTCGCGGATCTTGAATGTGTAGGTCAGTCCGTCGCCGGAGACGGTCCAGCTCTCGGCCAGACCCGGCTCCAGCTTGGTGCCGGTCTTGTCGACGCGGATGAGCACGTCGAAGACGTTGGAGAACACCCAGTTGTCGACGTTCTGGGCTGACTTGATCGGGTCGAACGTGGTCGAGTCCTCGCGACGGCCGATGCTCAACACGCCGGCAGCTTCGGCGAAGCTGGCGCTGAGACTGAGGGCAGCGGCAAAGGCCGCAAGCCCGATGGATTTCCACTTCCTGTTCATGATGCCGTTCCCTTCGTTATTATCGAATGCGTTTGATGGATAGGATATTGTCAGAGGCAGTTCGCGTATCGCCAAGCAGTGGCCTGTCCGGGTTGATGTCCGGGATCGCTGCCACCAGTCGAGCGGTGTAAGGGTGTTTCGGACGCGCGAAGATCTCTTCCGACGGACCGTCTTCGACCACCTCGCCGCGATACATGACGATCGTGCGCGCACAGAGATTGCGGACGATGGCCAGGTCATGCGCGATGAACAGCAGCGTCAGGTTCATGCTTGCTGCCAGCTCGCGGAACAGGTCGATAATCTGCGCCTGAATCGTGACGTCGAGCGCAGCCACGCATTCGTCAGCGATGATCAGCTTCGGATCGACGGCAAGTGCGCGGGCGATGCCGGCGCGCTGGCACTGGCCGCCGCTCATCGAGCGGGGCTTCCGTTTGGCGAACTCGCGCTCGAGCCCGACGAGATCCAGCAATTCTCCGATCCGCGCGGGGATGTCCGCCTTCGGGACCTCGCCACGCACTGCCAGCACCTCGCCGATGGTCTGGCCGATGGTCATCCGTGGGTTCAAGGCGTTGAACGGATCCTGGAAGACCATGGCGGCCTCGCGCCTGAGCTTCGCCAAGCTCGCGCTTTTCTGCAGGGCAAGATCGGCACCGTCGAAACTGATGTGCCCGGAGGAGATCGGCGTCAGACCCAGTATCGCGCGTGAGAGCGTGCTCTTGCCGCTGCCCGATTCCCCGACAATGCCGACCGTCTCGCCCGGCATGATCTGCAGGCTGATGCCGGAGACGGCACTGACGGTCTTTGCCGCGCTTCCCTTGAAAAGGCTGCCGCCGATCGGAAAGCGCACATGCAGGTCGTCAATCTCCAGTATCGGCTTCACCGCCGCCGTCGTCGGCAGTGCGGCGCTTCTTGCTACAGGAGCGCCATCGGGCATCGACGGGTGGCTGTGAATGAGCTTGATCGTGTAGGGGTCCTGCGGGTGCGACAGGATCTGCCGCTTCGGGCCCTGCTCCAGAAGCCTGCCGTTGCGCATGACCGCGATCCGGTCGCAGGTTTGCGCTACGATGCCGAGATCGTGGGTGATGAGGATGATCGACAGGCCGCGCGTGTCGCGAAGTTCGATCAGCAACTGCAGGATCTGCGCCTGGATGGTCACGTCGAGCGCGGTCGTCGGCTCGTCGGCGATCAGGATCTTCGGATTGCAAGACAGCGCCACGCCGATCATGGCGCGCTGGCGCATGCCGCCGGACAACTCGTGCGGATAGCTGTCATAGTGACGAGGCGGGTCTGGAAAACCGACCTGCGACAGGATCTCGATCGCGGCCGCACGGGCTGCCCTCCCGTCGAGGCCCTGATGATAGCGGATGCCCTCGGCAATCTGATCGCCGATCCTCATCACCGGATCGAGATGGCTCGTCGGGTTCTGGAAGATCATGCCGATCTCGCTGCCGCGGATGTCGAGCATCTCGGTATCGCTAACGGCAGTCAGGTCGCGCCCTTCGAGAAGGATTGAGCCGTCTTCGATCCTCAACCGGGAGGATGGAAGCAAACGGATTAGCGAGCAGCAGAACAGGCTCTTGCCGGAACCGCTTTCGCCGACCAGCCCAAGTATCTCACCCTTTGCCAGATCGAGCGATACGGCATCGAGCAGCGTGCGCGTTTCATGGTCGAGATGCGCCTTGACCGTGAGACCGCGAACAGAAAGGACGGAGGCGCTCATTCATGCACTCCGAGCAACTCGCCGAAAGCATCACCGAGAAGGCTGAAACCGAAGGCAAGGAAGACGATGGAAAGGCCCGGAAACAACGTGATCCACCAGGCTGTGGTGATGAAGCTCTGGCCTTCGGCGACCATGACGCCCCACTCGGCAACCGGCGGCTGGACGCCGAGCCCGAGATAGCTGACAGCAGCGCCGCTGAGCAGGACGAGCACGGCATCGGACATCGAAAACACGATCGATCCGGCAATGGCGTTCGGCAGCAGGTGGCGGAACATGATCCGCATGCGACCAAAGCCGAGGCTGACCGCTGCCACGGCGTAATCGCTGTTTTTCAGGACAAGGATCTGCGCTCGGATCAACCGTGCGTATGAGACCCAACCGACGAGAGCCATGGCGATGTAGAAGCTGCCGAGGCCCGGCCCGAGGATAGTGATGATCGACAGCATGAGCACGAGAAAGGGAAAGGCCATGATGATGTCGACGATCCGCATGAAGATCGCATCGACGATGCCCCCGAAGAAGCCGGCGACCGTGCCGACGACCGTGCCGATCAGGAATGGAAAGGCGACACCGATCACCGCGATCTGCAGGTCGATCCGTGCACCCCAGATGATGCGTGAGAGGATATCGCGACCGAAGTTGTCGGTACCGAGGGGATGCAGGAGGGACGGCAATTGCAGGCGCGCATTGCTGTCTTGAAGGATCGGATCGTACGGCGCGATCAGCGGCGCCGCGATTGCCACGAGAATGAAGAACACCAAGATCGATGCACCGACGATGAGCATGGTGCGCCTGCCCAGGAACGTTCGCCAGCCCGCAACACTGGATGAGACGGCCATCGTACTCATAGCTTCACCCGCGGATCGGCCGCGACGGTGGCAATGTCGGCGAGGAAATTGACGAGCACCGTTGCACAGGCAAAGACCATGGCGACGCCCTGCACCACCATGTAGTCGCGCGAGAAGATGGCGCGCACCAGCAACTGCCCCATGCCCGGTAGCGCAAAGACGCTCTCGATGACGACGGTTCCGCCGATCAGCCAGCCGGTGTTGACGGCGAGCAGGTTGATGGTCGGCACCAGCGAGTTCGGCACCACGTGACGCCAGAAGACGATGCGCTCAGGCATGCCGCGAGCGCGGGCGGCCGTCGCCACATCCGATTTCAGAGCCTCGATCATCGCCGTCCTGAGGCTGCGTGTCAGAACGGTCGACAGCGACAGCGCGATGGTGAGGCTCGGAAGAATGAGGTGAGAGAGCTTGTCGGCGATCGTCGATCCGTAACCGGACACCGGCAGCAGGTCGAGCTTGACGCTGAACAGGATGATCAGCATCAGGCCAAGCCAGAAGGGCGGGAATCCGATGCCGAACGTCGAAATGATGCGCACGAAATGATCCGGCGCCCGCCCGGCGTTGCGCGCCGCGATTGCCGCGAGCGGCACGGCGATGATGACGGAGAGCACGACGCTCGAAATGACGAGTGCGATCGTCGGCTCGATACGCGTCGCGATCAATTTGAGCACGTCGATCTTGTAGAGGATCGACTTTCCCATCTCGCCGTTGGCGAGGTTTCTAAGGAAATAGAGATACTGCAGCCAGATCGGCTCATCGAGGCCATATTGGGCGCGGATATTGGCGATCGCCGTCGGCGTGGCGCGTGTGCCGAGCAGCACGCGGGCCGGATCGCCAGGAATCAGCCTCACCAGCACGAAGGTGATGATGCTGATGCCGGCGATGACCGGCAGGAACTGGAGAGGCCTTCGGAAAACGAACCTATAGCGATGCATGGCGATACCGTTGCCTCCGTCGTCTGATGCTATCGTCTGCAAGCTTATGCATCAGTTCGACCTGTTGCGTGCCAGGAAATCGAGAAGTGCCGGATAGTAGTCCGCCGGGTTTTCATAGAAGGGCATGTGGCTTGCGTTGGCGAACACCTTCAGTTCGGCGTTCGGGATGGCGAGTTTCATCTTCAGCGCGCAGGCAGGCGTCAATTCGTCGTGCTCACCGCAGGTGATCAATGTCGGGACCGTCATGGACGGCAGATCCGGAACGCGGTTCCAGTCCTTCAGGTTGCCGGTATAGAGGAATTCGTTCGGGCCCTGCATGGTGCCGTAGGGCCCCATGTTCCAGTCGCCGAGCGATCGGCGAACAGGTGCGGGCCATTCCATCAGGCGGCACACGTGGCGATAATTGAGAATGGTGACGGCGGCGAGATATTCGGGGTGGTCGTACGTGCCCCGGGCTTCGTGCTTCTGCATCATCGCCACCGTTTCCGGCCCGAGTGCCGCACGCAACCGCTCTAGTTCCAGGATCAGATGCGGCATGTCCGCAACGGTATCCTCAAGGATCAGCGTCTGCAGGTTGCCAGGATAGGTGAGCGAATAATCGATCGCCAGCCACCCACCCCAGGAGTGACCGAGCATGTGCACCTTGCCGAGCCCGAGCGCCTTGCGCACGGTCTCGGTTTCCTCGACATAGCGGCCGATCGTCCAGAGCGATGAATCGGTCGGACGGTCCGACGCGCCGGTCCCGAGTTGATCAAAGGCGACGACGCGGTAGCGTTGATCGATCAGACAGGAATGCGCCTCGCGCAGATAGTCGCAAGGCAGTCCCGGCCCGCCATTGAGGCAGAAAACCGTCTCCGCTCCATCCCCGAAACTGTAGGCCACGACCTTGTGGCCATCGACTTCGATCTCAAGTCGAGCATCGGGCTCGATCTCACGCCACATTGACCACTCCGACGAAGAAAATGCTTGCTTAATATTTGGGCACTGCTAATTTTTACCTCAAACGATGTCGGGCGCCAGCTATAAGAAGTGATAGGATCGGCTCGAGGCCTGTGGAGCCAGCGATGATTGACGAAATCGGCACGATCAGACGACAGTTCACGGATCATGAAACGCTGGACGGTCGGATCGACCAGGTCTTCGAAGCGATGAAGGCGATCGGTTTCGAGGCGCTGATCTACGATTATACGCCGGTGCCCTACGATCTCGACGGCGAAATCATGATTCCATCGCTGCTGAAACTACGCAACATTTCCGACGACATGCATGACTACTGGTTCAATCACGGTTATTTCCGCATCGATCCGGTCCAGCAGGTGGCGCTGCGCACGTCCACTCCCTTCTTCTGGAATTACGATGCGGCGGCAGACACGCTGATCCGCCGTTTCATGACCGAGGACACAGCCCCGGTCGCGCGTTATCTAAGCGAAAGAGACATGTCGACCGGCGTTACCGTGCCAGTGCATATGCCACGCGGCGACTATGCAACCGTGACCGGTGTGCGCTTCGGCGGCGACCGTGAATTCGAAGGGCACGCGCTGCGCTACATCGCCGACTTCAACCTCCTCGCACACGTTTTCCATGAGGCCGCCTATTCGCTCTTCGATCCGAAGACGTTCAGCACCGGCAAGGCGAGGCTGACGGAGCGCGAGCGCGAATGCCTGCGCTATTCCGCCGAGGGCCTTTCGGCCAAGGAAATCTCCCGCGTCATCGACCGCTCCGTTCCCACCGTGGTCATGCACCTTAACGCTGCGGCCAAGAAGCTCGGCGCTAAGAACCGCACCCAGGCGGTCGTGCGCGCCACTCATTACCGGCTGCTCGAGGACCGCCCATCCTATAACTTGTGATAGCTGCCACGCCTCTTGCAGCCGCGTTATGCTTTTCCATCCATCGCCACGACACGGAGAAGCACGTGAACGCAATTGCGTCGAAGGAAGCCTTCCTGCCCTTTCGCGAATACCGAACCTGGTATCGCGTCACCGGGTCGCTCGACAGCTGCAAGTTGCCGCTTGTCGTCGCCCATGGCGGTCCCGGCTGCACGCATGACTACGTCGACAGCTTCAGGGGCATCACCGAGATCGACGGACGGCCGGTCATTCACTACGACCAGCTCGGCAATGGCAATTCCACCCGCCTGCCGGAAAAAGGGCCGGACTTCTGGACCCCTGGTCTTTTCCTCGACGAATTGGACGCGCTCCTGAACCACCTGGGCATTCAGGATCGCTACGCCTTCCTTGGCCAGTCCTGGGGCGGCATGCTCGGCGCCGAGCACGCCGTGCGGCGGCCGAAGGGGCTGAAGGCGCTTGTCATCGCCAATTCGCCGGCCAACATGCACACCTGGGTTGCGGAAGCAAACCGACTGCGCGAGGAACTGCCGCAGGATGTACAGGACACGCTTTTGAAGCACGAGAAGGCCGGTACGATCACCGATCCTGAATACATCACCGCATCGCGGGTCTTCTACGACCGCCATGTCTGCCGCGTTTCGCCATGGCCTCCCGAAGTCGCGCGCACCTTCGCCATCATGGACGAAGACAATACCGTCTACCGCAACATGAACGGGCCGACCGAATTCCACGTCATCGGCACGATGAAGGACTGGACGATCGAAGACCGTCTGCATCTCATAGAAGCCCCTACCCTCCTGATTTCAGGCAAATACGACGAGGCCACGCCGCTCGTTGTGAGGCCCTATGTCGACAAGATCAGGGGATGCGAGTGGGCGCTATTTGAGAACTCGAGTCACATGCCGCATGTCGAAGAAAAGGCGCTCTGCTTGGAGAAGGTATTTAGCTTCCTCTCACGCTTCGATTGAAGCGCAGAAGATTTTTGCCGCCCCGGCAGAAGGCCCTCCGTGTGGAGTGCTTGGATTGGAGACGACTTCGTCCAACTCGTTCTGCTCAGGGGATTCCCCGAAGCGATCAGCCGCAACAGCGAACGGCTCTTTCCGCCAGCCGGGCCTTTAGTCCCACTTCCCACGCTGGCGGTGCGCTCCATCTTCTTGCGTTCCAAGCCCATAGAACAATGGAAGGCTCCGAGCGAACCAACGCGCATGATGAACCCTTCAGAGCCTTCCGGATTTGAATGCACGACTTTTGACGGCCAGTTTGTCGGAACAACGGCCCCGCTGCATGGTTACCTCCACGTTGCAATGACGCAACGCCTAAGGAGGAGAACATGCGCTTTAGACTCTTGGCAGCCTCGCTGCTTGCTGTCGGCCTCGCCGGATCAGCATTCGCCCAGTCGAACCCGGCGCCTGCCGGTTCAACGATGGACAAAAACCACACCGACAATGGTGCTGCCACTGGCACCATGAAAATGAAGAAGGTCGACAAGACCATAACCAATAGCACCGCGCGCACGATCAACAAGCAAAACTGCAAGAGCGTGACCGGCAAGGGATCGCTACAGACCCAAGGCGGAAACAGCGGTACCGAAAATACCGAAGACACTTGCGCTGACAACAACAACTAATCTGCCGCGCTGAGCAAAGAGACGGTCGATTATGACACCCTGCCGTTCCTTTCCATGTCCCTTCCTCGCCCCGCTGGCTATTGCGGGGCTCTCTTTGAAAGCGAGCAGGAACAAGCCTCCGGTGCGGAATGTTTTGGCTATGGCTTTGGGAAATGAAACCCCTCAAAGTTCAACTCGCGCCTTAGCCCCGCATCCGCGACTGCGGGGTCTTTCTTGCCCTTATAGCGCTTAGTGGAACCTGAAGTGCACCCGATTTTGGGCCAGCAGGAGCTGGAATTTTCCGGGGTTGTGAAGTGAGCTCTTGTCGAAGATCGTCGACGTTCAGCGCGGAACCGCAAACTCGAAACCCGCATATAGAACGTCCTTTCCAGGGACGGGACAGTCCCCAAACACAACTCGTCCACCGAGGAACAAGCTGATGACATGTCCGCCGCCAATATCAGCAGAGAGGCGATTGCGGGCCATGAAACGCTTGAGGGACTTCAGTTTTTGCGCTTGGAAGGCCGCATTCCAATCGAGGTCGTGCTGGCTTTCGGCAGGACCCGCGGGTTCTTCACAAGGCGCAAAAGCAAGTTCCGTTTTTTGTTGCGCTGGACAAGATCAACATCACTGACAAGCTTTGCGCCGCCCTCGCGCCGCTCCAACGTGATTTTGCGGCTATGGAAGGCTTCGAGCTCGGCTCGATGCGCTACGCTTATGATGGTGACCTTCGGCAATTCGTGGATCACCATCTCCATCATCTTATCCTGGCTCTTCTCGTCGAGTGCTGACGTTGCTTCATCCAGCACAATGATATCAGGATTGTGTAGCAGGAGACGCGCAAACGCGAGACGCTGCTTTTCGCCACCTGACAGCGTCTGGTCCCAAGGCGCGTCCTCCTCGATCTTGTCGGTCAGATAATCGAGCCCCACCTTGTCGAGGGCCGCCTTGATCTTATCCAAGGTCCAACTATCGGCGGCGCCGGGATAGGCGACGGCACGGCGGAGCGTCCCGGCAGGGATGTAAGGCCGTTGCGGCAGCATGAAGAGTCGCATGTCGGCGTGGAAATTGACGCTGCCGTCGCCCCACGGCCAGAGACCTGCGATGGCCCGCACCAGGGTGCTCTTGCCCGAACCGGATTCGCCGGCCACGAGCACCCGCTCACTTGGTTCGATCTCGACCTGGGTTTCCTTGACCACGGCGGTGCCGTCGTCAAGCGACACGGAGAGATCGCTTAGACTGAGCATCACATCGCCTTCCGTTTCACCGCGCTTGATGCGTCCCAAGTCGTTGCTCTGCTCCGCGCGCTCAAGCCCGTCGAGCGACATCATCAGCGAGGCGATGCGTCGTGCACAGGCATTCCAATCGGCAAGACGAGGATAATTGTCGACCAGCCATCCGAACGCGCTCTGAACGATGGCAAAGGCGGAGGCGGCCTGCATCACCTGTCCAAGCGTCATGCTGCCTTCGAGAAACTTTGGAGCGCAAAGCAAGACGGGCACGACAGGCGCGAACAGGCTCGATCCCTGCGACACAAGCGTCGTTCGCATGTGCTGGCGCGCAAGGAGCGCCCATTGCCTGAGCACATTGGTAAAGGTCTTATCGAGGTCGCTGCGCTCTTCCTCCTCACCGCCGAGCAGTGCGATACTCTCGCCGTTTTCCCGCACATGCGTCAGCGTATAGCGAAATTCGGCTTCCGCCTGATTTTTGACCTCGGAGACGTGGACGAAATTGCGGCCGATGACCGCCATCGAGCTGGAGGTGATCGCGGCGTAGAGTACTGCAGTGATGACGAGGAAGCCGGGAATGGTGACGGTCGAGCCTGCGATTGTCAGATGCATGGCTCCGCCGATCGTCCAGAGCACCACGATGAAGGTCGAAGCTGACAGGAATGCGGAGATGACGCCGGCGATGAAATCGACGGGTGCTTCGGTGGCAATCCGCAAATCCTCCGAAATGCGCGCTTCGGGGTTCTTGTGGTCGCCGCCGATGAGGTTCAACTGATAGTAGCGGCCGTTTGCGAGCCAGCGCGCGATCACTGCGGTCGTGAGCCAGGAACGCCAGCGGCGCTGAATCATCATGCGAAGGGCGACCTGTGCAGTGACAAGGATGATGGTTCCGAGCACGAGTGGCAGGAATACGACGCTCAGAAGATATACGGTGCGGCCATTGTGCTGCTCGAGGGCGTCAAAGATCGCGCGATTCCAGAGATTGATTCCATACTGGAAGCCGATATTGACGACGATCAGCGTCAATAGCCCGAGTGAGCACGGCCACGCGAAGCTGTCGCCGCCGCGGCCCCAATAGCCGCGCGCGCCGATCCAGAAGCGCGTCAGCAAATATCTCTTGCGCGCCTGCTCCGCCTCCTCAGCCGTCAACTCCGCGTCGGGCTCCACGACATCTGGCGGCGGCGTAACTTCAACAGTTGACGCCTTCTCGGGAGGGTCTGGTTTGGCGCCGCCGATCGATTTCGGATTGAATTTAGCGTCGATCATAAGCGTGACAACGGCTTAAAAATCAAAAGGTTTCATGATGTCGCTGCCCGCATCGGGAGCGCCACTTCATCGTGGCAGCGCATGCGGATTTCGTGGAGAATCTGGAAGGCGAGATCGACACCGAGGCAAAACGCAAAGAGCTCCTCGAGCGTTGAGGTCAAGAGCTTGAGGGCAAAGAGCCGGAGTAGGCAAAATTTGCAGAGAAGGGTTCGTTGGGGGGCCTGATTGCATAGAGGTTGTAGATTTACGCAGGCTGGACTTTCTAACACGCCAAACGGCCAAAGAGACGCGTCAAATCGGATTATTGAAGAGTAAGGTCGCCGTTATCCGCCGGGCTGACTGCTGCGGCCGAGTGGAAAGCCATAGCCGGCGCTGCGTGAAATCGACTTCGAACCAATCCTTCGCAAACAAACGTAGCCAACGTAACGGTGCCAGCCGGGCTTCGATTGATCCCGAGATGATGTTCCGGACGGCCGGAAACGGTGAGGTCGCAATGTTATGAACCTCTTGGCCGAATGGTCTAACGCTCAGTGCCAAATTACGCCGTACAACAACATGGCTGTGACGAATGCCAAGCCGACCAACAGTGATGCCTCAACAGCGAAATTGCCGTAGTTAAACCGGCGAACTCCGCCCATGAAGTTTTCGATATGGCGGCGGGTTGTGATGGAAGACATTTGCGCGTCCTCCCTTACTTGTTGGGGTCGAGGGGATGGAACCCTGGGCAGTAGCGCCCTTAGCATTGGCTGCTGCTACAAACACTATGCGCGCTTGCGGAATGCTTGGCAAACGTCATCTGCACAGATCGCCAGCCCGGCGGCCTGCCCTGGAAAATCGATGAGGGGTGGACTAGCCGTCAACATCATAGGGCCGTTGTGTCGGCCGCACCGCGCCCGATGAACAGCTGAATCGAGGATGCTCGTGGTGCCGTCATGACGGCACTCCAAGATGGTGAGCTGCTGTTTGGCTGTACGCGCGGTATTCAGCGGATACGAGCTAGCCACATCGCGATTCTTCCCGTGAATGGAACCAAAATTGGGCTCTGGCAGTTAACGTTATGTTGGAGTGCAATCGTGGGCAACGCACTGCGCGGCAAAGCGCGACGGAGATGCTCACCCGTACTCCAAGGAGATATACAATGGATATCACCACAATCCTCATAATCGTCCTAATCGTTCTTCTGTTAGGCGGCGGCTTTTACGGTCGCGGCCGCTGGTACTGAGCGAGCGCCCTACCGTTATCTTCTGGCACCCTAACTTCGCGTTTCGTTGTCTGATCACGTGCTGGAGAAATGCCAGCTGCGCAGGTCTCAGACACAATAAACTCAGGTTGGATGAGGCAAAATTGGCGAAGGATTAGTAGCGCGATGGAACCTGTGTCTTGCGAAATCCAAGCGAGCATCCGTCGAAGGAAGTGAACGTATCGACGCGCCGCCAGACACGTTTGGTCACGGATATTCCGGCGCATGGGCAACGCTTTCTACTTGCTCGCTTCTGGCGCAGCGCGTCGGGTTTTTGGCGACGCCCTGGCGCTGCGACAGCGTGGATTCCCACTTTGTTGCTCTTGGCAAGCGTACTGTTTCAATTGGTGATACAGTATCGACTAAGTTATTGGGGCAGAGACTTTTTTGATGCCTTTGGACGCCGCGATGGCGGCGTCCTTAAAGCACAGGCACTGCTCTTCTTGCCGCTCGCCGGAGCAAGCATCCTTGTGGCGGTTCTGGGCGTTTGGTCATTGATGACGACGCAACGAAGGTGGCGTGCGTGGCTCACACAGTACTTAATCGATCGCTGGCTGGAACATGACCTCTTCCGCAGCCTCCAATTTGCCGTGGGTGAGGACCAGAATCCCGAGTATCGAATCGCTGAAGACGCGCGTATTGCTGTAGACTCTCCGCTCAGCATGGCGGTCGGATTGCTCAAGGCTGTGCTCAGCGCGGGAATATTTATCGGCATCCTTTGGAACGTCGGTGGTGATCTCGCTGTCGGCGTTTTTGGTTATGTGCTGACAGTGCCCAAGTACTTGGTGATTGCGGTCGCGACTTATTCAGCGCTCCTGACGCTTGCGATGATATTCATTGGTCGTCGCCTGGTTAGCGTTATTGCAGGCAAGAACGCGGCGGAAGCTCAGTTCCGCTCTGTCGGGTCGCATCTGCGCGAACGCGATGCGTTTGCAACGAACTCTGTAGGTAAAATCGAGCAGCAGATCTCTCTCAGCCATGCGCTTCAGGATGTGATAGATCGTTGGCGTGAATTGTGCGTGCAGCTCATGCAAACCACCCTCGTTTCGCAAGGAAACGTTCTGCTTGCCCCCGTCATCGCCTGGGTTCTCTGCGCTCCGAAATATCTGGTCGGAACGATGTCACTTGGTGAAGTTGCGCAGGTGACTGCGGCTTTTGTCATCGTACAAGCGGCGCTCAACTGGCTAGTCGAAAACTATTCCGGTTTGGCAGATTGCCTTTCTTCGATAAACCGCGTCGCTGCTTTACTCTTGGCGCTGGACCATCTTAGTAGCCAGGACAGAATTGATCCAAGTTGCGAGACAGACGCATTTCGGAAATGACGAGTGATCCTAGGTTGTTAGGCAATTGAGCGGCCGCGATTACATTACGCATTGCAGGTTTGGAAGTTGTCGTTTCGGCTGACCTCAATGCTTGACGGGTGCAGGCGTTCGCTCGAAATGCTCTCGAACGATGAAAGCAATGCCTCCCGTGATGAAGTCTTGGAAGAGACATCCAGTGCCGGCGGGCTCGATCCGAGCCAACGACTCCGGCCCTGCTGATCCGCATCAACGTCACTTGCGGCTGCAAGGGGCAATTGTGTCGAAGTTCAGCCCAAATATCCAGAAAACCATCCCGCAAACAGCGCTAGGGCTGCTACCATAAGAACCAGTATCCATACGCCGCGACCGTGCTTCGGCGGTCTCCCAGAATAGCGATCAGGGTCAGCCATCGTACTCGTCTCCAAAATACGCCCTTCGCTGCGCCGCCCTCCGCGCGGCAGCCTTAGGGTTTCAAGCTGAACGCGGCGTTGGCGGAGATGGCCGCCAGGCTTCCTTGCATGGCGAACCCACTCGCGTAGCTCGGCTTCCATTCCTTAAGCAGGCTCTTGTCGTCGAGGCGGAGCCGAGCGGGTGTCCGCGACGTTAATATAGCACGCGGCGCACGCCAAGGCAGAGGCTAGCGCCACGGCGTGTTGCCCGGCCAGCATTCAGATCGATCTTTCCGATGTTGAACACGGCAAGCGCGAATAGCCCATTTGCGCGCTGATGGAAACGGCTTCGTCGCAACTTGGAAGATCGAGACCCTGGGCGGTGTTCGGGTTGAGCCCGGGCCTTCGCAGCATCATTCTTCATTCACCGCGCCCGCTGTCGTGTCCGCTTCAGCGCGCGAACTTGCGGAGGCCCGCAACGGCAAAGGAAATCAGCTCCTGAGCCGATGTCCCACAGTCGGTCGAAGGCGTCGGCCGAATGATCCGTGGATCCCATAAGGAGATGACCGAGGCGCAAAAGCAAGATGCGGCCGCATCGACATTCGTCGGAGCGAATTCTTTGGTCTCTATACCAGCTCGAATGAACTCGCCCACATCGGCCTGGAGTCGCTTGCGATACTGCATGAACGACGACCAACTTTCTTCTGCAGCGAGAACAACAAGCTTGAACATCTGGCGCTCGCGGTCACATGCCTCCACTATCAACTGGTGGTGCCCGAGCGTGGCTTGCTTTAGGCAGTTCGCCGTATCGCCTCGTCCACCAGTGACAAGCGCGGGGAAGCTCAGACTGTTCTCCAGGAAATCTCCGGCGACGGCGTCCCATATCGCAGCCTTGGAGGGGAAGATTCTGTAGATGATGGCCGGGGACTTCCCAAGAAAGTCGGGCGATGTCGGCGACGGTTGCTTTCGACGGCCCATACAGCCGGCACGCCGCCGTGCCGGCTTCGACGATCCCCGACACGTATTCAGCCCGCAGCCGATGTCTTCCAGTCGTGGTGACGTCCATCTTCCGATCCTATTGTTACCTGGCAGGGGATCCATACCGGAGGTTCAGTATGAAATCTGCCCATTCTTGATGGTTGTGCCGTCGGAGGAGAGTTCCTCTTTCAGGATCTCTCGCGCCTCCGGGCTGATGACGGCGACAGGAGCCGCAACGGCAAGGCGCGCCGCCGAGCCCGCGAAATTCGCCGCAGTTACGCCGATCTGGTCGGCAACGCTTGCCTTTCCGCCCTCCAGGCTCTGCCCGGCCAGCCGCCGCCCGAGCAGGCGCACGATCTCGGGACTGTCGGCAAAGGCGTTGTGGCCGAGCGGATCGTTCGTCGCGATGGATCGACGATCGTCGAAAGGGATGGCGAGCCTGTCGGCCAGCAGGTCAATTTGCCCTAAGGCGGTCACTAAGGATGTCCGAAGCGGTTATCCGCCCATTGTAACCATCCTCTGGTCATCCGGGACGCTTGACCCATGTTCTCAGCCACTACCTCTAACAAGTCCGACGAACAAAGGAGGTCGACTTGCCAGGCCGCATCGAGGACTACGCGCTCATAGGGGATTGCGAGACCGCCGCGCTCGTGTCGAAGGATGGATCGATCGACTGGCTTTGTTTTCCGCGCTTCGACTCTCCTGCCTGCTTCGCCGCCCTCCTTGGCAACGAAGGCCATGGTCACTGGTCGATCAGACCTGCGAGCGAGAACCATGTCGTGAAACGCCATTATAGGGACGACACCCTCGTTCTCGAGACGGAGTTCAAGACCGAAACGGGTACCGCGGTGGTTTGCGACTTCATGCCCTTGCGCGATAGTACAAGCGATCTGATGCGTCTGGTCGAGGGCAAGAGCGGCACGGTGACGTTCGACCTGGAATTCGTCCTTCGCTTCGACTACGGCCGAACCGTGCCATGGGTAACCAGCAGCGAGGACGGCACCATCACAGCGATTGCCGGACCTGACAGGCTCACCCTGACGTCGTCCGTTCCGCTGCACGGCGACGAGATGCGAACCGTGGGCACGTTTTCCGTCTCCGCTGGGGAACAGCAGTCATTTACGCTGACATGGAACCCGTCGCACTTGGCTCGGCCGGCCGCGAAGTCCATCTCTACTGCCTTGGAGGACACCGAATCCTATTGGAGATCATTCGCGAAGAACTGCCCGCAGGTGGGCGGATGGACGGCGCAGGTCAAACGATCTTTGATTACGCTGAAGGCACTGACGTACATGCCCACAGGCGGCATTGTTGCAGCTGCGACGACCTCACTCCCCGAACAACTCGGCGGACCGCGCAACTGGGACTACAGATATTGCTGGCTACGTGACGCCACATTGACGCTCCTCGCGCTCATGAAGCTCGGCTACTACGAGGAAGCCGGCGCATGGCGCGATTGGCTTTTGCGAGCTGTCGCGGGCGCCCCTGCGCAGATGCAGATCATGTACGGTGTCGCAGGCGAGCGGAACCTGCTCGAGTGGGAGGTCCCTTGGCTTCCGGGTTACGAAGGATCTCGCCCGGTCCGGATCGGCAACGCAGCCTCAGAACAGGTTCAGCTCGACGTCTATGGCGAAGTCGCCGACGCCATGCTGCAAGCGCGCAAGGGAGGACTGCCGCCTCACCGCCGCGGACGCGAGCTCGCGGCCGCCATTCTTCCCTACCTGGAGAAGATATGGACAGAACCGGACGAAGGGATTTGGGAGGTGCGCGGTCAACGCCAGCATTTCACATACTCGAAGGTCATGGCATGGGTCGCCTTCGACCGTGCGGCGACGACTGCGCGAGACGAAGGCAATCCAGAGGCTGCCTTGCATTGGCAAGCCGTGGCCGATCAAATTCACGAAGAGGTCTGCCGAAAGGCATTCGACGCCGAGCTTGGCTGCTTCGTTCAGGCCTACGGCTCCAAGGCTCTCGACGCCAGCCTGCTGCAAATTGGCATGGTCGGATTTCTTCCTCCCGAGGACGCACGCTACATCGCCACCGTCGAGGCCATCCAACACAAGCTCCTGCGCGACGGCCTCGTGCTCCGGTACGAGACCCGTGAAGTGGACGACGGGCTGCCACCTGGGGAAGGTGCATTCCTTGCATGCAGCTTTTGGCTGGCCGACGCGCTTATCTTGATCGGTCGAAGGGACGACGCTCGGCGTCTCTTCGAACGGTTGCTGTCACTTTGCAACGACGTCGGCCTCCTGGCAGAGGAGTACGATCCTCACGCCGAGCGGATGGTTGGAAACTTCCCTCAGGCGTTCAGTCATGTCGGACTGATCAACAGTGCGCTCAATCTTTCCCGAGCGGAGGGACCGGCGGAACAGCGGGCTGAATGAGGGGTCCCCAGGGCTGCTTTGCGCCGCATCAGCGGTCATTGCAGCGAAGGAGCGGTCAAAGCGAGCGCTTGATAGTAGGCGGCCATGGCAATCCAATCGGTTTCAGTGACGGTAACTGCGCGACAGAGGCACGCGGCAACCACCGACGCCTTACGCTCTGCTTCGTTCCACACCCTTGCAAAAAAATGCCCCGCGTAGAGCGCAGGGCTTGAGGAAGTCGTGTAGGACATCGAGAGGGGTTAAAGTTCTCGATACGAAGTGTAACTCGGCGCCAACGGATTTGTTCCGTCGCTGATGGAGTTTCGGCGCCTGCGCCCTAAGTAGATGGCATTGGCCCCGGATTTCACGGCGGAGGTAGCTTGAGAGATCACCTTTGCTCCTGCCGTAAGCCGGAGGAGCAGAAAATGTCTCTTCTCAATCTTCTTTCCTTAGACGACGATGGCATCGAATGCGTTGCTGCCGTGGTTGAGGTATGGTGTGATCTGCACGGAGTCCCCCTGGATAGCCAGCGTGGCCGCGAGGCCATGTCCGAAGCCGTCCGACTCGCGCTCGGAGGCCAGAGGTCGCCCGAAGTTATGGCCGAGGCAATCTGCCGTCACATGAGAGCGCAGCAATACAAAGACCCCATAGATTGACGGTCGGAACAGAGTCGGCGCAGGGAGTCGTACTTTCGTACAGCAGCATGCAACGAACCGGCGCGCAATGCGCTGCTCGACTGGATTCCTTCACCTGAAGAGGAGCGATATCTGCCGAAGGCCGGTTTCCGCATCTGCGCAACCCGCCCAAACAGGTTAGCTCGCGCGAACTTCGGCAGACCCGGAACCCGCATCCGACATCGCCGACTGGTTCGAAAAACGGCGCCCGCGCTCCGATGCGGCTTTCTCGAGCAGTATCGCGAATTCACTCAGCTTCACTCCGTCGGCGCGAAGCATTTGACGGATCAACGGGTCGGTCAAAACTTGAGACATGGTCAGGTCGAGCATTGCGAGTTCCCTTATTCTTTGAAAGGAGACTACCACTTTACCGTGAAGATCAGATGTCGCGGGCGCGGCGGAAACAAGGCACGGAACTACCGGTGAGCCCTGCCCGCGAGAGGGCGTCGCTGTTCCCAGAATTTGTTGTCCGTGCCTGCAGGACGAGCTCCTGAAGAGGAGCTATCCGCGTCTCAAAAAGACGCCCGCGGATCGCGGGCAATAGCATTCTGGTTACAGGGGAAGATCCAACCAGATGTGACCACCGTATCGGTCGTGCATGACACGGGCATGTCTATTCGTGCAGTCGTTCGAGAAGTGCACGAAGTCCCGGCTGCGAGACCTCTGAGATCGCGACCTCGAGCGGGAACCAGTTCTGTTTTCGCACACCCTTTTCTGGAAAGTCGGCGGCGATGCCCGACACTTCCAGCAGATGTACGGAGACGTGATACCGATGCGGCGTGCTGTCCTTCCGATAGGAGAACAAGCCGAAGAGCTCGGGATTGACAACGCCTTCGACGCCCGCCTCCTCGAATGCCTCGCGACCAGCCGCGACTGCGCTCGTCTCGCCGGGGTCGATATGCCCCTTCGGTGCACCCCAACGGCCGTTGCGACGGCTTCCGACCAGAAGGATCATCATTCGTCCGCCATCGTCGCGCCTGAGGCAGATGGCGCCCGCCTGCCGAACGTCCCGCCCGATGTCGTCCTGCGCGAGAAAATGCCGAGACCCTTCGAGCATCGCCTTCCTTAAGATTTGCCCCACCTTCATCACATGTCGCTTGACCTCCTACCAAAGGGAGTGCGTCTTGTCGTCCGAAATCGAGATCAAGCTCGAACTGTCAAGGGACGTCGTGAGGCGTCTGTGGAACGTAAAGGAGAACGGTTCGAGGATCGAGGTGTTGATCGATCAGGGCGAAGCCCATTCCGGGGACAGGCGTTCGATCAAGAACCTCGGCGGTTGAACGGCGAAATGCGCTGGCTGGCCGGCGTACTCGGCGATGCCCGAAACATCGGCGTGCTGCTCGCGAAGGCGAAGGACGCCGACCTGCGGTTCAAGTTAAAGGACGCCCGCCAGGGACGTTCGACGATGCGATCGGGGCGCTGAATTCGTCCCGTGCTGCTCGCGCTCGACCTCAACGAATGGCCTCAACGCGGCGACTACCTCAAACGAACGAATGTGCGCAGCGCGATAAACACGCGTCACGATCGCATTGGTCGCGGATGTCGCAGCCCCGCCGGCTTCGGCGACGAGCTGCAGGGCATTGGAGCGGTGATCGGCAATTGCATCATGGTCTTGAATGTCGAGATCGACAACGAGGCAGGCTGACATGGGTGGTTCCTGTTTGTTACGACCTCATCCAATCCGGATGGGTACAGTGAACCTAGACCCATCGCCGGCGGGCCTCTCCTGCCGGCTTGCGCAAGCCGTCGGGATCTTGCGCATACTACACACGACGCATCGAACCGCCCTGCTGCGGCTTTGCACCTGTCGATTTTAGATTTTGTATTTTCTAACGGGGATTTAGCGGGGTTGATTATATGCCAACGCCGAAGCTGCGAATGGGTTTCTCGAACGAGCGCATAGGCCTTGGCCTTTCAGGCCGCGATCGGGTTGGTGTGACAATAGAATTTTGGGTGGCTATAGCTAAAATGCCGACGGATTTATTCACCTGCTATTTTCGCCGAACCTGTCAAATATAGCGACCACTGCAATAGCTCCGTTTAACCGATGACCCTGCAATTTCGATTTCGCCCAGCCGCAATCGTCGCGCATATCAAGAGCGCAACGCTCGGCGCCCTTACCTCGGCGGCTGGGATGACCGCGGTCGTTTGCTTGTTAAGCCTGCTTGTTCCCGAACGTCCGTTTTGGGTAGAATTAACGGCTGTGGCGTTGATATCGGCGGCTGTTACATTTCCGCTGCAATTTGCGCTTCACCGACGCAAAAAAGCGCTTCGTGATCTCCAGAAAGAACTTCAACACGCCCTGCACCATGATCCCATCATAGTTACACTGTGCACCGACGCATTTGCGACCCCCGTCGAGCATGCGGTAGACCGCAGGCGCGTGAGCACCGCGGAAAGCCCCGATGGCGTCATTCTCGTTGTCAGGGTCGGCAACTTCGATGAGATCGGTCGTCGCTATGGACCGCAATGGGCAGATACATTGCTTCAATCGATGGCTTGGATCGTCCATTCTTCCGTGCGCCATGGTGATCTCGTCGCCCGCGTTGCCTCCGACGAAATCGGGATCTATCTGCCAAACGCAACAATGGAAAATGTCAACAAAATCTGCGAGCGTATCCGCACTCGGGTATACGAAACCACCTTCATAGCCGGACAAGAGCGGCAGATATCCGTGACGGTGCGGTTTGGCGGCACCAGGGTCGGGGACCAATCCGCCTTCCAGGCACTCAGCGAGGCTGCCAACAGCGCGGCCCTCGCGGAGGAAGAGGCTGGCCCCCTCCTTTTCCGGGAGTTGTTTTCGTGAGAGGGCTTTCGGGCCGCCGGGCATATTCGGGTTTACAGTCTGTCGACAGCGCGCCGCGGAGTTTGGGGCGAGACGGTTCGCCGCCTCGGCGACTGCCCTGGCGCCAACCGCGTTGATCCCATAGACGCCGGCAGGCTGGTCTCGGACCGGCCGAGATCAAGCTCTGGGCGTCCCAAGGTAAATAGCTCGAGGTGGGGCAACGCGCGTGCCCGCTCCATCAAAGCGAGGGCGACTTGGCCCGGTTCCCAGCTACGGCGATCCTCTTGCCACCCCACCACCGGTATTCGTTTCGGTGGCCGCGACTCCGGCTGGGCCTAAGACGCCGCAGCGCCAAACGCTGTAGACCGGTTGTGTGTCCCAGTCGTAGTAGAAGGCTGCTTCCAGCCTCCCTTCCTCCATCATCTCAGAGAAGACGCGGCGCACGGCACGGACCGCCTCTTCCCGCTCACGGTCGTCGAGCGGGCAGGACAGCGCGGTGTTGGCAATTCCCCATTCGGTCACCCAGCACGGCCTGCCCTGCCCTTCGGGCTGGCAAAAATCGAGGACCGTCATCACGTAGCGCGCAAGCGCCGCGTCACGTTTGCGCCCTGGGTAGACATGGATGCCGTAGCCATCGACCAGCGCGTCGATCCCCCGCCCCCGCAGGAGCGAAATAACCACCGAGGGATCGAGCCGTTCCATGCCACGGCGATCTGCCTCGGCAGTGCCGGCATCGGAAAGCCCGGCTGAAATCAGAAGCGCGTCGCCGCTGTAGACCGTCGCCCGCAATTCTTCCCGGGTGACGCGGACGGTGCCGATATAGGCGTCGAGGCCGCGCTCGAACGCCGAGCGATTTGCGACTTCCGAAACCCTGCGCGGCGTGCGCCGCCCAGGGTTTTCGTAGACCACGAGGTCGCCATTGTAGGCGCTGTAATTTATCTCGTTTCCGGGCTCGACGGCGTCGATGCGGATGCCCATGCCGTCGATACGGCGAAGTGCCGCGCGCAGGTGCGTACGGTAAAGATCGAGGTCGAGATCCGAAAGCCGTTGAACGTCCCAGACGCGGCCGAAACCGGTCCGAGGGCGCGTCTGCGGCGGATAGTAGTCCTTGTTCCCGAGCTGGATCTCGAGGAGGATCTTCAGCCCGAGCCGATCCGCAATTTCGAGCGCTTCGATGCTTTTGCCCACCGGTCTCGACAGTGAAAGTCGGACATGGGTGATGCCGCTTGCCGCTATCTCCTTCAGCACCCGCTCCTGATCGGCGCGGGAAAGCCAGGCAAGGTTTACCCGGTTAATGCCGATGCGATCGGCAAGCACATCTTCCGCGTCCGCCGGCCGCGCCGGGGCCAAGACCCAGAGCGCTGCCAGCGCGCAAGCGAGTAGCGCGCGCAATCGCAGCCTCGCCGTCATCTGCTCACAGTCCGATCTGCCCCAGAGCATTTCGGAAATTGGCCTCGCAGGCGGAATAGCGGTCAATCACGGCCTGCGTGTCGATCTTGCCGAGGAAATTGGCGAGATAAGCGCGCTTGTCCACCTCCCTGTTCCAAGTGGCCGCCTCGATGTAGGGGAAGCCGATGAACTCCAGCATTTCCCGCATTCGGTCATCGACCGCGATCATGAGCGCGGGCGTGCCGGCCTGCATGCCGATAATGCAGCCGTGGAAACGACGACCGAAGCAGAAATCGCGCGCGGACATCGCGGTTCGCCACTGGTTGGTGTCGAAATAGACCAGCAGCTCGTGTTTCCGCTGCCATTTCTCCGAATGCTTGTATTCGGTCCCCCCGGTGATACGCCCGCTCGCCCGGTCATAGACGATGTCGTTGTCGTCGCCGGTCAGAGAGAGATTGTAGGCAACCACTTCGTCCTGGACGACATAGCTTGCGACGCTGTCGGGTTTGAGAAGCGCGTGGGCATCGACGATCGTATCGGCAACGCTGCCGAGATAGCCGCCGAAGGCGATTTTCTGGGCTTCAGACAGTCCCGGATTGGCAAGCGCCGAGAGCGAGCGCTTCATGTCGTTCGGCGAGAAGTAGAGCGACGGGCAGCCGGTTGGCTTGACGAACTTCATTCCCTGCTCTTTCAGGAACTCGGCAGTGAAATAGCCCCGCGTGAGGAAGAAGCTTTCCTTGTTTCTCAAGACCTCCAGGAACTTTAGCGTGCCAGCCGGCAGTTGCTCCTTGAGGCCCTCCTTGCGCTGAATGCCGATGCCCATCACCACGACCGGCATCTTCAGCTTGGCGAAGATCTCCGCTTCGAGATCGGCGGAATAACCGGGCCGCAGGAGATTGGCGGAGGCGAAGACGCACAAGTCGAATTCGCGGTTCACGCGTTCGTAGAGTTCGTGCGAATCCCGATTGTTGACGAGATGCCAGAACGGCAGATAGGTGACGTCATGGCCGCGCAGGCTTTCGGCCGCGCCTTCGCCGATCAGGTAGTTGCCGGTGTTGGCGATCTTCCTGACCTGCGAGATCAGGCCTTTCCTGGTCCTGGCCTCGTCGAAATAGGGCCGATGGATGACGGTCGTGCCGGAGACGTCCGCAATCGTCCGCTGCAGGTAGGATGGGATTCCCGTAAGCAAGATACGCATAGCTGTCCTCTGAAGCGAAAAGAGATGGCCCTGGGGCCGCTAGTGTCCGATGCCGATTTCACGTAGCGTGGTGCGAAAGGCGCGTTCGCGGTCGGAGTACCGGTCGACAAGTTCGCTCGTGTTGAGCTTTGCCAGATGATCGGCCACGAACTCGGCGCGGTTCTCCGCCTTGTCGATCTCGTTGATGTCGACGGCGGGCAGGCCGGTAAAGCCGAGCATCTCACGCATGCGGTCGTCCACCGCCACCATCAGGCTCGGCACCGCCGCCTGCATGGCGATGATCGATCCGTGGAAACGACGGCCGAGATTGAAGTCCATCGACGAGGCCCAGGCGCGCCACTGGTTGGTGTCGTAGAAAGTACGGACCTCGAACCGCTGCTTCTCCCGCTCCGTGCCGGGGTACGCCAGATCGCCGATCATCAGGCCCGATGCGGAATCATAGACGCGACCCTCTTCGTTGGGCTCCACCTTCATGTCGAAGTGGAGAAACTCGTCCTGAACGACGTATTGCGGAACTGTGTCCTGTGGGGCCAGCGCATTGGCGTCGAGGATCGCATCCTGATTGCCGCCGAGGTAACCTGAAAAGATCGTCCGCGCCTTGCCGATCTTTACGCTCGACAGCTTCGTCATGGACCGGCGCATGTTGTCCGGCATGAAATAGACGGAAGGGCAGCCGGTTGGGCGCACGAAGGAGAAGCCCTGGTCCTTCAGGAAACCGGCCGACTCGTAGCCGCGCGTCAGGAAGTAGTGCTCCCGCTCCTTCAGGATGGCCAGGAGCCGCTTGGTTCCTTCAGGAAGATTGTTCTCCAGGTCCCTGCGGTTTTGCAGGCCGATGCCCAACATGACGATCGGCATGTTGAGCCGGCTGAGGACCTCCGCCTCGGCGTCCGCGGAAAGCCCCTTGCGCAACAGGTTTGCGCAGGTAAAGACGCAGATGTCGAAGTTGGCGTTGAACTCGTCGAACCCGCCGCCGCTCTTGCTCAAATTGTAGAGATGCCAGAAGGGAACCTGCTTGGCATGCGGCGCAAGTGCGCGCAGGGCGCCCTCACCGATGAGGTAGTTGCCGGTGTTGCTGATGTTGCGCAGCTCCTGCAGGAAATCCTCTTTCGATTCCGGCTGCTTCTGCCGCTCTGCATAGGAGACGGACAAGCCATGCGCGCCATTGGCAAGGCGCGTGTAGTGACCAGGAATACCCGTCACGAGAATTCGTGGACGCATTCGACTAGACCTTTCTGTTTCAGGGGGCGGCCCGGCAATCAGCCGATCGCCGCAACCACGGGATTTGTCACTGGCGGCTCGCGAAAGACTGTGGCGCGGGACAGTGATGAGTTATTCACATAGCGATCGCTCCACGCGATGAAGTCCGAGAAGGAGGAAGCCCATGACCGGCGCGCTGCAGTCCGCAGGCAGCCCTCCATGAGCGGCGCGAGCCTGTCGCGATTGTGCGCGATCTCTTCGATGATCCGCGCCATCTCCCTCACCACCTGAGGATCGGAAGCCGCGTTGACGAGTATGCCGTCCTCGCCGTCGGAAATGAGTTCGTCGACGGCGCCGACCGCAGTCGCGATTGGCACGCAGCCGAGCTGTTGCGCCTCGGCGATCATCAGCGGCGCGCCCTCCCAGCGTGACGGCATGACGAGAATGTCGGCCCAGCCCAGCGCCTTGATCAGATCCTTGCTGGCGAAGACGGGCGGACGCACGTCGACGCCGAGGTCCTTCAATCGTTCGCTCCAAGACAAGCTGGAATCGGCAAGGATTTCCCCTCCAATGGCCCGGGCGTCGAAGGAGACGTTGGAGGCCCGCAGTTCCGCGAGCGTCGACGCCAGTCGATCGATGCCCTTCTGCTGATCGAGCCGCCCCATGTAGAGAAGCCGCAACCGGTCGTCCTTGCGCTCGATCCGCCTGACCGCCAGAACCTCCGCCAGGGCTTTGGGCGGCACCGTGAAACTCGCCCCATTGGCAACGGCGAAAACTTTCTCATGCGGGACGCCGTAGCTGTGCAGATAGATCTTGAGCTGTTCGGAACAGGTCAGGAAGGCATCGTAGCAATGTTCGTGGGCAATCGCTGCGAAGGGCTGCCCGGCGGGCCTCTTGAAGGCCGTATTGTCGACAACGTGAAGATAGCAGGCGGTGCGCGTGCCTTCGGCGCGCAGTCGTGCGATGAGGGGATGGACGGCCATCACGTGATTGTTGATGACCAGGTCGAACCCGGAAAGCTGTCCCTTCAGCGCCTCCCAATCGACCGAGTGCCCCTCGGCGATAAAGTCCTGCCCCAGGAAGGAACCCGACCCTCCCCAGGCCGGAATTCCCGCGTCCCAGAAGTGAATGTAGTCGAAGCTGGAATCGAACTCATCGATCACATCCATCCGGGACGTGCCGAGCACGAAGAGATGGGTTTCGTAACCCGCCGCCTTCAATTCCCGGCCTGCCGCGTAGACGACTTTCTCGGCCCCGCCGAAGGAGGCGTTCGGCACGAGTAGTGCGACGGTCCGCTTGCCTTCGCTGTGCCCGAGCGGCAGAACCGGTGATCCCCCAACTTCCTTGCGCAGCGCCTTGTGCAGATCGGCGTAGGGGACGAGCCGTGCCGGGCGCCAGGTCCACCGCCTGCCCGCCGTCTCACGCAGGGGGCTCGCGGCAATCGCGTTGACGCAATTGATCATCACCTGCTGAGGCGTGATGAGAGACCGGCGCGGGAGGCTTCTTGGAAACGGGAAGCGCACTTTCAGTACAGTCGATGTCGGCCATACTTGCTGGCTGCCAATCGAAGCGAACCAGTCCACCGCGTTGTTCTGGACCACGTCTTGGACGAGCCGGGTCGAAAGGAAGATGAGATCGGCGGGGCCGATCCGTTCTCCGCCAGCTCCATGAACGATCGGCTCGATCTTGCGCTGGGCGGCATCGTTGGCAAGTTGGACGAAGACGACGTTGCTGCTCTCGCTCAGGCGCTCAAGATGGGCAAGCACGTTCGGCAGCATGCGCGAACGCCGGAGCAGGTCGAGCGCCGCGCCGCTTCCGGCGACCATGAATGGCGGGAAGTGTTCATTGTCGGGTTCGCCGATGTTGGCCCAGAACGCCGGGATGATGTCGTCGAGGCGAAGCATCGCCGGTGGCTTGGTGGGATCGGTGAAGAAGGAGATCGCTGTATCTTCCGTTCGCGCAAACAGGTAGCGCGGGCACTCCTCATGCTCAAAATCCACCAGCATCGGTCGCTGGAATAGTGATTTGTGGCGCTTGCGCAGGAAGCTCACCGATGTGGCGCGGTCTCGGTTCGCCTCCTTGAAGCGGCTCTCCGCCCGCAGCCTGTATTCGAAGACCGTGTCATGGCAGGGCGTGCCGACGAAGCCATGCTCGATGCAGGACAGCCAGAACTCCCAATCCTCGAAGCCGTTCTGCCTGTCGTCGTTGAAGCGGACGCCCGACTGGAAAACGTCGATCGAGATCATCGATCCCGTGTCGCAGATATTGTCGGTTATGCAGTGGACCAGCCGCGAATAGCGGTTGCCGTAGTGGGCGCGCCAGCTGACGGAAAACGTGTCGATATTGGTGTAGACCCACCCGCAACCACTGGCTTGGAGCTGCCGGTAAAGCGTCTGGATGGTGCCGGGAAGGACGCGATTGTCGGCATCCAGGAAATAGACGGCCTTCGCCTCGGGAAAACACTCGAGAACGTATTCGATGGCGCGATTGCGTGCGCCGCCCGGACCTGCGTTCTGGCCGATCACGACATGGACGGAAGGATGGGCAGCGGCATAGAGCAACAGTTGGTCGAACGTCTCATGCCGCGGATCGCCGTCGACCGAGATGACAAGGACGACCCGGCAGCTACTCAGTGTCGAGGCAAGGACGGACTCGATCGCCTCCAGGGCGAGTGCCGCGTGACCATAGAGGGGCATAGCCACGGCGATCAGTTCGGGGAGCTCCCTGTTACCGGACATCGGCGGCTTCCGTCGATTGCTTGACCAGCCTGAAGCCGGACACCTTGAGCCAGGAGAAATCGACCGAGTCCGTCACTGCGCGGCTGAGGATCATCAGATCCATCGGGCTGCGGACCGGCTGCTCCAGCTGGATGTTGATGTTGACGACTTGATTAGACGTGACTTCGCGCCATCCGCTGAAGAATGCTGATGGCCTGGCCGCGCCCTTTCGCGCGAGCTCGGCCACTTCGGAACGCGCATTCGAATTCGCCGGGGCGAGCAGGAAGCCGACCGCCGCGGGCTGACCTTGAGGATGATCAATGACGGCGCTTGCCGAGAAGGATATCGTTCCGGGCTCGACGGCGCGACTGACCGCGCCCGCGGATATGCCGCTCGGTAACGGGTGGCAGACGATCGCATGCTCATGCTCAAGGAAGCGCACGGTCTGGAATTCCGGGACGATGGGCGTGACCGAAACGTCCGCGATCTGGCTCAATGTGTCGACCGGCAAACGATAATCGACGATGAACTGACCTTCTAGCAGATTGCTCGGCGCAATCATGTTGAGTGCGTTGGCCGGCTTGACGCCGGGCAGTCCCGCAAACACCTTGAACGCCAGCGGGCGCAGGTCGAGATCCGGATGCGGAAGTTCCGACCGCGCCGAATAGCGCTCGCCGGCGATCGGATAGCCGAGCGAAACGCCGACGGTCTCGGGTCCGGTCGCCGAGATTCGCAGCCGAAGCGTGCGCGCCGCCCCTCCGCAGGCACGGGGCAACGAGAAGAAATTCCAGTTCGGCACGAGTTGCGCATAGGGTACGGTCCACTCGGCCACCCCTTCGCCGCTTTCGAGGTAGCTCAGTGCGACGACGAGCTCACCACTGACCTTGGGCACCGAATGCAGGTGAAGAGCAAAACCAGCCACGGCAAGGCTGGATACCGGCAGCAGCTGCTCGACAAAGGCGGTGGCAAGCAGCTGCCCGATCCCGTCGTCCTTTGGATCGGCATAGGGATCGTGGGAGAAAATCTCGGAAACCGGCTCCCAGTTTCGCGCCTGAAACGCATCCTCAAGGGCCCGGTAGTTTTCCAGCAGCGTTTCGCGCTCCCGGCGCAGGATCGCAAGCTCCGAGGTGATCGAGGTGCTATACTGGGCGAGCCGGCCGATGCCACCCTCGGCCAGCGCCCGCAGAAGCGCGAAACTGTCCGACTTGTTGACGGGATCAAGCCGCTGGAGGGGAACCGCGGGGACCGTCCCCAGCGATCCAAGCAGCGCCAGACGCTCCTGCAGATCCGCCTCGCCATCGTCGGAAAATGCGACAGCGATCAATGGAAATGCATTCCGCAATGTCGCTGAAGAGGGGCCATTCTCGAGGTGAACGATCAGATGCTCGATATCGCTGCCTTCGAAGCATGACCGATCCCGATCCGATGCCGCTATCAGCTTTCTCGTCGCCAGTCGCTTTCCAATGCCGGAGGACATCAACTCTCGCACTTACGGCCTCTGAAGAATTGTTTCGGAACAAAAACCAAAGACGCCAGACAATCGGTTTCTTTCTCAAATCATCGCGGCGTCACCAGCAAGAATCTAACAACTTCGATTGCAGTGCACAATAATAAAAATTGACACCTTTTAAGAAAATAACTTCGGATATACTTTAAAAATCAAAGTAATAATTGATTAGTTTCATTCATGAGCGACGGATAAACGATTTTCCGATCACTCCTTCGAGAATATCCCCTTGTCGATCGAGGCAGTCCGTCAGCCGGAAGCGATTTTCAACCGTCCGGCGCGCCGCTGCGCGCATCCCGAAATAGCGTTCCGGCTCCTTCAGGGCGTCGAGAATGGCCTTGGCAAGTGCGTCCGTGTCAAAAAATGGCACCAACAGGCCGTTCCGGCCGTCGCGTATAACTTCCTGGACAGGAGCGGTATCCGACCCAATGACCAGGGCTCCGCACGCCATCGCCTCCAGCACCGACCAAGACAAAACGAATGGATAGGTCAGGTAGAGATGCGCGGACGAAATCTGGTAAAGCCGCCGCAAAACGGAATGCGGCACCACGCCGGGTAAGAGGATATTCTCCCGTGGCATATCCAGCGTCTCCAGGAGATGGTCCTTCCAGGCCCCACCGCCGGGCGGGGGCACACCATAGCTGACGCCATCTCCGCCGACGAAAACGAAGAGTGCATCGCGACATTGCCGCGCAACCTTGGCGGCAGCCTCCAGAGCTTGTGGAAATCCGCGGTACGGCTCGAGGTCGCGCGCGACGAAAGTGACAATGGGAGGCCCGCCTGCAGTGAGCACACGTCCATCCGGAAGCGTCACCGATGCTGTCGGATCTGGTCGAAACCGCACCGTATCGATACCCTCGTGGCACACTGAAATGCGCCCCTGGGCATCGGTGGGATACAGGCTTTTCTGCCAATGGGTGGGGCTGATACCCGCCTCAATGGCCTCGAGGGACAAGAGCTGCGCGATGTTGCGCAGGCGCAGCCTCTTGCGCGTCTCCAGATCAGGCTGATCGTCGGGCGAAAACCCGATGTCGGCGCCTTCCGGCCGGTAGAAGAACTCGCAATATCCCAATGCGGGCACCTGTGGCAGCACGTCTTTCAAGAACATCATGCTGCCCCAGCCGATATGGCCGACGACAACGTCCGGCGCTAGCCCTTGCCGCGCCATGGCATCGAGCGTTTCGGCAACACGATGGCCTATGCGCGCGTGGTGATCCGGAATGCCCATGTGCCGGGCCATGTGCGGATTTGCGCGCGGGCCTGGCTCCGTTCGATGTCGAACGACGCGAACGGATGGGATCTTCCGGTCTATGGTCTCGGTGATAAGGCTGACCTCATTGCCCGCCTGCGCGAGTTGAGCGGCCAGGGCAGCGAACTGGCCGAAACCCCTGCGATGAACAAACGCCACATGCATCGCGTCTAGTCCGCCTTGGCCAGTCCCGCGGCACCGCTCACCGCTTAGACGCCGAACCGTGAAGCGTTGGCCCAGGCCAGTTCAAGCTCATGCAGCGTCTGGAAGGCCGTCTCAAGCATCCGTTGATCCTGATCACCACGTTTCACTGCACGCTCGTAGGCCATCGCCGCGTCGCGGAGATTTGCCCTAAGCTGCCTCCCCTTCTCCGTCAGCTTGATGCGTGCGGACCGCTTGTCGCGCTGGGAGGCAACGCGATCAATGTAGTCGCCGTCGGCAAGCTGCTTCAAATAGTAGGAAACATTGGAACCAACATAATGGCCACGTTCCAGAAGCTCGGCGACCGAAAGCTCCGAATCGCCGATTGCGAGCAGTATCATCGCCTGTGCCGGCCCAACATCATCTACACGAAGCTTGGTGAGCTCCGCGCGGATCAAGCCTGAAAACCGTCGACTTGCCCGCTCCATGAGGCGAGCGAGCTCGAAATATGTAATCTGCCGGAGGTCACCGAACTCGAGATCTTGAGCATGCCCGGGCTCTGCTTGCACAGCCCGCCCCCTATTTCCAATTCTCAGATCGTCATTCAGATCGGAAAGATTAAGCACACTATCGTCGTTCACTATATTCTCCGTGTTGGAAAAATACTTCAAAACTTGAAGTAATCTTCAAATATGTCCATCGACCACAATTAGTGTGACCTTGCACACCCCCGCCCTTCTATGCCAGATTGGTCGAAGCATTACTACACTCCCGCCCGGTTATAACCAATTCCGTCCTCCGGCAGATGGCCACAACGTTAATTCAAGGCAAATCGCCATGCGTGATACTGTTCAAAATGAGACAAGAAGCAAGGGTCAATCATTGGGAGGCAATGATAAGAACAACCCCGGATTGCTGATCGCGCAAGCGAAGCGCGTATTCTTGTCTGGGCTAATATATGCGGCGGCGCTTAGCGTGTGCCTGAATTTGCTGCAACTTACGATGCCCATTTTCATGCTGCAAGTTCATGACAGGGTCCTCAACAGTCAGAGCATGGAGACGCTGGTCATGCTCATGATTTTGGCGATCGGCGCCCTTGTGGTGCTCGGTGTTCTGGAATTCATCCGCGCCCTCTCCTTCCAAGCCATCGGTGGCGCACTCGTGCGCCGTTTAAACATGCCAGTCCTTGCCGCCGCCGTTCAGGCCTCCGTTGACCAGGGCCTGTCGCGCGCGACCCAGTCGCTTCGCGACATCGCGGAACTTCGAAGCTTCCTGACCTCGTCAGCGGTAACCGCGCCCCTCGACGCGGCGTGGTCGCCGATCTTCCTCGGCGCCCTTTTCGTTCTGCATCCGCTGTTCGGCCTCATCGGGGCCGTCTCCGCGGCGCTGCTCCTTTGCGGCGGCCTGATCACGGACATGCTGACACGCCAGCTCACCAAGGAAGCGAACCAGACAAATGTTGAAGCAATCTCGAAGATTGGCGCATCACTCAGACATGCCGAGGCTATCGAGGCAATGGGCATGTTGCCGGCCCTGGCGAATCGTTGGCGCGCCCTGCAAATGCAAGCCCTCGACGGCTTTGAAGCGAGTGGGAGCAGGAGCAAGGCGATGTCGTCCATCACCCGCAGCCTCCGCTATTCCATCCAGATCATCACCCTGGCGGCCGGAGCGTTCCTGGTGCTGGAGCAGGCAATCACGCCCGGCGCAATGATGGCATCGAGCATCCTTGTCGGACGCCTCCTGATACCTTTCGATTCGGTCATCGACAATTGGCGTCAGTGGGTGCTGGCGATCGCAGGCTGGCGTCGCCTTGAGGCCACCCTCAAGGCGGACCTTGCTATTCGCCAAACGATGCCCACCCCGCATTCGTCTGGCGACATCGTCGTCGACAAACTGGTCTACGCAGCCCCCGGGCTGGATGTGCCGATCATCAAGGGCATTTCGTTCTCCCTCTCCCCGGGCGAGGTGCTCGGTGTGGTTGGTCCCTCCGCGGCTGGCAAATCGACCCTCGCCCGGCTTGTGGTCGGGATCTTGCGCCCCACGTCAGGCGGTGTCTTCCTCGACGGCAACAACACCTATCTCTGGGAGCGCAGTTCGTTCGGCCAAGTGGTCGGATATCTACCGCAATCCGTCTCCCTCTTGGAGGGCTCGATTCGAGAAAACATTGGTCGGATGGCGGACAGCGATCCATACAAGGTGCTGGAGGCGGCGCGATTGGCCGACATCCACGAGATGATCGGACGCCTGCCACTGGGCTACGATACGCCCGTCGGTGACGGACACCTGACCCTTTCGGGAGGACAGCGGCAGCGCATAGCGTTGGCACGTTGCCTCTACAACCGGCCTCGCCTCATCGTGCTCGACGAGCCGAACGCAAACCTGGACGCGATTGGCGAGCGGGCCCTTATCCGCGCGATCCAGCACGCGCGCGACGACGGCGCCATCGTCATCATAATCGCCCATAGGCCAGCCATCATGCAGGTCGCCGACAAACTGCTCGTGCTTGAAAACGGCCGCGTCACGCAGTTTGGGCCGCGGACGGACGTGATTCCAGCCACAACGGCGGGCGAAGCGCGCCGCGAGGTGGCCGCGCAATGACGGAGAAGAAGCCCCTTGCAGCCCGCCCCGACCTTTCCGAACGGCGTCTACAGACGCATCAACCGGTGCCGCTGAGTGTCAGCCCTGCGGACCTGGAACTCGACCAATTTGATACCCGCTCGCCGCTCCGCCGTCTTGTCATCGCGGGGATGGCCACGATCGTCGTGTCCTTCGGTGGTTTTTTTGCCTGGGCGCTTTCGACCGAACTCAGCAGCGCGACGGTCGCCAGCGGCACGGTCATCGTCGATTCGAAGCGAAAGACCGTCAGCCATTTCGAAGGCGGCGTCATGAGCCGGTTGCGGGTTCAGGAGGGCGACAAGGTGTCGGCCGGACAACCCCTGATCGAGTTGGAGGATACACGCGCCCGTTCCAGCCTGCGGTCACTCCAAATCCGGCGCATCGGCCTGATCGCGAAACTGGCGCGATTGAAGGACGAGCAGACCAACATGCCGCGGATCATCTTTCCACCTGAACTCGGCGATGGCGAGGACGTCGCCGTCGACGACGCCATCAGGGCGGAGACGGTGTTTTTCGAGAAGCGGCGCGAGATGCAGGCCGGGCGGATAGAGGTCCAGAGAAAAACCATCGAGGAGTACCTCGAACAAGCGAAATCACTCGGCATCCAGATCCAGGCGATCGATCAGCAGCTCGGCCTCATCAACGAGCAGCGGTCGGCGTTGGCGACGCTGGAGAAAAAAGGTGCCGTATCGCGCACGCAACTCATCGAGATCGAGGCCCGGCTCAGCGGGGTTAGCCGGGAGCGCAGCGAACTCGCCGGCGACAGAGCCCGGGCAGAAAAGGCCGCAGCGGGCGCGCAGCTTGCGCTGACCGGGATCGAAAGCGAGTTTCAGTCGACGATTGCCGGCGAAATCACGACGGCGCGCGTCGAGCTCGCGGATGTCGAAGAGCAGATCACGGCTTCAAACGACGTGCTGCGGCGTCTTGAAATCCGCTCTCCACAGGACGGGATCATCAGCAACATCTTCCTGCGCACGCCTGGCAGCGCGGTCACGCCCGGCCAGGCTCTGCTCGAGATCGTTCCGGAAAACGAGCCGCTCCTGATCGAAATGCGCGTCAATCCTCGTGACATCGACAGCATCGCGGTGGGCTCCAAAACGCAAATCCGGTTGACAGCCTATAATCAGCGTTCCCGCCTTCCCATGGAAGGCGCCATCACATATGTCGCCGCGGACCAGTCGGTCGATGAGAAGTCAAATTCCGCGTTTTTCGTCGCGCGCGCCAAAATCGACGCGTCGTCCTTCAAGGCAAACCCCGATGTCCGCCTCTATCCCGGCATGCCCGCGGAGGTGCTGATCATCCACAAGTCACGCCGTGCGATCGAATACCTTACCTCTCCCGTCGCCGAGAGTTTCAATCGTGCCTTCAGAGAAGACTAGGAAATAAAAATAAACTCGCGACATATCAATTGTAGTTTATTTCTATTTTTGAAGTTGTTTGTAAGTAAACTTCGGGAAGTTTACATTAAAAAAGCCGACATTTAAGAAACAATGTACGGATATGACTTAAAATAGGAAATTTATTTCTCAGAAATAGACGTTTTCTCTTCATGGGACGCTTGCGTTGTTCTTTGTTGCAATGCACATTTCTGGCGCGCAATTGTCGCACCCCGTGCGAGCAACGCGTGCATAGAAACCTGAAGAGGAGAGGCAGATGGCAACATTGGAAGGTGGTGCATACCACGACGCCCTGTTCGGCTCCCGTTTCAGCGACTTCATTCGCGCCCATGGGGGCGATGATTTCGTGAGCGGCGGCAACGGACACGACATCGTGTTCGGTGATGATGGTGACGACCTGCTGTTCGGCGGAAAGGGAAACGATACCCTGTTTGGCGGTGAGGGCAGCGACTTGCTGAACGGTGAAGACGGTCACGACACCCTCGTCGGCGGCTGGGGTGATGACCTTCTGTACGGCGACAAGGGCAACGACACCCTGTTCGGCGGACACGGAAGCGACCTTCTGTCGGGCGGCAAGGGCAACGACATCCTTTATGGCGGCGATGGTGGCGACATCCTCGACGGCGGCGCCGGCAACGATGTGTTGGCAGGCGGTGCTGGCCATGACGTCTTCGTCTTCGACGGCGGCGGCGGCAATGACGTCATTCTCGACTTTACTGCGGGCGAGGATCTGCTGCAGATCTCGAAGGGCATCAATGGCCTGGACGTGTCTTCGCCCGACGACCTGGCCTCGCGTATCACCCAGGTCGGCGGCAATGTCGTCGTGGATCTCGGACATGGTGACACGCTTACCCTGGTCAATGTCGATGCCGACGACATCCAGGCAAATCCCGAGCACTACTTCACAGTTCACTGAGCGTGAACCGCGCGCCCTGCTTCCTCCCGTGGGGCGCGCCATTCCAATTCAGAGGATAGCGTGTGACGTTCGACGTATCGATAAACGCCACGGGCGATTTCAGGAATGCAGAGATTTTTCGGCTCGGCGTGGATCTGGCCGTCCTCATCTTGGATCTCCCCCCAGCCCTTCCCTCAGCCACAAGGTGCCTGTTGTCCATGGACCAGTCGCCGGTACCGCTCGTCAGCATGACGCTCCCGCTTGGCAATGGACGGCAACGCATGTTCTGGGCGATGAGGCCAGGAAAGCAGCCGGAGAGCATAGACATCTGCACGGAAGACGGCTGCACGATTGATACCATCGTGATGCAGCCGGCGCGCATGCTCGCGCCGCTCGATGTTGAGGCCCTATTCGCTGATCTCGCGCCAGATGCTCGCATCAAGTTCGTCAACAACCTCCTGACTGTGTGGCGAAGCGCCTTCCGCATTGCCAGCGACGATCTGTTCAGCATGGTGGTTGAAGACGCTCTTCACTTGCTCGTACCCGAACCGCAGTCCGCCAGCATCGTGTGTCAGGTTGCGCAAGGGCGCCATCTGATTGAGACGACCATCAATCCGGATCTGGGCGACATCACAGCGATCTATGCGGTCGGCGCGGCGTCGATCACCCGCTTGGCCGTAAGGATTGTCCTCGGGCGCAATGCGAAAGGCGGCTCGCGGTCGTGCCATTTCATCACGGATGTGCCTTGCCCATCTCCTCCGTTGCTCATCGTCCTTCTGAGCAAGAATGGCGTCGCCATCCGCCAGCTCGCCGACGGCAAGTCTCGCTATTCCAGCCTTCAGAGTTGGTGGGATAAAAACCGCCAGGCGGTGGAGTTGCGTGAAATGATTGTCCGTCGGCTCGCCACGTTGCCGGAAAACGGCGCGGCCACGGCGATCGACCTGCAAGTTCGCGCACCACTGGCGACAAGCCGGATCGCCAAGTCATCGATGCATCCGTCCGGAGAGGTCGATCTCGCTCTGGTGCTCGACGGCGGTCTTCTGGCCGGCGGCTGGTTCCATGCGCCCTCAACCGCCTTCGCCGGCATCGATTACCTCAAAGAGGACGGCACGGCCGTGCCGCTCGACGGCAACAGCTACGAATTTCCGGCATGGGCGCAAGGGAGCGATGAAAAGAGTAAGACCGATGTGACCGGTTTCGTTGCCTGGGTCCCTCTGGCGGAATCGCCCGGGCCGCTTCTGCAGCCACGATTTCAGATGCGCCTCGCCTCTGGAGCGACAATGGCTCTCGTCCCGAAACCACAGGCCTTTGAGGCCGCAATGCAACGAAACCACCTCCTTCGCGCCGTGCCCCCGCAGCATGCGGTCGACCGCGCCTTCCGTACAATCCTCGCCCCCTCCTTGCAGAATGTCGAGCGGCGATTGGGCAAGACCATAGAGGTCAGCCGCACCAAGGACTACGGCATTCCCAAAGATGCGCCCCTCGTTTCCATCGTCGTCCCACTATACCGGGTTCTCGACTTCCTGCGTTTCCAGCTATCCGGGATGGCGACGGATCCGTGGCTCGCCGACAACGCTGAGATCATTTATGTCCTCGATTCCCCGGAAATTCAGGACGAGACGGAGCACCTGCTGGGCGGCCTGCACCTGCTGCACGGACTAGCGATGAAGTTCGTCGTCATGAATCGCAACGGAGGCTACGCGCGCGCTTGCAATGCCGGCGCACGTTTTGCACGCGGCGCCATTCTGGTGATGCTCAATTCGGATGTCGTGCCGTCAGCGCCAGGCTGGCTCCAAGTGTTGACGCGTCCGTTGCTGGAAAGGCCAAACCTGGGCGCGATCGGCCCGAAGCTGATTTTCGAAGACGGATCGCTGCAGCATGCCGGGCTCTACTTCGGCCGCGACCAGCGCGGGATCTGGCTGAACCACCATTTCCACAAGGGCATGCCGCGCGACTACGCGCCGGCGCAACATGCCCGCGAGGTTCCCGGCGTCACCGGCGCTTGCCTCGTGACCCGCAGGGACACTTACGAGAGCGTTGGTGGTTACACCGAAGACTACGTGATCGGCGACTACGAAGACAGCGACCTGTGCCTCAAGATCCGTCGCCTCGGGCTCCAGATAGTCTACGAACCGGCAGCGTGCCTGTATCATTTCGAGCGTCGCTCGATCCGCCGCAGCGAGGACTACATGCGCGGCGTGGCAAGCCAATACAATTCATGGCTACACACCCAGCGTTGGGAGGACGACATCACCGAACTGATGGCGATTCAATTCGCCAAAGACCCGGATCGACACGCCGCCATTGGTGGGGGAATCCCGGAAAGGAACGCGGCGTGACGCAAGCGGCACTCATGCATCCGCCCGCGCCGGCCCGGCTGATCGATGAAGACCGTGTTCGCTGGCTCATCGACTCCGTTCGGTGCAATCGTTTTCTGCCGCAACCGGATTCAACCGATGTCGTCGTCGGAGACGGTGATTTTCGCGCGATAGGGGCGGAGTTTCTCGGTTACTTTATTCGCATCGGCGGCCTGCGCGAGGACAGCCGCGTGCTGGACATTGGTTGCGGTATCGGCAGGATGGCGGTGCCGCTCACCCAGTATCTCGATCCGCAAAACAGCCGCTACGATGGCCTCGACCCGGTCGAGGGCGGCATTGGCTGGTGCCAGCGTACGATCACGCCTGCCTACCCCAATTTCGCCTTTCAGCGACTGGATATCGCCCACGAGCTCTACAACCCCAACGGCAAGATCAGCGGAAAGGCGCTGGCGCTGCCCTTTCCCGATCATCATTTCGACTTCGTCATCATGACGTCCGTGGTCACTCATCTGCCGCCCGCCGAGGTGCTTGTCTACCTCTCCGAGGTTCGCCGAGTGCTGTCACCCGGGGGCCGCTTGTTCATGACCGCGTTCGTGGTCGACGGCATCGCCGCGGCAAACGAAAACGGACGGCGCGATCCGCGTCTCGCTTTTCGTCGCTATCGTGAAAGCCCATGTTGGTTCGTACCCAACCAGCCACCGCTTGCCGCGATCGGCTTCGATGAAGGCTTTCTGGACAAGGCGCTCGAACGGGCCGGTCTCTCCGTCGCGCTGAAATCGCTTGGCCGTTGGCGCGGCACAAACGCTGGCCACCATCAGGACTTCATCGTGGCGAAGCGCCGGGGAAATGGTCGATGAGCAAGCGCATTCTGGTGGCCGCCCACAACCATCCGTCCCTCCATCCGGGTGGAACGGAGATATTCGCCCACGACTTGTTTCGCGCCTACCAGCGCGCCGGGCACGAGGCTCTGTTTCTCGGTGCCACGAACCAGATCCATCGCGAGGCGAGGCCGGGCACGAGCTTTCAGGGCGTCGGCCCGGCGGGAGACGAGGTCCTGCTGTGGTCGGGACACTTCGACCACTTTTTCATGAGCCAGATCGACCTCTATGGCGTGGTGCCGGATATAACGGAGTTGCTGCGCGAGTTCCGGCCGGATGTGGTCCACATCCACCACCTGTTGCTGCTTGGCGCTGAGTTCCCTCACATTATCCGCCGCACCCTGCCCCACTGCCAGATCGTCATGACGCTCCATGACTACTACCCGATTTGCCATCATGACGGCCTGATGGTGCGCACCGGCACCAAGGAGCTTTGCCATCAAGCCAGCCCGGACCGCTGCCATGGCTGCTTCAAGGACATTCCCCTCGATCGCTTTGTCCTGCGCGAACGGCACCTGAAGGCCCTGCTGAGCACGGTTGACCACTTCGTATCACCAAGCGCTTTTCTAAAGGATCGCTTCGTGCAGTGGGGATTGGACGAAGATGCGGTCAGCGTCATTCCCAATGGCATCCCGGTCAGAAAGGCCGGCGCGCAACGAGAGCTGCTCGAAGGCGGCCGGCCTATCTTCGGCTATTTCGGAAATCTCAATCCCTGGAAAGGGGTGACCGTATTGCTCGACGCCGCGCGCCAGCTTCTGGCCGATGGCCACGAATTCGAGCTGCGCGTCCATGGCGGCGCGCCATTCCAGAGCAAGACCTTCGTCGACGAGGTCGATCGCCGCTTCGCCGAGACGGCGGAATGCGTTCAGCCCCGGGGTCCTTATCGACGAGAAGATATCGGCGATCTGGTGGCCGCGGTCGATTGCACCATTGTTCCTTCCATCTGGTGGGAGAACGCGCCGTTGGTCATTCAGGAAGCCCAGGCTCAGGGGCGTCCGGTCATCGCCAGCAACATCGGGGGCATGGCTGAAATGATCGAGCACGGCGTCAACGGCCTGACTGTGCCACCCAACGATGCGCGAGCACTCGCCGCGGCTATGCGTAGCATATTGGAACAGCCGAACCTGGTGCGCCAGTTCGCCGAAAACGCCCGCAAACCCGACGACATCGATACGACCGCCCGCCGCTACCTCAAGCGGATCGAGCCGGCACTGCTTCCGGCATAGGAGAACTCATGGCAAGTCCCGCTGAACGACCGGATGCTGCATCCGAACAGGACAACGCCAAGCCGATGAACGGCCGGGTGGATGCCATCGACATGGGCCGGATCTTCGGCTGGGCGTTCGACCCGGTTTCGCCGGACCAACGACTGACCATCCGAGTCCTGCTCGATGGAAAGGTGATTGCCGAAACGGTTGCCGATCGCAATCGTCCCGACCTGCGGCGCAACGGTATCGGCGACGGTAATCACGCATTTGAAATAGCATTGCCCGATCCCGTCCAGTCGCGCGCGAACGATCTCGTGGTCGTGGCGCGAAATGGAAGCGGTTCCGAGCAGCCCCTGCGCGTTCCACAGCCGGACGAGCAGGCGGCCGAAGCTCTGATCGCCGCGCCGCTGGCGAAAGTGCTCGACAAGCTCGACGTACTGATGGCGTCGCAGCGGCAGCTGCAGGTCTCACAGCGCTCGCTGCAGCGCACACCGGAAATCGAAGCCGACAAGACCGGGACTGGCCTGATCGACGTCAGAAACGCCGTCGAAAGTCTCTGGGTGGATATCGGCCAGCGGCTGAACGATCTCGATGTTCATTTGATGCGGCTGGACGGGGTGGTGGCGGGAATGGAGAAGAACCTGACTGCGTTGCAGAAGCGCAAGAACGGCGAGTTGAAACCCTTGCTGCTGCTGCTGTTCGCTCTTGTGGGATTTGCCGCTGGCGCTGGCCTCGCGCTCATTGCCAGGATCTGACACGGAAAGGTTTAGGCGTGCTTGTTCCAGAACAGTCCCCCGCGGTCAGGGACCTCACGGCGGTTAAGCATGGGGCCAACAGGGCGATGCGCCCTGGAAGGGTTATCGGCTGCCGCGTAAACGAGACCACCTTGCTGATTATCGGTCTCGGTCGTGTCCTGGCAGGCGACGTGGTGGCCGGTGAAGTGACAGTCGGCGTCGACGGAGATCAAACGGGCACGCGAAGCGCGTTTGTCTCGGAATGGCGACTGGCCGCTCCTTCCCCAAGGGCCAAGCACGGCTTCGCGGCGCTCCTGCCGACCGAGGGCACGGACCGCGCCATGACTGCGATACGGTTTGGCGAGGAGGAAACGAGCGTACGCTATATCTTTGCGCCCCGACTTGCCTGCGCGGAGGAAGCAGCCGCGATCGTGGCCGAAACCGCGGGACCTCAGTCAGCCGCCGTCATTGACCGGCTTGTGGACGTTGTGATGGCCGGCAACCCTAACCGCCGTGGACTGCTGACCATCACCGCGCTTCTGCAGGCAGCCCACGCAAACGATGGTTTCATCGAGTTGATTGGTGAAAGCCATGAAGGCGCGACGTTCCTGCAGGGCTGGAGCCGCGGCATGGCGCCCGGTCCTTGCCGGGTGTCGGTGGTTGGCAACGCGACACCGGTAGCCTCGGAGTGCGGCATCGCCGTCTTTTCCCGCCCGGATGCGCCCGATGGCGCCCCGGGTTTTGTTGGTCTTCTCACGGCAACCAAGGATGTCCGCGCGCGCGACATCGAAGGTCTGGTCTTTCGGGGGCGCGCCGGCTGGAGGTATGCCCCAGTCCACCCCCGAAAGCGCATCCTCGGCCCGCTGGAAACGCCCGAACACGTCAGGTCAATCCTGCCGCGCGCACATGGTGCGCCAGACATGCTCCTGTCCCTGCGAGCGGCCGCTAACAGCTTTGATGGCAAAGAAACCGTCTCGAGCCTGCCGTTTCCCGTCCGGATGGGAATAGACAATATGTTTGAGGCCGATGGAGGAAAACTCCTCGCCTCCGGTTGGCTTTATGATCCCGACGCCCACGTCACGGCGGTAAGACTTCGCAGAGGCGACGGCGCGGCTTGCCTCGACGAACGCTGGACGCGCCTCGACCGCCCCGATGTCACCGACAGTTTCAATGACCAGCAGCACTTCGCGCCGAGCATTCGAGGTGAACAGTATGCCCATGGGTTCATCGCCCACGCCCATTTGCCGAGTGAAGATCATGGTGCGCCTCTCTACTTCGAACTGACGCTACGCGATTTGCGTCGTGCGTTCTTGCCAGTCAAACCAACGCGGGTTTCGGCGCGCGTTGCGGCATTGCGCCAGGTCGGTTCCATCGATCCAACGAACTGTGCGTTGCCGGCGATCGTCGACACACAAATTGTACCGTTCCTCAGCGAATCCAGACGGTCGACGCCGGTCACCGACGCAGTCCTGGACGCTGGCGCCTTCGATCAGGAGAGCAGCGCGCCGATCGTCATCGGCGCTGGGGAGGGAGAGGACAACATCGCCCCGCTGCTGGCCTTGCTAGCGCTAGATCCGGAGACCCGACGCGCGCCGATCGTGATCGCCATGCCTGCCGATCGCTTTCGCAGACAAGCCGCGCGCCTCAAAGAACTCGTACGGTTCTATCGCCTTTCGGCCAGGTTCGTATCGGTCAAGGGCGCAGGCGACTTCTACGACATGCTTGAAGCAGGCACGCAGGCACTCTCCTGTGAAACGGTCGTGTCGCTCTCCGCCTCACTGGTCCCGCGCGCGACAGGCTGGTACGGCAAGCTCTTGGCCACGGCTGGAACCGTGAAAGGAAGCATCATCTCGCCCGTACTGGCTTACGAGGACCATTCCGTTCGCTGGGCGGGAAACTGGATCGATGTTGACAACGGCGATCAGCCAGTTGTGGGTCGCTATGCCGGATATCCGCTCAAAGCAGTTACCGAAATGAAACTGACCCGCATCGCGGCGGCCTCGCTCGAATGCTGCGTCATGCCCCGCAACGCCCTGTCGCGCTTGGGCGGCTTTTCCGGCGGCTATCTGGGCGCGCAGGAAAAAGGCCTGGACCTCGGTCTCCGTCTGAGCCGGTCCGGTATCAACTCCTATTTGCTGCCGTCGGTGCAGATATGGGGCTGCGACGACGCATGCGACTGGAACAGTCCGGCAATGGCGGCTCTGGTGGAAGAGATCGATCGAAAGATCTTCAAGAGCCAATGGTCGCCTGTCCTCGTCGGGGAAAAACACCCAGAAAAGAGGCCCGCATGAACGAGCAGCTTCGTGTCCTTGTCGTCTCGCATGCTCACCCGACAGTATCGCTCGGCGGGGCAGAAATCGCTTCGCACAACCTGCATCGTGGCCTGAACGCATTGCCGGACGTTAGGTCGGTTTACCTGGCCCGGGTCGGCCACCCGGTACCCCGGCATGCCGCGTCCGCGCTGATGAGCTATCGCCTTGCCGAAGATGAGTTGCTATTTCACACGGACGACTACGACCATTTCTTGTTGTCCAATGGCGATACGCAGGCGATCAGTCGGGACCTGTTGCGCTTCGCGCGGGATCTCAGGCCCCATGTCGTGCATTTCCATCATGTTCTCGGTATCGGTCTCGAAGCGCTCTATGCCCTTAGAGAGGCATTTCCTCACGCGGCCATACTGGTGACGTTCCACGAATACCTTTCGATCTGCCACAATCACGGGCAAATGGTGAAACGACCTTCCGGCCAGCTCTGCGAAACGGCCTCCCCCATCGCCTGCCACGGCTGTTTTCCCGACATCCCTGTCTCGCATTTCTTGAAGCGGGAGTTGTTTGCACGCGGGATGCTTGGCCTTGCCGACGCCTTCGTTTCGCCCAGCCGGTTTCTGGCAGAGCGCTACATCAAATGGGGCATTGATAAGGACAAGCTCTGCGTGATCGAAAACGGGATCGCTTTGGAAGCGGGTGCCCCCGCGCGCGAGTTGCAAGGTCTCAAGCCGCGTCGCAACCGCTTTGCCTATTTCGGCCAGATGACTCCATTCAAGGGTGTCGACGTCCTGATTGACGCTATTTTGCGCATCCCGAAGGACATATGGGGTGAGGACTCCTGCCTGATGATCTTCGGCGGCAACCTCGAGCGACAGCCGGTCGAATTCCAGGAACGGATGAAGAAGCTTATTGCAGACGCCGGCCAGCGCGTCCGATTCTATGGCGCTTACCAGAACGCGGACGTGCCGCGCCTGATGCGTTCGGTCGACTGGGTGGTTCTTCCGTCCGTCTGGTGGGAAAATTCGCCCGTTGTGATCCAGGAGGCCCTGCTACATCGCAGGCCGATGATCTGCTCCGACATCGGCGGGATGGCCGAGAAGGTGCGGAATGGACAGGACGGCCTGCACTTCCGCGCAGGAAGCAGCCAGGATCTCGCGGACCGCATCGTTGAAGTATTGGGCGATAACCAAACCTGGGATCGGCTACGCGCGTCCATGCGACAACCCACCGACTACCTCGGTTGTGCGCGCGACCATTTCAAGCTCTACCGTACGCTGTTGCGGCAGAAACGCGATGCCGCCATGGCGGAAAATCCTGCGCTTCTCTCGCACGCGCTTTGACCACGTTCATCCTGAGAGACGATCGACGCAACCAACTCCGGCGGCGAGATTTAGCTTGCAACGCCATCATCGCTCTTGTGGGCGAGCACATGATCAGGCCGTGAGAGTTCCGCGGCGGCACTTTCGATTGGAAGTCGCCGCAGGCTTTGTGTCTGCCAACTCCCACTTGGCGCCTACGCGCGACGACGGCGGTTCCTCCGTCAGCATGGGGATCGAACCCCTCGCCACTAGGTGACCCTCGGTCACCTGAACAGCGCATCCGAAGCACGTCGCGGATGCGGACCACGGGATCTGATTGCGGCCTTTGCACTTGTTTTGCACGTAGTTCGAAGAACCAGTGTCCTCTTTCGGGAGACCCGCATTGGCCAGAAGGCCAGCCCGCGGGTGGATCGGAGATGGGCTTCGCCCACCGCGAAGGCCATCTTGTCTTGTAGGCTTGGCAACATTTCGATCACGAAAGCGCGGTGCCATCCGCCCTGCGGCTGCGTGCAATACGGCCGTCCAGTTCCGCTAGCCGGCCGGCGAAGCCGGCATTTTCCGGCTGACACATCATGGCGTCCACAAGCATGGTCCGCGCCGTCGCGAGCTCACCGTCGCGAATATGGCGGTTGGCCCGATGATAGAGGAAGTTTGCTCGCTCGACCGGAGAAAACGACGAACCGAAGCGCGCATGAAATCGGTCGGCCCATGCAGGATGGCGGGCTATCGCCGTCACAGCAATCTGATAGGGTCGCATCGGCGCCACCACGCGGGCAGCTCGGGCCAGAGCGCGTAGCCCCCGAAGATCGTCGCCGCGGCAGGCCTCGATCAACGACAGGGCGCGCTCGGTCCCGGTGAAAGCCCGAACGGTGCCATGGCCGGTCATGTGGACCGGCACGAGGTGCGTCCTCTCCTGCAGCGTCGCGATCCGCGCGGCGTGCCGGTGGTCAACGGCGTGGAACGGATCGAAGAAGAGATAGGCGCGCCCAGCCGCGTGATCCGGCGCGATCCCCATATTGGCGTGCAGGTCGGGCGAGAAATGCCGTGCGAACCGCCCGTCGAAGGGAGCGACCTTCGGATCTATCGAAACTTGCGGGCAAAAGGCGATGGCAACGGAGGCGTTGAAGCGCCCGCGGTAGCGCAATGCCGCGTAACCGCCCTGCGAGTGCCCGTAAAGTATCCGCTCCGGTGCCGCACGAAGAATGGGCGCGGCCGCTTCGACTGCCTTGACGACGCTCGCCGCCGGAAACCAGTTCGGCCGTCGACTGATGAAGCCCAGTGCCGAAATGTCGACTTTCTCGCAGAGCCGCTGCCCCCAGAACCGGCTCCCGTTCGCCTTCATTTCCATCTCATTAAAGGTGACCAGAAGATATGGTGATGATCCTGGACGATGTATCACCTCAAGGTTCTCGTCCGAAAATATGCGCATACCACCCACCCAAACAACTTATCCAACAAATATACTTCAATATTTGAACTATACTTACCCTTCTTATAACTAGACAGAAAATCTATTGCGAAATCAATCCGTAATGCACGCGCCAGTGCCGACATCAAGGTCGAACTCATCCTGGACAACGGCCTGACGGATATAGTCACAGAGCGATACGATGCCGGCGTCCGTAGGGCGAGCATCTTGCCAACGAGGCGCAAAGCTGCCGTGAAGTCGGCCGCTGCTGGCTCATTTCAGTCCTACGGACGCCGAAACAAGAACGGTTTCTTGCGGTCTATGGTATGACGCATTCAGTCCCTCGCTGATCCGAAGCCGGAGGCGTGCAATGCCCTTTAACGATGGGTCAAAGCATATTATCGAGGGGGTGGCTCGCTCACATAATCGCGCCTGTATTATGCGCTCGGATATGAGGAAGCCGATTTCGACAAGCCAATGATTGGCCTTGCAAACGGACACTCAACGATCTCCCCTGTAATGCAGGGCTGCAGCCGCTGGCGGATACGGCTATCGCGTCGATCAACCGTTGTGCCGCGCATCGAGGCGCGCGGAGATCGTCGCCACCCGAAGCTCTTTTTCGGCGGCGCCTCGGGGGCCGTCACGGCCACCGAGGCGGATGTCCAGCTCTTCTGGGGAGAACCGCTCGATGGTGTCCGCGAGCGCATCGCGCGCCTGAAGGCACTGAGCCGAGAGCTCGACCGGGATCTTCCACCGCTCGAGTTCCCGCTCAGGATCACCGCGCTGGTGCGCGACACCGCCGAACAGGCCTGGGTCGACGCCGCGGCGAAGGTGGCGGAGATGGCAAAGGGCAACGGCGCCGGCTGGAGCGATCACCGCTGGGCGGTCGCGGTCGGCCAGCAACGATTGTTCGACCTGCATCGATCGGGTGACGTCCTCGACGACAACCTCTACACCGCCCCCGGCAAATACGGCGGCGGCGGCGCCGGAACGAACTGGCTGGTCGGCTCGGCCGAAGACGTCGCCGGTCCCTGCGCAAGTATCAGGATCTTGGCGTCACGCACTTCGTACTCTCCGATACGCCCTACCTGGCAGAGATCAAACGTCAGGGCAACGACTTGCTGCCACTCTTGCCCGGTTAAGCCGTGAGTGACGATCTTACTGGCGTGAACAGCGTTGACAAGAAAGCCCGCATAAAGCGGGTTTGGGATTTTGCCAGTTTGGTTGTGGACGACCCCTATCAGGTCGAGACGTGCGACAAATGCTCTTGAAGAGATATGAACAAGATCCCCATCTCACTTTTCTCAGGCTGCTGAGAATCCTCGACGCTTGGAGGAGCCATAGGTGGCTTGCATGGCTTTTGGTTTTTCTTGGGAAGGGATTTGGTTGCGGGGGCCTGATTGCACCGACACTTGTACTTCCGCGCCGCATCTAGAACGGTTGACCGGACGTGGTCGCCATTCGAGAAACGATCCTAGAACAGCCCCTAACTCGCAACGGCGGCGCGGCATGACGACAGTATCTGCTCCCATGGGCGCTTGGCCCCTTTTTCGCTTACACGGGCGAATCGCTTGTTTCCTGACGCCTTGCGAACCGCAGACACGATTCTTTGAAAATCGGCATCGTCTGTCGGCTCAAACCGGACTCCTAGGCGAGCGAGACGACCATTCACTGCTCCGATGATTTCTGCAGCACCGTCCCAATTTTCTTTCGCTGCGAGCACTCCGCTTATCGCTGCGACAGCAAGGTTCACCACCATCGGGTAGTCGTATCTCTCGCCGATAGCCAGGGCCTGGCCGGCGAGTGCCGCGGCGTTCCGCCAGTCATTGCTGTGCAGCCTGAAATGGGCAAGGTTTTGCAGCAGATGGCCGTGCCAGTAGGTGTCACCCAGCTTGTCGAGCAGCTTGAGGGCATCGAGATAGAATTCTTCGGCAGCAGCCTCGTCCCCCTCTGCGCGCGTTCCTTCCCCGATTGCGATCAGGGCAACCACGGTTCCATGATCGTCGCCGATGAGCTTCGCCAGTTCGAATGACTCCACGATCAAGGCGCCGCCCGCCTCGGGTTCACCTGTCGTGGCTTTGGCAATGCCGGCAATAATCCCGGCACTCGCAATTCCGGCCTTGTTCCCCAGCTCGCTATAGATACGGTGACTTTCAACGCCATTTTCACGCGCTGATTCAGGATCACCGGACATGTACCGGATGAAGGCGGCCGAGTTCAAGATTCGCGCCAACGGCTCTGCTTCGCCTGTGGTCCGGGCGTGTTGCAGAGCCTTGTCCGACCAAGTTCTCGCCTCCGAAAACTGGCCTCTCGATATCCAGAGCCACGTCAGCGCCTCGACCAGCGTGGCCGAATGATGCGCACTGGGTTGCCCCATCCGCCACTCGAGTGCCACCCGAATGTTGCCGGCTTCGTGCATCAGGTGCTCGACGGAATTGCGCTGGTTGAACGTCATCACGTTGGGCGCGGCTGACAGGACAAGCTCGGTGAAATGGTCCGCATGCCGTTCACGGATGGTTTCGTATGCCTCCGTCCGTCGCAACTTGTCGAGCGCATAATCGCGAACCGTGTCCAGCATGTTGAGGCGCGGATGGCCGAGAGCCATTGTTCTGAACAACAGGCTCTTGTCCAGAAGGGCCCCCACATGGTCAACGACATCGACCTCGCCCTCAAACAGGGAGGCGACGGCACGAAGGCCGAACCCGCCGTTAAAGACAGCCGACGCATAGAAAACGCGGCGTTGGCCTTCCGTCAGGAGATTGTCGCTCCAACCGATCATCAGTCGAAGGGTGCGGTGGCGGGGATCAATATCCCGCGCCTTGCTTCGAAGGTCCTGAATGCTGCTTTGAAGCCGGTCCTCCAGCTCCGCGACGCTGAGGAGCCCGACATGCGAGGCCGCCAGTTCAAGCGCCAGCGGTAGGCCGTCAAGCCTCCGGCAGATCCTGGCGACCGCCCCCAGCGTTTCACCACCCACGGCGAAGTCCGGCTGTTCGCGGCGTGCAAGCCTCTCAAAGAGCTGCACGGACGGGTTCGCCAAAATCCGAGCGTCGCTCTCTCCTTCATCAGGCACGCTGAGCGGAGGAACGGCGAATTCCAGCTCGGAACGCAATTTAAGCGGTTCTCGGCTGGTGCTCAGCACGGTGATCCCCGGACAGGCCTTGAGGATGGCATTTATGACCGGACCCGCCTCGACCAGATGCTCGAAGGTATCGAAGATCAAAAGCACCTCGGCGCTCCCCAGCGAATTGCACACCGTCTCTATGGCGGAGACACCCGGAGCTTCGTGCAGGCCAATGGCCTTGCAGATTTCCGAACCGATGAGATCCGGATCGTCGATTTCTCTCAGCTGAACGAAGAACACCCCGCGTGGGTACAAGGGTAGCGCTGATCTTCCGGCGCAGATCGCCAGGCTTGTCTTGCCCACGCCGCCAACGCCCGTCAGCGTAACAATACGGTTCTGTTTGTCCGTCAGGATCTGATTTAGCCGGGCCAGTTCCAGGCGCCGGCCGTAGAGAACCGGCACATCGGACGGGAGGTTGGTGCGGTTGGCGCCGATCGATGAGATCGGTGCAAATTCGCTTTGCAGTCCCGGGACCACCAGGTCGAACAGTGCTTCAGGATAGCGAAGATCCTTGAGGCGATGGAATCCGAGATCGCGGACTTCCACGGTCGCTCCGATGTGGCCTTCCGCCAGCTCATCGCGAACCACGTTCGAAATGACGATCTGGCCCCCATGCGCCACCGATGCGATACGAGCCGCACGATGCACCTCTATCCCGGTGACGGTGGCGTCGTATCTTCTAACGGCTCCGCAATGCAGGCCCATCCGGACCAGTGGCTTGCATCCTTGCGCCCATTCTTCCTTCGTTAGGGCAAATTGGGCGTCAATCGCTGCCTGAACCCCTTGGACGGATCCAGGAAAGAGTGCGAATACGGAGTCGCCAACAACGTTTACTTCCTCGCCACCATAGCTCTGGATGGCGTTGCGCAGCAACTCATTGTGCCGAAGGAGCATCTCATCGTAGAGATCGGGATAGGAATCCACCAGGTTTGTCGAACCCTCAATGTCAGTAAAGAGCATGCAAACGCTGTTGCCCGGCGATTGAGTCTGGCTTTCTATTGAGGGTGCCATAACAAAACCTCTCTCGGCTTCGTTGACGGAGCCCCAGCGAACAAGGATGTTCGTCGAAGGCATTTGGTTAGAGCAAGTTCAGAGCAATGTGCGCTCAGGCGTTCGGAGAAGGACGAACCACTTCCTTTGCGTATGAGGAGCTCATTCCATGAGCCGACACGATGGGAGTCGGCCAGCTGACGTTCCGCTTGCCGGACGTCCTCGTTTTCGGGCCGAAGTCCGCATCGCCGAGCCTCGGCGACAGCCCTGCAAAAGACGTTGAACCGCATCAACTCGGCCTCTAGCTCGCCCGAGCCGTCAAGGATATTCCAAACCGAGGCAGTCGGCACCGTCAATTCTCCGCTGAGCCAGTCAATTTCATTGTCGAGTCGTGGGTAGCCCCTCCCCGAACAGCAAAGCCACTCGATGAACGCGGCTTCAATCTGTTGCCGGTCCGCGCCACTCAGCGCATCGGGGGCCCGTCCCCTGCCTTCTCCTAGCAGACCAAACAGCTGTGGCGATCTGGAAGCGCGGGGCGGACCTCGATCAACCTCCAGTAATTTCAAGACCTTGTTTGCGGCCTGAACGGCGTCGGTGCGCTTTGTGTCTATTGCCTTGAAAAAGTCGAGCAGTTCGCCCGAGAGGTGGCGCCCGGCTTTCCGATAGGCGGTGGGCCAGGTCCTCAGGGAAAAATGAAGCAATTGCGCTGCCGAGATAACGTCCTCGGCTTCGGCCTTTCCAACGAGACCGATCCTGGTCGCCCGCCGCAGCGCGATCCGCATGTTGATCAATGGTTCTGTAAGCGCCGGAAAAGCCCTGTCCTCGCGGAAGAGGACTGCCACCTCGTCCTCCGTGGATATGATCCGGTCCTTGAATAGTCGAAATATCATCCCCGCGCCATGCACGCCTGCCGGCGCGCAATCCGCCGCCCGGAGCGCGCCCATGCTGGAGGCACCGACCACGACCGCCCCGTCCTGGACAACGTCAACGACTTCCCGTGGCGAAATGGAAAGGACATTGGCAAATGCGCCGTCCAGGACCAGAAAGACCTCGTGCTTCAAGATGCGACAGGCATAAAGGTCCCCCCGCCTCGCCGGAGGTCTGATGATCGCATCTGGCAAAATGGACAGGATGTCCGAAGCGGGCGCGCTTGGCCCCAGGAAGACGACCGGCGGCATCCGCATCGCGCCCATCACAAGAGGTGCCTTGCACTTCGCCAGCCGACCCGGCGGGGGTCGACCGTAAAGAGCGACAGACCGGGTACACGCACCCTCACAACGGGCAGGCCCAGCGACTTTCGGCTCAGGTCAATGACGATGACCTGCGTAAGGCCGGCGGACGTCAGCCGTTCCAGCACAAATTCGATCTCCGACTCGAGGTCTGGCAAGTCCGCATTGGGAATGGTGGAGAAGTCATGCTCGGTTGCGGGAACCCCGGGCGCGGATAGGCTGGCCCGCCGCGAAAAGGGTACCTGGTTGTAGGAGTCACGGGCACCGTGAATGACCCCGAGCCTCGATTGGAATGCCTCAAGGATAGCATGTGTAACGGCAGCACCGGCCAGAAGGTCAGCGCCCCAACCCGCCACGACCAGCGGCATCGGCCCCGCGGCACTACAAAAGGACGGGTCTATCAGCGTGCTCGCGATAACCGGTATCTCAAGGTCGCTCGTCAGATCGTCCAGGATGAGTTCGAGATTTGCTTCCCTGGCGCGCTCGGCAAGCGCCCTTTGTGCTGGAGGGAGTGAATCCAGATCAATCCTGCGTCCGACAGGCGCGGCGTCCCCCGCCTGTCCATACTGTTCAAAGAAGTGATGCTGACTGACGGCATCCCGTTCGACAACCTCCAGGATCGCGCTGCGGACCGCCCGCCCACGCGTGAACCCGGCAGCCAGGCCATTGGTATCGACCTGATCCAGTATGCCTTCCTTTGCAGGAGACCGCGCCAGGTCGGCCGGAACCCAGATCGGACGAGCGCTGATGAGTTCCCAACCCTCTACCCACTCAATCGCCGAATCCGGGCGATAACGGGTCAGCGGGGGAAGATCGAAGGAGAGAGGATCGGCAGCGTAGGCACCGGAAGCTTTGAGCTCGAGATAAGTGGCATGCCGGGACTGGCACTCGAACTCCTCTGCGCAAACCCTCTCGATCGACTCCATGATGGCACTGACGCGGGCCGTTTCCTTGTCCACCCCTTTGCCCAGATGGGTGGTCAAGTCTCGTGCAAGGGGAGTGACCGTTGCAAACACGGGAATGCCCAGAACGTCGAGTGGCGTGATGTCGGCTATGCGCGTGACCGGGACCTGCTTGATCGTCGATTTGAGGAGCAGCTTGCGTCTGGCCTCTTCTAGGGCGCCATACCCCTCATTGCGGCGGTCGTATAGCGGCCACCGGTCCAGCAAACCGGCCGACACCACAACTTCAGAGTCCACAGATGACCTGGTGATTATTGTTGAGGTATATGTGGGTCCCGGTGGATTTACTTAAGTTTTCGAGAACCGCCATTTCGTCATCGCCAAGGCCTGCGATCGCATCTCGAACCGCTGGCGGGAGCAAATTCTCGTCCACATCGGGAATGACATTCGAATTCTTCAGTCTGTCGAAATTTGTCTGGAAGTCCGCCATTTGTGATCTCCTCAGGCTCTGAGCAGTTTTTCAATGCTTGCTAGATTGCTGTCAGTGATCTTGGAATCGTGAGAGGATGTCCGGCAGTAACAATAGGACGACACTCCCTTATCTGTCCAGTACTACTCTTCAATACTAAAGAGCTACCTATGTTTTGACTGTGCAGAGCTTGAAAAGCATCTGGAATGAGTTACGATTTCCCGGGTTTGTTTGTTGCTCTCGGGCTGGTATCGCTATGGGTATTTTTGAAAGACAAGCGAATAGTGGCGTTGTAAGGGGTAGAATCGAACTCTGCATGCCCGCTCTCAGGGCGGCTTTTGGCGACCTTTGGCGAACCGGGCCTCCACCGGAAATGACGATCGCTTTCCTGGTCTTGCTGCATCAAATCATGCGGGCGTCGGTTCCCCTCATGCAATCCGCAGCGGTCAAATGCGATCAACTGGAAGGAACCGATAAGCTTGCTGCTTTGCTCGGAGAATACTATCGGCATCATGTTTCCGAAGAACTGCATCACGATACCTGGGCACTCGAGGACCTTGAGGCTGCAGGGTGCGATCCCAAGCGGGTTCTATCCATCACCCCTTCCGTCGAAGTCGCGCGGTTGGTCGGCACCCAGTATTATTGGCTTCATCACCATCATCCACTCATGCTTCTCGGATACATCACGGTTCTCGAGGCGTTTCCTCCTGCTGACAGCATGATCGATGAGATTCGAGATCGTTCAGGCCTGCCGGACTCGACGTTCAGGACTTTGAGAATTCATGGGGACCTCGATCCAACCCATAGCGCTGAGATCGACCAGACGTTTGATGCGCTGCCGCTGGATCAGGAACACTTGGAAATGGTTGGTTTGAGCGTTCTCCATAGCTGCGATGCACTCGCGGCAAGCGTGCGAGTTCTGCGCCCACTCTCCCTTTTTAGCGGGTCGAAATCCGACTGACTCCGCCATTTGCCGTCGGTTTGATACTCCCTTCAGAGACATCCCTGTCGCTAAAGTCAGCACCAACCCACTACCGCATGTTTCCGTGTGGTGGATGGCGCCTTACCGCTGGGTGTCGAAACTGACGCCGACATTGCCTGGCGGAAGGACCTGCTGCGAAAGATCGACTACAAGCTATAGTCGCTGGATGATGCCGATCAACGGCCCCATTGCGACTTTAATACCGCCGAGTTCATGACGGCCGGCAGGGCGCGTAGCGCAGATCCCCATAAGAAGATGTAGCTAGCGGCCCTCAAAAGCGCTCGCTCCCAAACGCAAACATCCCCGTTGGTTAGACGGAGATGGCGATGGGCGCGTGTATTGTAGAAACACGAAAGCCCCCTTGCATTTCTGCTTGGGGGCTTGTTGCTGAGGTTTTGGTTGCGGGGGCAGGATTTCATCTTAACTTGCGATGTTCAACGCCAGCGGATCCATTGCTTATGCTTCTGGATGCCGAGAACCGGATGGGCCTATTTCGTAGTGCTGCGTAGAGTCGGCATCGTTACCAGACCAGCTTCAGCTCTGCCCTGAAATAATTGCTATCGCGGCCGCCCACAGCTTCAAGCGCCGAGCCGACCTGGTAATGAACAGCCTCTAGCGACCCCGTGAGATTGGGATTGAAGCGGTAGTCCGCCTTGACCTGCAGATAAGCTCCAGTCCATGCAGACCCCTCACCCGCTGTGCCAGCGACGGGAACGCTTGGCAGGGTGTAGATGGCGTCCTGTGTCGTCTGGCGCCAGAGCAGTCCGACCCCAGCCATCAGGGTCAGGTCTTCTGCCGGCTGAATGGTGATCGATGGTTTTATGTGAACGAGGTTGGCGTATCCGGTATGACCGCCGAGCGAGAAATAGAAGCCATTCGGAAACAGCGGATTGAATGTACCGAGCGTGCCGTCTCCCGCATCACGGTCGCCCGATGCGACATCGAACTGCAGACCGATCCGCGGTGACCAAGTGAGGTCCTCGAAGGTGTAGCCGGTCCTCGCACCCACGGCCCAGGCCAGAATGTCGGCCGAGCCGACCTTGCCAACCTGTCCCATCGCTTCCGCGTCCCAGTCGAAACCGGCATAATTGCCGGCCGACCGGATATCGAAAACGTGCCTCTCCTCTTCACCCGACGCGGAGAGAAAGTTGGCGTCCTGGCGCCGATAAAGCGCGTATGAAAATGAACTCGGCGGCATCGCCCGACTCGAAGGCCCGGTAGCGCTCTGGCGCAACGGCACATTCATCGCCATCCGCAAGATCCGCCAGGACGTCGCCGCCTTCCGGAAATTCCTGCGCGACAATGCCGAAGCCGCAGGCGGCGAGGAAATGCTTGCCGCGAAGATGATGGGCCGCTGGCGAAGCGGTGCTCCGCTGGCGCTCACTCCCAATAACGACGATGCCGGATTGGCGAAAGATCCCGGGCGTAACAATGATTTCGCCTACAATGACGACGACCCGGACGGCCGGAAAACGCCGCTCGGCAGTCACATTCGGCGCGTCAACCCGCGTGACGGACTGGAGGAAACGCTGACCGACATCCGCCTCCATCGCGTGCTGCGCCGGGGTTTTTCCTATGGACCGGAATTGCCCGAGGACACTTTCAATGACGACGGCGTCGACCGCGGCATCATGCTCGCTATCATCAACGCCGACCCGGGCCGTCAGTTCGAATTCGTGCAAGCCCAGTGGATCAATGATGGCGATTTTGTCTCCCAAGGCGAGCGGACCGACCCGATCGCCGGCCGCCGCAACCACGCGGATGACTTTCAATTCCCTGCCAAACCCGTTCGGAGGCGCATTGCCGGACTACCGGACTTCACCACCGTCAAGGGCGGAGAACATGTATTTCTACCCGGCATTGCCGGTCTCAAGTGGTTAACCAGAGACCGGCGTGGGTTGACTTTGAACTCACATCAAAGTTGAACAGCGCCTGTAGTGGAGTTGGTCCGCATTCAACGCTTTAAGGCCACCTTGTGAACCACAAGCGGCTCTTCCGACTCTATCGGGAACCCAAAACCGCTGGAGCGAACTCAAAACTGGATAAAACTTGGGGGCACGGTCACAGGTTCCATGTCAGTGAGAGTTTGGATTGAGCGAGAAGCACTTTGAGCGGCTTCGGTTATTGCTGCCAATGAGGTGCGTGGTGTCGGGGGTGTCAACCGCCGGGTGATCAGCCGCAGAAGTCTGGCGGCAGATGGATCGACGTTTCGCCGAGCCACGACTAACGAAATGCTTCGCGCACGAGTCTTACCCAGGTTGGACACCTCGAAATCGACCCCAGGGTCAGAGCGAGATTGTGTTTTCTCCACAAAAGATAGCGCTGTCCAAAAACGCACCCCTCCCCTTTAACCCAAGCTTCCGGCAAAGCGTTCCGGCCACTTTTCGCGCTGGAAGGTTTCCACGACGAAATCGACGAACACACGGGTCTTGAGCGGCAGAAGCGTCCGGTTGGCGTAGTAGATCGAGATCGGCCCGGCATCGGCATACCAGTGGGGCAGAACCCGGATCAGTTCCCCGCTCTCAAGATAGGGCAGCGCGTCGGGCTTGGCGATCATCGTCACCCCCATGCCAACCAGCGCCGCCATGCGCATGGCGGCGGGGTCATTGACCACCACCGTTTCTTTTAGCCGCGCAGGCTCTTCGGTTCCTGATGCATCGCGCATCTGCCATTGGCGGATGCGGCCCGTGCGCAACGAGCGCATGACGATGCCGTCAAGCTCCAGCAGCGCCGAAGGGTTGTGCGGCGGCACCTTGCCTGCCATGTAGGAGGGCGAGGCGACAGCAATGATATGCGCCGGCGCGAGCGCGCGTGAAATCACACCCGCTGTCAATTCGAAACCTCCCCCGATTGCCACATCATAACTCTCGGCGATCAGGTCGATCTGCCGGTTCTCGAACATCCATTCGGGGCGCACCCTGGGATAGCGTCGCGAGAACTCGGGCAGGAGCGGCAAAATGTAACCGATGCCGAAGGTCGGGCTCATGCTGACCTTCAGAGTTCCTGCCGGTTCCTCCTGATCCGCAGACGCTTCGGCAATCGCGGCTTGCAGGCTCTCCAGACTGTCACGGATCGATATCAGGAACCGCTCGCCGGGCTCTGTAAGCGTGAGGCTGCGCGTAGAGCGCTGAAACAGACGAGCGCCGAGATTTCCCTCCAGCGCCGCAACGTTGCGGCTGACCGCTGCCGGCGTCAGCCCGAGCCGCCGGGCGGCGGCGGAGAAGCCGCCAAGCTCGGCGCTGCGAACGAATGATTCGAGGTTGGCCAGTGTTTCCATAACGATCTTCAAGCATTCGTTGAAACCAAGAATAAACGATTACGGCTAATCCAAAGGGAAATTGCAAGCGATATTCACTCCATCGAAACAACAAACCGGAGTGAAAGGCTATGACGCATTCGACGGAAGGAGCAGATGTCACAGACACTGTGGACATTAGCCGCCGCACCCTGATCACCGGCCTGATCGGCATAACGCTCCCGGTTCCGGCGGCGGCTGCCGCTCCGGACGACCTTGCCGCCAACAAGACGGTGATCCGCCAGTTGCTGGAAGGCGTGCAGCGCGACGGCGACTTCGATCTGTTCGAACGCCTGTTCGCACCGGACTATGTTGACCACACGCCGTTTGGCGATGCCCGGCCCGATCGCAACGGCACGCGAGAAATCTACCGGACGTTCCGCGCCGCCTTTCCCGACTGGAATGCCGAGGTGCATCTTCAGATTGCCGAAGGCGATCTCGTCAGCACCTACAAAACCTATCACGGCACGCATCTGGGTCCCTTCATAGGTATCGCCGCGACCGGACGCGCCACCCGCTTCAACGTCATGGACGTGATGCGAGTTCGCAACGGCCAGATCACTGACCACTGGACCGTCGCCGATGGCGCCGGGCTGATGGCTCAAATCAACCAACAGGACTGAACTTTCCCAACCGACCGCACGGATTTCCAGCGGTCATCCAACCCCTGCGACATTTGAAAGGATAAACCCATGTCGAACACTCTTTCCCTGACCGGTAAAACTGCCCTTGTCACCGGCGGTTCGCGCTCAATCGGCGCAGCAATCGCAAAGCGTCTGGCCGCCGATGGCGCGGCAGTCGCCATTACCTACAGCGCCTCGCCGGACAAGGCTGCCGCTGTGGTGACCGAAATCGAAACAGCCGGTGGTCGCGCCATCGCCATTCAGGCCGATGCAGGCGATCCGGCCGCCGTCCGCGCCGCAGTCACAAAAACCGAAGAAACCTTCGGCTCGCTCGACATCCTCGTCAACAATGCCGGTATCGCCCTTGGCGGCCCGATTGATGAGATCAAGTTCGAGGACTACGAGCGGATGATCGCCGTCAATGTTACCGGCGTCTTCGTTGCCACGCAGGAAGCCGCCCGCCGCATGAAGCCGGGTGGACGCATCGTCCATATCGGTTCGTCCATGACCCGTTATGCGGCCTTCCCGACAGCCTCGCTCTATACGCTGACCAAGGGCGCTGTTGCCGGCTTCAACCGCAGCCTGGTGCGCGACCTCGGGCCGAAGGGCATCACCGTCAACACCGTCCATCCCGGCCCGACTGACACCGACATGAATCCCGATGGCGGCCCTGTCTCGAAGATCGTCGGCCCCGGCATGGCGATCGGCCGCTACGGCAAGGATTACGAGATCGCCAGCGTCGTCGCCTATCTTGCCAGCCCGGAAGCCGCCTTCGTGACCGGCGCCGATATCCTCGCCGATGGTGGCTTCACCGCCTGATCGGGCTACGGCGCTCCAATGCCGGAGCGCCAATTCCCCTACTTCAAAGGAGAACCAGCATGTCTATCGGTATCATCGGCGCCGGCAATATCGGCTCGGCCTTCGCCCGCGCCCTTGCTCGCAACAGCATTTCCGCCATCATCGCCAACAGCCGCGGCCCGGCCTCGCTTGCCGTACTCGAAACGGAACTGAAGCCTTTCATCAAGGCGGGCACACTTGAAGAAGCGGCCAGCGCCGACATAGTCTTTGTCGCCGTCAACTGGTCGAAGCTGCCGAAGGCGCTCGCCAGTCTGCAGGACTTCGGCGGCCGCATCGTCATCGACGCCAACAATCCCATCGAAGCGCCGCTGTTCAAACCGGCCGAGCTGAATGGCCGTCTTTCCACCGAGGTCTTCGCCGATCTCGTTCCCGGCGCCCGTGTCGTCAAGGCATTCAACCATCTGCAACCGCACCTGATCTCCGGTGATCCCAAAGCCGAGGGTGGCTCACGCGTCCTGTTCTATTCCGGTGACGACGCACGGGCGAAGGCGGAAGTTGGTGCGCTGATCTCCAGACTCGGCTTCACCGGCATCGATCTCGGCCCGGTCTCGGTCGGCGGCAAACTGGTGCAGTTCCCCGGCGGTCCGCTACCCGCCCTCAACCTCGTCAAGTTCGGTTGAAACATCGCAGGCGAGCCGGAGAGCGACCCTTCCTCTCCGGTCTGCCCTGCTTTTTACCAAGGAATCCTCCTATGGACATGCCAGTCTCCCGCAGTATTTCCGCAATCCACGTTGACAGCAAACCGCTCGCCTCCTGGGCCGCTGTCGCCAGTGTCGGCGTCGGCGCTTTCGCTCTCGTCACCACCGAGTTCCTGCCCGTCGGCCTTCTGCCGCTGATTGCGGCCGACCTTGGCATCAGCGAGGGGACGGCCGGACTGATGGTGACCATCCCCGGCTTTCTCGCCGCGCTTGCCGCGCCGATGACCCTCGGATTTGCCGCCCGCTTCGATCGCAAGCGTGTGCTCGTCGCGCTGCTGATGCTGCTCGTCGTCTCCAACGTCATCGTGGCAACCGCTCATGGCTTTGCGGCGTTGATGTTCGGCCGGGTGCTGCTCGGTATCGCTGTCGGCGGCTTCTGGACAATCGGTGGTTCACTCGGCCCACGCCTGCGCCCCGGCGCGGAAGGACCGCGTGCAACGGCACTGATCTTCTCCGGTGTTTCGCTGGGTACTGTCGCCGGGGTTCCCGCAGGCGCCCTGATTGGTGACCTGTTCGGCTGGCGCACCGCCTTCCTGCTTGTGTCGGGTATCGCACTGCTTGTCGTGGCGGCGCTCCAGTTTTTGTTGCCGGCCATCCGGGCACAGAAGGGTTCGGGATTGAAACAGGTTCCAGACGTGTTGCGATTGCAACGAGTCCAGATCGGCCTAACGGCAGCCGTGCTCATCTTCGTCGGGCAGTTCGCGGCCTATACCTACATTACTCCCTTCCTCATCGGCGCAACCGGGATTGATACGGGCACACTCAGCATGGTGCTGCTCGGCTATGGCGCGGCGGGGTTCGCCGGAAACCTGTTCGGGGGCTGGGCTGCTGGCCGGAACTTCGTTCTTGCGCTTGCCGGCGCCGCTTTTCTGATCGCCTTGTCGGTTGCGGGATTGTTGCTGGCCGGCAGCAACACGCTTGCCGCAGTCGCTTGGGTTGTCACCTGGGGTTTCGGTTTCGGCATGCTGCCGATCGCCATGCAAACCTTCCTGTTCAGCTCCGCGCCCGACCGGCTGGAAAGCATCGCCGCGCTCTTCGTATCGATCGCGCAACTGGCGATCGGGCTCGGAGCACTGGTCGGCGGCCTCGCAGTCGACAATTTCGGCGTGCCGAGCGCGCTCTGGCTCGGTCCGGCAAGTGCACTGCTCACCACAGGTCTCATTGCATTGACCAGTAAAATTCATTGAAGCGTGGGCCTGCGGCGATGCCGTTGCAGGCTTCACCACCGCTCCCAGAGTGAAAGCACTTCGACATGGCCAAGAGCATTTTGCTTATTCACGGTGCCTGGCTAACCCCGACAATCTGGGAGCCGTGGGGCGTCCGATTTTCCGCGCGGGTTACACGGAGGCCAAGGCACTATGTCCCTGATCATAGTGCCTTGGCGCAACGGATCGTAGTTTTGGCTACGGCAGGATACTGTGGCGTGGTTGCGGGGGCACGCAACCCCCGATACTTGTATTCGCTAGCAGTCCCTGTTTAAAAGCGAGCGTCAGGCTAATGGTTCGAGTGAGGTGATCGAAGGCTGCACCCGGTTGGAAAAATGAAAATGCCGCGGTGAGGTACGCCAAGCAGATCAAAGGTGAGAGCTTCGAACATAGGTTTGCCGTTCATTTTCATCTGCTCTCGCGGGCATTTGCGTAATTGTACTGGCAGGACAGCAGGCGGCGCTAACCGCCTGCTTTGGGGTGGTCCCGCGATCACGTCCCGGGAGCCGGAAACGCTATCGAAGAGGAACAGCCGCACGCTTGCACCTGTGCACCGAAATCAAACAAAGTGAGCCTGCAACGAAGATCCGACGACTTTCTTTCCTGCGATCGTCGGCGAGACGGCTTGATGAAGTTAAAACTAGCCTGGCTGGTGTTAAGCGCGGTCAAGCTTCGGTAAAGTTATGTAAAACTTTGGCACTAGCGACGTTGTGTACAAAGAGCGGTTCGCATGATGCACAGGCTGCGGGCTTGCGCCCCTGAACTACAATTCGATATTGAGGGACTGCAGAATCGGCAGCCTGTATTGCATGAACTCCTCCGCCCTCGCGGTCAGTTCAGCCACGTTATCTTCCTCGGTTTCCAGCATCTTCCCATCCTTAAGGAGACGCTGGCCTTGTGGCTCGAGGATGCGCCACGCAACGCTCGCCCACTCCTTCGGTCCTTCCTTGCCCTCATCGATGGCCAAAAGGTAGAGGCGTTCAGCTCGACTGACCATCAGCCCACCACCAGTTACCGGGGACGCCAGAAATTGGTGGTCTTCGCTGTTTTCGGCGTGCCTGCACACCGCCCGATTGAAGGACTTGCAGCCTTCGATCCTTTCGGCGAGCCCCTGTTCGGGGAGGCAGGGTTGAAGGAAATTCGCACCGACCAGGACCGTGATCGCCTGGGTGATTTGACTCCATGTCACTTGCGAGCCCATCATACTTGTCAGGACATCGCGAGTAGACTTTGGTCCGCCGGCACAGGTGGCTAGAATCTGCTGATACGGCTCTGCGGTCACATCGATTTGTCCCATTCGAGTTTTGATAGCCGTAGGCATCTTTGCTCTCGAAGTGGACAGCGCGAATCTCGTTTCGAGCCAAATCCCGACTGCGCTTCGTTCGGTATGCGGATCAAACCCCTTGCAGAACAGGTCGGTACGGAACAGTTGATTGACGATGAAGTCGCGGAGAGCCTCTCTCCTCACCGGATCTCCTTCCTGATCGAGAATGGCGCGCTGCTTTTCAGACAGCGACATATCGTCGAAATGATCGATAAAATTCAGCGAGCTTACGAAGGAAAGTTTCGCTTCCGCGAGTTGGCTCGCGACATCTTCGAAATAGAACGGCGTCCAGTCGCGATTGAAGTATTCATGTGCGAGGTAGTTGCGACCCATGCTCGTCATGGTCTTCAACCTCACGCCGGCAGCCGCGTGGATATTGAAGAAGTCGGCCTGCGCCTCTGCCAGCGCGGAAAGATGGTCGAGCGCCTCATCAATCCGGGGTGCGAGTGGCCCCGATGTTCTCGACGCCCGGTCCACGAGCATACGACGAAGCGGGAGTGTCACCGCCCACCCAGGCATGGCATTGTAGCTGACGTAAACTAGGCCACCAGGCTTCAATTTTGCCGATACGAAGTCGACGATGTGCTGGCGATTTTCTTCCGAAACCCAGCTCAAAACGCCATGTAGGCAAATGATGTCGAAGCTCTCCGGAAGCCCAGCTTGTGATTGGAAATTCGCAAAGCTCTCTTCGTAAAACTTCACGTTCGCCAAGTTGGCTTCTCTCGCCAAACCACGTGCGCTGACGATGTGGGCCGGATTGAAATCCATCGCATGGAAGCGAATCTGCGGATTGGCCGCGGAGAGCAGGTTTGCCGAAAATCCCTGCCCACACCCAAGTTCGCAGTATTCCAGTGATGGCTGGGACAGATCAAATTTTTGGCCCCGCGCGAGCGCGGCAAAGCCCATTAATGCTGGCGTGAGCTGCCTGTAAAAGCCGTGGGTATAGCTTAACTCGTCAATGTATCCGGAAGTCCAATTCGCCAATTCCCAGGCCCTTCTAAATCGTTGCACATAGTGCGCCTGCCCTCCTATGAATAGCCCGCCGAATGTTAAGTGGGGTCAAGTCAGCGTTAAGTTGCGTAAATCCACGTTTCTCGACCGCTGCAGAATTTGAGCGCCGGTCGACGCCTCCAACGCGACCCGACCGAACCGTCCTCCCAACCAGACGCCAATGCAATCAATTTTATTACACTTATTGTATTTTTACACTTGATGTCATATTTACGAAGCTTATTACTCTACCACTGCACGGAGAGCCCGCACGCATGACCAAAGAGTTGACTGCCGCATCCGACCTGCCACGTATCGAACCCGAAGCCTCAACCGCCAAGGGTGGCCTTCTAGAGCGAACATTGACCCGGCTGATTATGAAACCGGCGAAAGTGGTTGAAGTGATCACTCTGTCTGAGAATTTTCGCCTCATCGGCTTTCAAAGCGATGCGCTCAAGGGATGCAGCTGGACGCCAGGAGATAAAGTGCAGGTGAAACTCGATGGAGGGTTTATAACGCGAACATACACGCCGATCTCATGGGATCCGATTGAAGGAAAGACACAGTTTCTAGCCTACTGTCACGGTGGCGGGCCTGGTAGTAAGTGGGCAGAACAGCTGAAGCCAGGCGATCAGCGTCAGTTCTTCGGACCGCGCCGTTCGATTGGGTTCGACGGCCTTCCCAGGTCCGTTGTGCTTTTTGGGGACGAGACCTCGTTCGCCTTGGCGCTGGCCCTTGAAGGGATGATCGATCAGTCCGCGGAGAGACACTACATATTTGAGGTGACGAACCGGGACGAGGTGTCCACTGTTCTCGACAAACTAGGATTGCCGCAGTCGAAGTTGATCATGAGACAACCCGGCGATACCCATCTAGACCAAGTGCTGCATGCTTTAGGCAGCGCTATGCAGCCGACCACGGCCTTCGTATTAAGTGGCAAGGCATCAACGATTCAGCATCTGAACCGTTCACTCAAAGCTCACGGAGTAGAAGCGCGGAGACTTCGGACGAAGGCTTACTGGGCGCCGGGGAAGGTAGGCCTGGATTAACGAAAGAGTGCCGGCCAGAACATCCTCGTCGCCCCACCCAAAAGTTCAGCGTCGGAGCGTCAGGTCGGCTTATCGGCTTCAAACTCCTCCAATCCGCCGGGTGTCTGACGGAACCGAAGGCACTGCGACATCATCGTTGCAGGATACAAACCGCGTCGCCTTAAGATTCCAAGGCGGAGACAAAGAGGCGCAGAACTTGCTGCTCGATGCCTATAAGACTGGCCAACTCCGCGGAAAGAAACTCGCGGCCGTGCGGCGTGAAACCCTTGCGTCTCATGTGGAGGATGGACGCCTCCGCCTTAAGGCTTTCATCTCGTTGGATATCCAATAGCGTCACGCCTCGAGCGGCTGACGCTTTGCCTTGGCAAACCCGCGATCCGTGGCAATGAAGCGCTCCAGCATTGGCACAATCAGCTTGGCGGGCTCGATCGGCGAGCCGCCTTCGGCCAAGAGGCGACCGTATTCGGTCAGGTCGCGATGGAGCGTGGCGGGCAGCTCCAAGGCGATCTTCAAAGGTTTGTCGTCGGCGATGGGGCCGAGTTTCAGCTTGGTCATGGGTCAGCTCCTGTAGGGTTCGAGTACAAGGTCGCGGATAACGATGACGCGGACAGGGAAGCCGGGGCGGATGGTCAGTGTCGGTGCGACCTGCAACTGGCGCTGGACGATCTGCTGACCGGCCTGATTGATAGTGTCCTGCGCGCCGTCGCGAATGGCGCGGATCAGGCGATCGTTGTCGTCGGTGGCGAGCTCCGCACCCACGCCGAGCAGGGTCGAGAGCGCGGCGGCCTTGGCGAGATCCCACCAGTGGTAATCGACGCCATCCTCAAGGCCGGCATAGCCTTGACTATCCGCTCCCGGCAGGCGCTCGAGAACCATCGAGCGGCCGTTCGGCATAATGAGGCGGTTCCAGACGAGCAGCACGCGGCGCTGCCCGAACTGCACGCTGTTGTCATACTGGCCGATGAGCCGCGTGCCCTGCGGTACAAGCAGGACGCTTCCGGTAGGGCTGTCGTAGATGTTCTCGGTGACCTGCGCCGTGATCTGACCGGGCAGATCGGAACGGATGCCGGTGAGGAGCGCGGCCGATATGACCGCGCCAGCCTGAATCACGAAGGGCGACGCCGGCGGCGTGACGCGATCGGGTGTCACGGTGCGCCGGTCGGCGGCGGCGTCGAGGAAGGCACGTTGCCGATCCTGCGCAGTCGCCGGCTGGCCACCCAAGCCGCCGAGGTCCAGGTTCGCCATCACACCCGGCGTTGCTGCGGCCGCCGATCCCTGCCGCGATTGGAAGAACACAGTGCTGAGGCGCGCGGCTTCTTCTTCGGCGCGGCGGCGCTGCTCGGCCTCTTCGACGCCGGGCGTTGGACCGACGGACGGCGTGACAGGCTGACCGGCGTTCTGGGCGCTGAGGATCGGGCGGCCGAGATCACCGGGCAGCGCAGGGCCGAGCATCGGGCCGGTATAGTCGCGCGGAAGGCCGGCGAGACCATCGGCAGTTTGCCGATTGGCGGTAGAATAGAGTTCTTCCCCACCATCGCCACCTGTAGGCGTCTGGAGCCCATAGATCAGCGCGCCACCTATCCCGACCATCGCCATGGCGGCGACGCTGGCGAGCATCTTGCGTGACAGGCGCGTGACGCGGGGCGCTTCGACACGAAGGCGCATGGGAGCGGCGTTGGTTTCGGTGTCAGTCTCGCTCATGATCGCGGCCTCCCGTCGGTGCGGACAATTCTGACGGTCTGCTGGCGGTCGCCACCGCCAAGGCGCAACTCGGCGGCGCCGAACAGGCGATCGACGATCAGGATATGTTGGTAGATGCGGCTGTTAGTGATCTGGGCTTCGCCTTCCGGGCCGATGACGAAGATCGGCGGCATTTCGCCCTGAACGATACCGCGCGGGAATTCGACATAGACGCGGCGCCCGTCGTCGTAGACGGCGACCGGCTTCCACGGCGGATTGCTGCTGCCGGTCAGGCTGTAGCGATAGTTGCGTACGGCGACAGCCGGAATGACCGGCGTCGCCGGGACAGCCTGCCGCCCGCCGCCGGCCGGCTGCGGATAGGACCATGCGACTGCGGGCATATAGGGCTTCTCGCCGGATCGCAGCTCGATCATGTAGGTGCGCCGGTCGGTGGTGATGACGAGGTTGGTGGAGATGTCGGCGCGCGACGGCTTCACCAGCACATGCACGCGTCGCCTCACGCCGGAACCGCTCTCGGTGTCGCCGATGATCCAGCGGGCGGTATCGCCGGCGGCGATCGGCCCCGCGCCGGTTAGGCTCTCGCCGGGCTCGAGCGCGATGTTGGTGACCTGTCCGGGGGCGGCATAGACCTGATAGAGCGCGCCTTCCGACCAGGGGTAGACCTGAATGGCGTTAAAATACCCCTCGCGGCGCGGCTCAACGCGGGCCGCTGCATTGGCATTTTCGACGCGGGCGGTCGGTGTGCTGCCCGCCGTGCCGCCGCGCGCGACCGTCCAGGCGGGAGGGACATGCAGCGGCTTCAGCCGCTCGTCCGTCACCGATGCGGGAATGGCCGGCAAAGGCAGCACGCTGGCGTCGTAGCTGATCTGCGGTGGCTTCTGCGGCGTGGCGCAACCGGCAAGCATGGTTGCTGAAAGCAATATAGCAGTGATTGCGGATTGGCGGGGAGCAGGTATCACTGGCCCATCTCCCGCGACCAGTTGATGGCGTTTACGTAGATGCCGAGCGGATTGGCTTTCAGGCGTTCAACGTCACGCGGCGGCTGAACAGCGAGGGTCAGGATCGCGGTCCATCGCTCCGTGCCGGAGAGCTGGCCGTTCTCGAAATGCCGTTCCGCCCATGCGACACGGAAGCTGTCTGGCGACGCCCGAATGACGCTGGAGACATCGACAGCGATCTGCTGCTTGCCGACCTTGGTGAAGGGGTCGTTGGTCCGGGCATAGTCGTTGAGAGCGCCCGCACCACGATCGGTCGTCCATTCATAGGCGCGGAGCCAGTTTTGCCGGACGACGATCGGATCGGCCGGGATGCTTCTAACCTGCTCGATGAAGCGGGCGAGATGCCATGCGATCTGGGGATCAGTGGGTCGGTAGTTGGGGTCCGCCTGACCGGCAGCTTCTGCCCGTCCGAGATTGTCAACCTGCACAACCCACGGCACGATGGCCCCTTGCGCAGACTGCCAGACCAACGCCGCGGCGAAACCAGCCGAGAGGATCAGCGAACCGAAGGCCATATAGCGCCAGTTCTTCGCCTGGACGCGAGCTGAGCCGATACGCTCGTCCCAGACCTGTGCGGCGCGCTGGTATGGCGTCTCGGGTTGAGGTGTTCTGCCGTAATGCGCGGCAGGACGCTTGAAGAGGTTCATGAGCGGTCACTTTCAGAGAGGCTGACGGAAGAACCGGAGCTGTGGCTGTCGCTGGAGCGAACGGCATGGGCGGTTGTCTGGATGGTGTGGCCGGACTGGCGCATTCGCTGTGCCCAGCCGGGCGCGGCACCGGCAGGTCGCACCGATGCCGGCGGCCTTTCATCCGCACCGCCAACCGTGCCCATGGTCGAGGTGCCGCCGGTCGCGCTGAAGCCGGATTTGACGCCATCTGAGAAGCTGGATTTGACGCTGGCGGCAGTGCGGCGAAGCGGCGACGCCGCCGCTCCTCCAGCGGCACGGCCGACGCCGCCGAGACCGGATGCAACGCCGGATGCGCCGGACTGGCCCGGCGAACCGAGACTATAGGCGGCCGAAGCCGCACCCGCTGCGGTCGCGCCGCCACGCACAGCGGCCGCACCTGTCGAAAGCGCGGCTGCGCCGCCTTTCGCGGCGAGACCGGCAGCGCCAGCGCCAGCCATGACCACGCCGCCCGCCGTGAGGCTCGTTCCAACGGCCGCGGCCGCTCCGAGCTGGGGACCGCCGGATATGAGACCGCTGGCAATGCCGGGACCAAAGATGCCGAGGCCGAGCAGCGACAAAGCGGCGAGCACGACGGCCATGGCATCATCGATGGTCGGTGTCTGCCCGCCGAAACCCTGCGTGAACTGCGAAAAGAGCGTCGAGCCGATGCCGATGATGACGGCGAGGACCAGAACCTTGATGCCGGATGAGATGACGTTGCCGAGCACACGTTCGGCCATGAAGGCGGTCTTGCCGAACAGGCCGAACGGGATCAGCAAGAAGCCAGCGAGCGTCGACAGTTTGAACTCGATCAACGTGACAAAGAGCTGAATCGCCAGGATGAAGAAGGCGAGGATGACCAGCGCCCAGGCGAAGAGCAGGCACGCGATCTGGATGAAGTTCTCGAAGAATGCGATCCAGCCCATGAGGTCGGAAATGGATTCGAGCAGCGGCCGGGCCGCGTCGAGGCCAGTCTGTGCGACCTTACCGGGACGCATCAGGTCGGCCGCCGAAAATCCGGTGCCGCTCGCCTTCAGCCCGAGCCCGGCGAAGCTGTCGAAGACGATCTTCGCCAGACTGTTCCAGTTGCCGATGAGATAGGCGAACACGCCGACGAAGAGGGTCTTCTTGACCAGCCGGGCGATGATGTCGTCATCCACGCCCCAGGACCAGAACAGAGCCGCAAGCGTTACGTCGATGACGATCAGCGTGGTCGCGATAAAGGCGACTTCGCCGCCGAGGAGGCCGAAGCCGGAGTCGATATAGCGGGTGAAAACCCCGAGAAAATTGTCGATGACGCCAGCGCCGCCCATCCGTCACCGCCCTTCGCCGGGGGATGGCGACGTTGGTGGGGGCGTGCGGCCGAGAAAACGATTGCGTGTCTCGGCCCAGACGCGCAGGCATTCGCTGTCCTCGGCGGCCTTCTGGCCAAGCTGCTGGCACCGGCGCTGGCCTTCGCGCAGCGGATCGCGCTCGGGTTGTTGAAGTCCCATCGGCGAGGTCGGGAAGGCCCTTTCGTTGCGGATCATTTCGATCGCGGCCGCCGTGATGGCGACAGCTACGAACATGATTGCGCCCATCCGGGCCAACATCTTGCCGTCCATGACGGTGCTCCCCCTGGCTCTCAGTTGCCGGTATTGAACATTCGTGCGTTGCCGGGCGTGTAGCTGCTGCCCGGCGTCAAGAAGCGGCGGCGCTGCTCGCGGCCTTGTTGGGCAGCAGCAGCACGTTCGGCCTCTGTCAGCGTGCCCGCCCGACCGTTTGCGGCGAGAACCGCAACAAGATCGGAAAGCTGTTGCGACTGGAGGGCGAGAAGCTGGTTGCCGGCCTGCGTCGCCTGAAGTGCGCCCGTCGCGTTCTGGCTTTGGCCGACAAGCTCCGACATCTGCATGCGGTTGGTGTCTATGTTGCCGACAACACCGGCCTGCACGCGCATGGCGTCCTGCAAACCGCCGACCGTATTCTCCCAGCGCGAGCGCGCACCGGCGACGAGCTGCTGGTCGGTCGCCGACATCGAGACATTGCCATATTGCTGCTGGAACGCTTGGTCGACGCGCTGTACGTCGAATGCGATATTCTGCGCCTGGCTCAAGAGTTGCTGTGTGCGTTGGACGTTCTGTTGAAGCTGCTGGAGCGACGAGAATGGCAGGCTCGCGAGATTGCGCGCTTGGTTCATCAACATGGTCGCCTCGTTCTGGAGGCTGGTGATCTGATGATTGACTTGCTCCAGCGTGCGCGCTGCGGTGAGGATGTTTTGCGCGTAGTTCGACGGGTCGAAGACGATCCGTCCGAATTGCGCGTGTGCCGGCATCGCCAGCATGAGCGAAACGGCGAGCATGGTAGAGGCTATGAAGACGGCGCGCGGGCGGACATGACGAATGGTCATGATTGGGAGTCCTTTTCGGCTGAGGGGATGAGCGTCGTGAAATTCGGGATGAGGTCTGCCGCCCAGCCGATGTCGCGGGCGCGAAGCCATGCGGCGAGGAAGCCTGCGCGGCCGTGTTCGGCGATGAGGCTGGCGATCAACGATTGGTCGGATTTGGAGGAAACGGCGCATAGTGCGAGGCCGACTTCCGACAAGCCCAGCTCGAACAGGCGGTTGCCGGGCCGCGACTGGCAATAATAGTCCCGCTTGGGCGTCGCGCGCGCGAGGATTTCGATCTGGCGGTCATTGAGGCCGAAGCGGCGATAGATCGCGGTAATCTGCGGCTCGATCGCGCGTTCGTTCGGCAACAAGAGCCGTGTCGGGCAGCTTTCGATGATCGCCGGCGCTATTGCCGAATTGTCGATATCGGAGAGCGATTGCGTGGCAAAGATGACCGAAGCATTCTTCTTGCGTAGCGTTTTCAGCCATTCGCGGAGCTGGCTGGCGAATCCGTCGTCGTCTAGTGCAAGCCAGCCCTCGTCGATGATAAGCAAGGTCGGCCGCCCATCGAGCCGGTCGCCGATGCGATGGAACACATAGGCCAGCACGACGGCCGCTGCCCCCGTGCCGACCAGCCCTTCGATCTCAAACGCCTGCACGTCCGCAGAGCCGAGATGTTCGAGCTCGGCGTCGAGCAGCCGGCCATAGGCTCCGCCGACACAGTAGGGCCGGAGTGCCTGCTTGATGTCATTGGACTGGAGCAGGACCGCAAGGCCGGTGATGGTCCGCTCCTCGACTGGCGCGGACGCAAGGGAGGTCAATGCCGTCCAGATATGCTCCTTAACCTCCGGCGTGATCTGGATAGCTTCGCGCATCAGGATCGCCACGATCCAGTCGGCAGCCCAGGCGCGCTCATAATTGTCGTCGATACGAGCGAGCGGCTGGAGCGAGACAGACGATTCCGCCCCATCCGTCAGGCCACCCCCGAGGTCGTGCCAGTCGCCGCCCATCGCGAGCGCCGCAGCTCGGATCGATCCGCCAAAGTCGAAGGCGAAGACCTGGGACCGCTCGTAGCGGCGGAACTGCAAGGCCATTAGGGCGAGCAGTACGGATTTGCCTGCGCCAGTTGGGCCGACGACGAGCGTATGGCCGACATCGCCAACATGGAGTGATAACCGGAACGGGGTCGAGCCGTCGGTCTTGCCATTGAGCAAGGGGGGCGCGCCGAAATGCTCATCCCGTTCCGGCCCCGCCCACACGGCGGAAAGCGGAATCATGTGGGCGAGATTGAGTGTCGAGATGGGCGGCTGGCGGACATTGGCGTAAGCGTGGCCGGGCAAGCTGCCGAGCCATGCGTCCACTGCGTTGACGGTCTCGACCATGGCCGTGAAATCGCGGCCCTGAATCACTTTCTCGACTAGGCGCAACTTCTCCTCGGCTAGACGCGGATCGGCGTCCCACACCGCGATCGTCGCGGTGACATAGGCCATACCCGCGACATCGGCGCCCAGCTCTTGCAAGGCCGTGTCGGCGTCAGCCGCCTTATTCGCGGCATCCGTGTCCACGAGGGCGGATGCCTCGTTGGTCAGGACTTCCTTAAGGATGGCGGCGATCGACTTGCGCTTCGCGAACCATTGCCGCCTGATTTTCGTCAGCAGCTTCGTTGCGTCGGTCTTGTCGAGAAGGATCGCACGGGTGCTCCACCGATACGGGAACGCCAGCCGGTTAAGATCGTCGAGTAGTCCGGGCGTCGTCGCGGTCGGAAAGCCGATGATGGTGAGGATGCGCAGATGCTCAGCCCCGAGGCGCGGCTCCAGTCCGCCCGTCAGCGGCTGGTCTGCCAGCAGCGCGTCGAGATAGACCGGGGTTTCGGGAACGCGGACACGATGGCGTTTGGTCGAGACGGTGGAATGCAGGTAGGTCAGCGTTTCGCTGTCATCGAGCCACGCGCATTCCGGCATGAAGCCGTCGAGCAGTGCCAACACGCGGTCGGTGCGATCCGTGAAGGCGCGCACGATCTCGTTCGAATCGACGCTGGTGCGCTCACGTCCCTCGTAAAGCCAGGTCTCGGCGCGAGCCGCTTCGTCAGCAGGCGGCAGATAGAGGAAGGTCAGATAGTAGCCGGACACGAAATGCGCGCCGGTTTCCTCGAAATCAGCCTTGCGCTCGGCATCGACCAGGCCGGAAGCCGGATCGGGAAACTGGCTCGCTGGATAGGTCGCAGCGTTGTAGCGCTGCGCCTCGACAAAGATGCTCCAGCCGGAACCGAGACGGCGGAAGGCATTGTTGATGCGGCTCGCGACGGCAACCAGCTCGGCAGCGACGGCGGAATCGAGATCAGGACCGCGAAATTTCGCGGTGCGCTGAAACGAGCCATCCTTGTTCAGCAAGACGCCTTCGGCGACCAGCGCGACCCAGGGCAGATAGTCGGCAAGGCGGATGGCGGTGCGACGATATTCGGCAAGGTTCATCATGGGGCGGGCCTCCCTCAGACCGCGAGATGGCCGGGGATGCGCAGGTGCCTGCGCCCGACTTCGACAAAGAGCGGATCGCGTTTGGCGGCCCATACCGCCGCGAAATGACCGATGGCCCAGATAGCGAGCCCGACCAGCCACAGACGCAGGCCGAGGCCAACGGCCCCGGCCAGCGTGCCATTCAGGATGGCGATGGAGCGCGGCGCGCCGCCGAGCAGGATGTGTTCGGTCAGCGCTCGGTGGACGGGGACTGTAAAGCCCGGTACGGCATCAAGCTGTTCGAGAAGGGCCGCCATCAGACAAGCACCCCGCCGCCGAACGAGAAGAACGAGAGGAAGAAGCTCGAAGCCGCAAAGGCGATCGACAGCCCGAAGACAATCTGGATCAGACGGCGGAAGCCCCCTGAAGTATCACCGAAGGCGAGCGCCAAGCCCGTGGCGATAATGATGATCACCGCCACGATTTTCGCGACTGGTCCCTCGATCGACTGGAGGATTTGTTGAAGTGGCTCCTCCCACGGCATGGACGAACCGGACGCGTAAGCCGGCGGCGTGGCCGCCAGCATCATGACGGTGAAAAGCGCTGTCAAATTGACGAGGCGCTTTCGGTCGCCGCGCAGGATGGAGCCGGATGAAGCCTTTGCCTGAAGCGGTAAAGTCGACAGGATCGGTGGGTTGAACACATTCAGAATGCCAGGCGACATCATTCTGTTCCTCCATTCAGGGTGGTTGCGGGGGTGATGCAGTAGTCGCCGTCTGGCCCCAGTCCCTCGACGCGGGCAAGCTCGGCCAGCCGGCGCGACGAACCACGCCCGGCGAGGACAGCAACGAGGTCGATGGTCTCGGCGATCAGAGCGCGTGGGACCGTGACGACGGCTTCCTGAATCAGCTGTTCGAGCCGGCGAAGCGCACCGATGCCCGTGCCGGCATGGATGGTGCCGATACCGCCGGGATGGCCAGTCCCCCAGGCTTTGAGCAGATCGAGCGCTTCGGCTCCCCGCACCTCACCGATGGGGATGCGGTCGGGCCGGAGGCGCAGAGAGGACCGGACAAGATCGGAAAGCGTCGCCACACCGTCCTTGGTCCGCATGGCGACAACATTGGGTGCTGCACATTGCAGCTCGCGTATGTCCTCGATGATGACGACGCGATCCGCACTCTTCGCCACCTCGGCGAGCAGCGCATTGGTGAGCGTGGTTTTTCCGGTCGAGGTGCCGCCAGCAACGAGTATGTTGGCGCGCGATGCGACGGCCGTGCGTAGCGTCGCAGCCTGAGCGGCGGACATGATGTCAGCAGCCACATAGTCATCGAGCGTGAAGACGGCAACGGCGGGCTTGCGGATGGCGAAGGCTGGCGTTGCAACGACAGGCGGCAACAGCCCCTCGAACCGCTCGCCGGTTTCAGGCAGCTCGGCGGAGACGCGCGGGGATCGGGCGTGAACCTCGGCGCCGACATGATGCGCGACAAGGCGTACGATACGCTCGCCATCGGCCGCCGACAGCATCTCGCCGGTGTCGGACAGTCCTTCGGAGAGACGGTCGACCCAGATGCGCCCGTCCGGGTTCAGCATCACCTCAACGATAGCGGGGTCTTCCAGAAAACGCGCGATGGCCGTCCCGAGCGCGGAGCGCAACATACGCGCGCCGCGCTGGATCGCCTCCGGTTTCTGATGAGAATTGTTTGTCATGCTGTCCCCAAAATCCGAGGGGACGCAACAGAACGCTCCCCAATTGGGGATGATTAAAAGAGCGTGAAATCGGGTCGGTTCAACAAGTATCTGGGCGCGTGCGGGCATGGGCGGCGGTCGGCGGCGAATAGGACGGGTGGCGACGCCAGCTCGGTGCAAGGCTCATCATGATTGTGTTGAGCACTGCGTCAGTACGTCGGTGTTCATACATTTGACACTGCGGTCGCAGCGTTAAGGGTGATCTGAGGGATCACCGTTGTTGCCTGCCAGGAGGACGATGCCGTATGTCTGAGAATTTCAATTATATTTCATTTGGCAATTGGGACTTTCTGGACGGAACGGACGTCGACCTCTCGATGGGGCGGGGACGCATGTTCGAATATACGCCAACGGACATCGAAAAGAGGTTAGAAGACCTCGGCCCAACATCGATAGAATTCCTTGAAAAACTGCCATCGTTCCTTTGCAGCGAGATCGCTCGCTCTACGAATTCGTGCTCGATGCTGATCAAATACGGCTGGATAAACGGGACGGAAGTCGACAAAAAGGAAGTTTCGACGCAGTTCCATACGATCCTCGATTTCGGCGAGGTGCAATTCGCAGATGTCGACCAAGCGCGTGAGGTGTTCGGTGCCGACGGTTTCCAACTGTACCGCACGCATTGGGCGGTCCGGGAAGGCGATGCGAGGGACGTGCTGGCCAAGTTGGCGCAATTTCGCCCTGAGCAACAAGGGGCAATCGAACAGATTCTTGCACAGAACGGCATCGCCGTTGCAGCGGAGCCTCCGCCGCGCACCAAGAAGATCATCGGAAGCGCTAACAGCGTCGAGGCATTTCTGGCGCATCTCTATGCTCTCCCCGCCATAGCATCCACAGAGAACTTCTTTCGAGGCCATGAGGATGCGAACTTCGAACTGACGCCCTCGTTGTTGCGGAAGTGGCCAGACGGCGCATGGCAGTACGTGCCGCACGAGGATCGACTCTGCAAGGAGTTGCTAATAGGCCACTATGACGAGTTCCAAGGCGACCAGTATTGCTTCGATCGCCTCGTGCGGATGCAGCACTACGGCCTGCCGACACGGCTTCTCGATATCTCCAGTAATCCGCTCGTCGCGCTTTTTTTTGCTTGCTATGGCAATGGCCAAGCGCAGGAGGCCGATGGCGAGGTGATTATCTTCCGTATCGGTTCCGAGAAGGTAAAATACTATGATTCCGATACGGTAAGCTGCCTGGCCAATCTATCGAACCTAACCTATGCTCAAAAAGGTGAACTAGATTTGACGCTGGAGACCGGCGCGTTCAACCAGTTGGACGTTGCCCAGAGGCTCCTTCATCACATCCGGTCGGAGAAGGGATATTTTGAAGGACGCATTCTTCCCGACGACCTAGGAGCTATCATGTGCGTGAAAGCCAAGCGAACTAACACGCGCATCAAATCACAGTCTGGCGCCTTTCTGCTCTTCGGGCACGAGGCGACCCTTCCGGAAGCTGGCGAGGAAGGAATCGAGATCGCTCGCGTGACGATCACAAACAAGCAGCACATTCTGACCCAACTCGATAGCATCAACATCAATGCAACGACCGTATATCCGAGCATTGATCAGACTACCGTGCATCTGCGTAATCGATACCTACAAGCTCGTTCTTCTTAGTATTTGTTATCAGAGATGCGGCGCAGCCTGTCTGATTGATTTCAGGTTTCATGATGATTTGATCCGGGTTGTGTCGGGAACTTTCTTGAATCGATATCCCGTGACAGCTCTTTCAGTAACCTGTCGCCCGTCGCCAGACGCTTGCCGAGCGATTGCATGAATCCTTCAAAACGTTCCGTACCCTTCGCGCGCGCCGAGGGTTGGGCCGTTTCGGTTAGCGGCGGCGTGACGGTCAGCCAGAAGCGGATGAACAGCGAGACAGCTTCGCCGAGCACGGCAAGATCTTCATCGAGCGTGTCGATCTGGCGGCCGAGCCTATCCAGCCGGCGCGATATGGCCGCTTCCAATCTCTCGTTAGTATCGCCCGACAGGAAGGATGCGACCGCCGCCTCGACGATGGCAGACTTCGAGATGTTCCGGCGCAGCGCCAGCGCTTCCACCTGTTTCAGCAAGGCCGGGTCAAAATAGACATTCATGCGGGTTCGCGTTGTCATCAGCGTTCCCTCAAAGCTCGATGCCGTCGCCGGGATCCAGCGACGCTTGCCGTGCGACCATGCGCATCCGCGCCCGCATGGCATTAGCCTTGGCAGCGTCGACATCGGGCTCGTCGTCCAGGAGTTCGAACTCCTGCGCGGGCGACGTTGGCGGTAGGACGATCTCCTCATGCTCGGGCAATTCGGGCTCGCGGCGGAGGCCGGCATTGGCGGGGTCGCCACTTGCATCGTCGGCGACAGTACTGCTTGCTCGGCTTGCCGCCGCAACCACGCGATTGGACCAATCATCCGAGGCGGCAGCGTTTGCGGAAACAGTCGCTAACTCTGGCGGCGTCAAGATGCGCTCCTGTAGTCGCGCATCCTCGAAGTAGCGGGCCTTGGTAGCGCGGATTGGAGGCGTCCCCGCCACCATGACGATTTCGTCGGTGGACGGAAGCTGCATGATCTCGCCGGGTGTCAGCAGTGGCCGCGCCGTCTCCTGTCGCGACACCATGAGATGACCAAGCCACGGAGCGAGCCGGTGGCCGGCATAGTTGGTGGAATCGCGCAGCTCGGTCGCCGTGCCAAGCGCATCGGACACGCGCTTGGCCGTGCGTTCGTCGTTGGTGGCGAAGCTTACGCGCACATGGCAGTTATCAAGAATGGCGTTGTTAGGCCCATAGGCGCGCTCAATCTGGTTGAGGCTCTGCGCAATTAGGAAGCTCTTGAGGCCGTAGCCGGCCATGAACGCGAGCGCGGTTTCGAAGAAGTCGAGCCGGCCCAATGCTGGAAACTCGTCCAGCATCAACAGCAGCCGATGACGTTTACCAGGCTTGTTCAGTTCCTCCGTCAACCGCCTGCCGATCTGATTGAGGATCAGACGAATGAGCGGCTTGGTGCGGTTGATGTCAGATGGCGGGACAACGAGATAGAGGCTGACCGGCTTCTTGCCGCCGACGAGGTCGGCGATGCGCCAGTCGCAGCGCGCCGTAACGCGGGCGACGACGGGATCGCGGTAAAGGCCGAGGAACGACATGGCGGTCGAGAGCACGCCGGAGCGTTCGTTGTCGGATTTGTTCAGCAACTCGCGCGCGGATGACGCGATCACGGGATGCACGCCCGCCTCGCCGAGATGCGGCGTGTCCATCATGGCGCGGAGGGTCGCTTCCACAGGGCGGCGCGGATCGGAGAGGAAATTGGCGACACCGGCCAGCGTCTTGTCGGGCTCGGCATAGAGAACATGCATGATCGCGCCGACCAGCAGCGAATGAGAGGTTTTTTCCCAATGATTGCGCTTGTCCAACGACCCTTCAGGATCGACCAGAATATCGGCGATGTTCTGAACATCTCGGACTTCCCATTCTCCTTGCCGGACCTCCAGCAGCGGATTGTAGGCAGACGATCGGGCATTGGTCGGATCGAACAGCAGCACGCGGCCATGGCGGGAGCGAAAGCCCGCTGTCAGCGTCCAGTTCTCGCCCTTGATATCGTGGACGATGCAGCTTCCCGACCAGGTCAGCAGCGTCGGCACGACGAGGCCGACGCCCTTGCCCGATCGGGTCGGGGCGAAGCAAAGCACATGCTCGGGGCCGTCATGGCGTAGGTAGTCGCGATCATAGCGGCCGAGCAAGACGCCATCGGGTCCGAGCAGGCCGGCGCTACGGATTTCCTTGTCCTCGGCCCAGCGCGCCGAACCGTAGGTCGCGACGTTGCGGGCCTCGCGCGACCGGATGATCGACATGAGGATGGCGGCGGCGATGGCGATGAAGCCGCCGGACGCGGCGATGATCGCGCCTTCGGTAAAGACAGCGGGCGCGTAGGCGTCGTAGGAGAACCACCACCAGAAGAACACGGGCGGATAATAGACGGGCAGACCCGCCAGCTCGAACCATGGCCTACCGAGCTGCGGCTGAAACCCGAGACGCCATGCGGTCCATTGGGTCGCCGTCCAGATTATGATGAGAACGATGGTCAAGACAACGGCGATCTGACCCCAAAGAATCCGGCCTCCACGCATACAGTCTCCAATCGGCAAAAATGTCGGAGCCGATCAGAGAATGGGGGTTTTGCGAAAGCAACATCAAAGATGGCGTGAGAGAGCTATCGGATACTATGGCGTACAATTAGGACGGATTGCTCCGTGGCCGTTGCTGAGCACAGGTCGGCGAGAGGTCGGATCAGTTCGTGATGCGTCTCTGTTCAGCTCAACCGCAAGATGGAGTAGATTCTTCAACGCCGGGCTACGATTGCTGGGAGACCAAACTGCCGAAAGCGCGACTGGTTCGAGTTCGTCACGAACCGGAAGAAAAACCACACCCGGCGGCGCAATCACCGCATTTTCCTCCGCGAATACAGAAATCCCGTGGCCTCTGGCGATCATCGACAGCAGGGAAACACGACCGACATTCAAGCGTAAAATAGCCGGCATCGGCCAGCGGCCCTCAGATCGAGCGGCAATAAGGTCTTGAACCTGCTGACCATTTCCGCCGCAGCGGACGAGAAAGGTCTCTGCAGCAAGTTGGGACCAAACAACGTCCTGCCCTTCTGCGAGGGAATGCGTTGCCGGAAGTGCGATCATCACGCGGTCCCGCCAGATCGCGCGGGTGTGTAGATCGGGAAGCTCGTAGGTTCCGGCCACAAAGGCGATGTCGAGCTTACCCTCTCTAACTTGGACCTGCGTGTCGCGCGCAGTGCCCTCAACGACATGCAGACGGATATTATTATACTCGCGGGAAAACCGTTCCAGGAGCAGATCGAGAAATCCTCCCGGCAAAAGAGCGTGGACACCGATACAAAGTGTTCCCTTTTCGCCGCATGCAATCATGTTGGCAGTCTTCACCGCGTGATCAAGGTGATCAATGCCGGCTCTCACTCGTTCGATGAAGTGCTGTCCGGCTGCAGTCAGGCGAACTCCTCGGGTATTCCGCTCGAAAAGCTGCACGCCAAGCTCCTCTTCTAGTGCCCGAATCCGTGCGCTGACGCTTGATTGACTGATGCCAAGGGCAGTAGCGGCGTGGCGGAAACTCAGATATTCCGCGACTGCCAGCGCTTGAATCAGAGACGCCATCGGAATACGAGTACCCAGTATAGCCGGTGTCGCCCCCCTCTTAGAGAGTCTACCTGCTGACCGGCGCATCATTAATAGACCTCAGAGAGCGGCCTTGTTTCCAGAGCGGCCTTGTTATTCCGGATCCTTTTGTAGATTCTGGTTTCACCCTCATGAAGAGTGATAAAGTTGTCTTGTGCGAGCCCTTGTTCCTCCAAAGCTTCTTTGAGGTTCGCCTGAGGTTCGTCAAAAGCTTCTGCCGCAAGTTGGAAAGTTCCAAAGTGCATGCCAATGCTCAATTTCGCTCCCAGATCCTTATGCGCAGTGACAGCTTCCGCAGGGTCCATGTGGACTGGTTTCATAAATCCGCGAGGCGCGTAGGAGCCGATACCTAGAAGCGCAATGTCAGGAGCGCCAAGGCGAGTTTTAATCTCGGTGTAGTGGGTCGAGTATCCCGAATCCCCTCCGAAATAGACGCTCCGCCCTCGGTTTTTTATGAAATAACTTCCCCAAAGGCTTCGATCCTTATCAAAGAGAATGCGCGCTGATGAATGTTGAGTCGGCGTGAAAGTGATTTGTATGTCGGCGTTGATCTCGACAGTTTCCCACCAATCGAGCTCTTGTACATTCTTTATGCCAATAGATTCTACTAGGGCTTTATCACCAATTGGAACGATAACTCTCGGTGAAAATAGCTCGTTAAGCTTCTTCAGCGTCTTAATATCAAGATGGTCATAATGATTGTGACTGATGACAATCACGTCCACCTTCGGAAGATCTTCCAGCTTGATCCCAGGAGCTCTTACGCGTTTTGGCCCGACCCAGCTCACAGGGCTCGCTCGGTTCGACCAAACGGGATCGGTGAGGATATTCAACCCAGGCAATTGAATTAAAAACGTTGCGTGGTTGACAAAGGTAAGTGCCATGTCATCCGCTTCGAGTTTTTCATGAAGCCGGGCAATCCCGTGGTTTTCAACTGCTTCAGGCCATTTGGCCCGACCTTCTCTCATCATGGTCAACACATCTGAGAAGCCGGGCGAAAACTGTTCAGCGAGCGTAGGGTTAAAGAATTTCTTTCCGTCAAAGTGGTCTGACATTTTTCGCTCCGGTGCTGCCGTACAACCAACGCAAGAAAGCATGCAAAGTCCGAGAACCACCGTTATGACTCGCGCTTTGATCTTCTTTACGTTTATGGGCATCGATTTCGTCCAGCTATATATTACACTAAGTGTAGTTTTACAATGAGTGAGATTGATGATACGGCTCAAGGAATGAAACAGGATCGAACAAAACAGGAAGGCTGGCGCGAAAGGAAGCGTCGCGAGACGCTTCAGCGCATAGCCGATTCAGCGCTACGGCTGTTTGCTGCCCACGGATACGAGGCGACAACGTTGGATGCGATCGCGGAGGCTGCCGGCATCTCGCGGCGGACATTCTTTTACTACTTCGCGTCGAAAGAGGAGATTCTTGCCGCTTGGCAAAAAGGTCTGCCAGAAGCCTTTCGCGCCGCCGTTCTGGCAGAACCAGCGGATCAGCCCCTACTGGATGTTGTCCGCAACGCCCATCTGAAACTGATAGCGAATTTCGACGCCGGACAAGCCCTTGCCATCGATCGTATCCTTCGCTCAAATGAACAGCTTCGTGCGAGCAACCAGACCAAATATCTACAGATGGAGCAGGCCACATACGAAGCTTTGTGTGAACTCCGCCCACAGGCCGCGCGGCAAATGGGGTTGCGAGTGGTGGCGATGGTGTCGGTTGGCGCGCTACGCCTTGCCATTGACAGTTGGATAGAAGGGCAAGGGGAGCGGCCGCTTGCCGACCACCTGAACGAGGCGTTTGCCAATTTGAAAGCTGCGCTGTCGAAAGCATAGGTTCTCGAATCTTTACCGCTTCGCACTACGTGTCACGCGCGGGGCGCGCCGCGTGATGCGATAGACTGAAGCCGGCGGCAGGTTGACAAGTGTGCCTCCGATCCGCACGGCTTTAAGCCCCAGCCGATCGAGAATTGGGCGTGCGATCGGGCAGCGCAGGCTGTAGGTGAACTGATAAAAAGCGCCGTGGGGATGCAGTCGATCGAAAATGGCTTCGAGAATTGCTATGACCTCTTTGGGCGGCATTGAGAGAAGCGGTAGACCGCTCACCGCGGCACCTGCTGGGCACAAAAGGTTCATCTCGATATGCCCCAGCCGAGCGGCATCCATCGACAGGATCTGTGCACCTGGAAAACGTCGACCAAGCAGTCTCGAAAATTCGATGTCAGACTCGACAAGGATTAACCCGTCCTCCGGCACACCGCGCTTGATGAGTGCTCGCGTGAATGCACCAGTTCCCGCACCGAGTTCGATTACGGGGGAGGAGTCGATGGTGATCTCGCTCGTTATCAGCTCTGCGAGGGAGTTGCTCGATGGAGAGACGGCTGCGATACGCAATGGATCGGTGAGCCAAGCGCGAAAAAACGGGAGTAAATCACCTGATTGACGGTTTTCGGGGGCTTTTTCTTTATTGTTCTTTTTCCGCGCAACGCGGCGTATGACTCCCACACGCCATACAATAACGAGCGCCCCCTCAACAACCACGAGTGCGACCAGAGTCTTGATTGCCAGAAGTGACGCATTCATGTCGTCGGCGCCAGATGCCGCAGCGTATCCAGCACCGATGAAAGTAGCATTCCATAGGCCTGCGCCGAGAGTAGTCGCGCCAAGAAAGGGCCAGAAATTCGTTCGTAAAAGCCCTGAAATTCCGGGAGAGATCAGCCGAATGGTCGGAATCATTTGGGCGCCTAAGGCAAACGAATGCTCATTCGCTCGGAACCGTTCGAGCCATCGGAGGAATCTGGCTGAAGATACGCCGACGAGTCGCGCCAATCTTTCGAGCAAGTTACGGGATCGGTTCTCGCCCATTGCGGTGCCGGCCGCATAGACTAGCAAACAACCTAGAACGCTGCCGGCTGTAGCCAGCGCGAGAGCGGCAGGGAGATAAAAATATCCCTCGGCCGCCCCCATTCCAATCATCACGAGCAGCACGTAGGACGGCAGAAAAGGAATCAGGCGCTCGAGGAACGTTGCCCCTACCAGGGCAACCACTCCATAGGTAGCAATCCACGGGATAAGAGTTCCGATCGGATCCATCGCTCGTCACCCACCAAAACTGGCGGATGAAGAGGACCACCCAAAGTTTGCCTGTGGACGCTTTTCAAGTTGCTGAAGCCGCGAGACCATTACTATATTTCCAAGCTAGGATCGTGGGTTCAGGCTTAGCAATCCCAGCGTTAATCGCGGTAAAGGCAGTGTAAAGTTGGGTAAAAAATCGCGATCAGCACAGTTGATCCATCGGCCAATATAACCGGCTGGGGCAATGAGGCTTCCTCGTACCCCGCTTACGCTTTCGCCGTAGGATCTTCCGTCCTCGTCAACATATCAGCAAGGGCGTCTGACCAACGAACTGAGGCGACTTGGCTTGCGAGAGCATGAAATGGGCAACGTCGGCGCGTGAAATCCTGCCGCCATGGATGTTCCGCAGATCGGTAAGCGCACGATACCGGCCTGTGCATGGGCCGTTATTCAAGAAGCCAGGGCGGACGATGATCCAGCGAGCGATATTTCGCTTGATAATACGCTCCTGTCGATCCTTGTCGGCGTACATTCTGCCCAGGACAAGGGGCAAAAACAGGCGATCATACAGCCAGCTTCCGTGCCCTCTGCTGTCGCCCGTACCCATGCCGGTTACTGCGATGAGCAACTGTTCGGGCTTCAGAGCCTTCGAAAGCTGCTCCGCGCAGCGGGAGAACATCGGTATCTTCCTCAAGACACTGGTCGTGCCCAGGCAATCACAGACGACGTCCTGCCCCTCCACCGCCTTCTCGATGGCACCTGAGTCCTGCGCATCCCCCACGACGATACGCAAACGCGTATGGCTAACTGGCATGCGGCTCGGCATACGAACGAGTACAGTGACATCATACCCTTCTGCGAGCGCCGCTTGCGTCAAAGCCAAACCAACTCCGCGGGTTGCACCTATTACTGCAATTCTCATGAGCGTCTCGTTGGTAGCCGCTTGTTAAGCGAGGTGATCGGAAAGCCGCAGGCGGTTCTTATCCGATCCCGGATTAAATTATTGATCGAGGTCAATCGGCAGTCCGACCATGACTGCGCTCTCGCACCATAACCGGTCTTGAGCCTCCCGGTTTCGCGCCAGCTCTGAAGGATCGGGGAATGTCGGTTTGCCTTTGAGCAGCGAGACGTAGATCCGGCCGGGAGGTGGAACGATTGTCCCTACCGCGACGTCAGCGAGCTTCTTGCCCGAATGGTCGGGTGTATTCATGACGAACTCCGGTCGGAACAGCCCGACCAGGGGAAAGATCGTGTGGGCGAGCAACCAGAAAAACGTCTTCTGCAATGCCGAAGCATCCCGACCCGAAACACCGCCTGTAAGTCCCGGATTGAATGCAATTACGCTGATCTGGCGTGCCTTCACTTCTTCCAGTCGAGCGAAAGATAGCGCAGTCATGAGGTTGCACAGCTTCGACACCACGTAGGAGCGTATGCCCGTGCCGGAGCCGTTTTCGGTTGGGTGCGCCCATTCCTCCAAGTCGAGTTTCTTGGGCGCGATCCGCTTGATCGGGGGATTATGCATGTTGCTCGAAGTGATCACCAGGCGGCCGCCGTCGGTAATGCACGGCAGCAAGAGCCGGGCCAGCAGATAATGAGCAAGGTGATTGACCGCGAACGTCAGCCCGTAGCCCTCCGCGCTCCGTTGTCCGGCATCGGAACCACGGATGCCGGCATTGAGGAGCAGAATGTCGATACGGGTATCGCCAAGCTGTCGCCTGACCGCATGGGCGAATTCCCGGACGCTCGTAAGTGACTCAAGGTCGAGCGGTATGATTTCGACACCAGGCGGCGCGGTTCGGCCGCTTCCACGGGCACCGATGATGACCCTTGTGTTGGGCTGCGTGGAGATGACTTCAAGGGTGCGTGCGCCGAACCCGCTTGTGGCACCGGTCATGATCACGACACGCTGCATATCAGATTGCACCATAGCGGTTGTCCTAGTCTGCGGCATAGGCGTTGCAAGTACAGCGTTGCTTCTGCTCACGTAAGATTTGTCTGAAGTTCTAGCGGCTGATCTTCAGGTCCAGTTTGCCATCTTCCCAACCCTGAAACCCGCGAGGGATTTCGGTAAATCGAAGGCACTTTGAGATCATCCTGTTGGAGATGCACAGTGCATCGCCTTTGACCGCCCACGTGGTGGACAACGGAATAGGCAGCGGCCCACGAATGCTTCCGGTGCCGTCCTTGTTCAGGGTGAGTTTGAAGCTTCTGCCATTCGGCGCATCGGCCGACCAAGGAGTACCATCGGCGAGAATGACGGCCGCTTTCTCAACCGGCAGATAGTTCTGTTCTGCGCCAAAGGCGGGGATCGAGACAAGAATGGCGCCCACAGCCGCCGTAAGCCTTAGATATGCTTTCATGATGATGTCCTTTTTCTTTGAAGCGTAGCAGGCGCCGCATAGCGAACATGCGGCGCGATTTGTGTCTTTGTCTTTATTGGGGAGCCGTCGCACCCTTATCGGTCCAACGCGGCGGCAGACCGAGCCGTCCGGCGACCGCTCCCGTCACGCCGGGTGCCCTTCCGAATGCCGTGCAGGCGTCGTATTTCGGTTTGCCGCCAAGCGATGCATTTATCCTTTGCATCGACGGCATCGACGGCATTCCCTTGAACGGGTCCCGGCCTTTGACCAACATACGGCTGAAATCGGAGGCGAAAGCTGAGGAGAGGGAGTATGCATCCCCGACCTCAGACACCCGAGCCCTTGTCGTGATCATGTTCGCTCCGCGCGACCACAGCATAGCTGCCTTCTGTGACCCGTCCGAGCCGACCGCCTCCGCTTCGACAGCCAAACCGCCGAGGCCGATTGGAAGCCTCGGGATCGGAACAGGAAGCGCCACTGTTGCACCGATCGATGCGACAGTGGAGCCGGCCGCTGCAGTTTGGTTCGTGGCGATAATATTGGTGACTGTTGCGTGCACGACGAGATCCGCCGACTGATTCGGACCTACGATTTCGAAACGGTCGCTAAGGCCGGTACAAAGCGTCCGATCAATCGTGTTGGAGACGAGCGCCAAATCTTTGGAGTCGAACGTGCTACCACCGCGTAGTTGCACCGACGTCGGCACGATGCGGGCAGTCCGTGCGGCTAGGACTGGTGCCGCCTCCACTCGCAATTTCGCCTTGGTCAGGGTGCCTCCGGACGTAGTCATTCCTGCATAGGAACCAAGCGATGCACCTTCACCTAAGGGTATGCTTGTGCAGCCGGAAACGGATGACACCAGGACAACGCAAAGCGCGGCCCGCGGGGGCATTTCATATAGTTTAGACCGAAAGGGCATTTTGCGAATCTTCTGAATCGAGGAATGTCGGTTCAGATTTAGCGATGCGAGCGTTAATGGCGGTAAAGCCAATGTAAAGTTGGGTAAAACTTGCGGTTAGGGAGCTTTCGACCGGTTTACGTGGGCTTCTCCAAAGCAGCCTCCACGCATGCCGCCCGGCTACATGCCTCGTATCAGGGTGCGGGAAATTATATCGTTGGTTTTCGGGGAAGATCGATGGTGATGGCCAAACCGCCAGCATCCGGCAGCGATGCGTACACCCGCCCGCCATGGCGTTCGATAGCCTGTCTGGCGATTGCAAGGCCCAGTCCGTACCCGCCTCTTGGCACGGCATCGTTTCCACGGGAGAACGGTTGGAAGATTCGCTCCAATTCGTCTCGCCGAACACCCGGCCCTTGATCAATAACACAGACCTTGAGAAGGGCGGCTGTCTTCTCGCATTGCACATAAATTCGGGAGTGGTCAGCGGTATACTTCACGGCGTTGCGGATGACGTTTTCGAGCGCCCTATAGATCAGTTCGCCCTCGACATCGGCGAGAAAGCTACCGTCCACGCTAGTTATGACTGAGACATTACGTGCCTGAGCTTCGAATGCCGCGTCGCCCAGTATCTCGCTCAGTAGGTCAATGACGTCCAGGGTCTGCGTCTTGAGCGGGAGGCTGGAACTGGCCGTCAGCCTCGCAAGGGTCAAAACTTCGCCGACCAACACATCGAGCCGTTCAACTTCCCTGTCCATGCGATCCAGCATGGCATCGAGCTTTGCCGGACTCTGCCGAAGGACACCCACGACAGCCTGCAAACGGGACAGCGGCGAGCGGAGTTCATGGGACACGTCGTGGAAGAGCCGCTGCTGCGCCGCCTGGAGTTCCTCCAACCGCGCGGCGGTGGAATCGAAATCGTGCGCAAGTGCAGTGACCTCGTCCTTTCGCCCAGCCATTTTGTCCGCGATTCGAACGTCAAAGCGACCGTGAGCAAGCGCACTCAGACCATCGCGAAGGTGTTCGACGGGACGAATGAGATATCGGGCCAGAGCGGCTGCCGATATCATGCTCGACATCAAGATGGCGAACCCGAGCATGAACGGCGCGAGCCTTTCCGGAATGAAACTAGCGTGATCAGACACTGATATCCGATAGCACACCCCGTCTTTCAGGATGGCTCTCGTTTTTTCGGTATCGCCCTGAGCGCATTCACCGGATTCTGTCGCCCTTGAAATCGCGAGACCGAGTGGCATCGCAATTTCGCTTGTGCGAACAAAGCGCTGAGTAGCCTCTTCACCATCCCTGGCAAGCAGGCCCTCGGTCAGGTTGAGCGTGATTTCCCGCTTCTGACGTTCGAGTTTCGCGGCAGAAGGGGATATCTGAACGAAATAGGCGATCAGCATTATGGCGCCCAAACACGCGCCAAGCGTCAGCCAGATTATCACGAAGAACTTCTTGAACAGCCGGGGCATCTTCAATCCAAAAGAAGCTGATAGCCCTGTCCGCGGACAGACTGTATCCAGGATTGTCCATCCTCCCTGAGCCCGAGCTTTTGACGCACGCTGCTGATATGGACGTCGATACGGCGATCGAACGGAGTTAGCGGCTTCCCAAAAGCTCGTTTCGATATCTCTTGCTTCGGCACCAGCTGGCCGGCACTGCGAGCGAGAACTTCGAGCAAACTAAATTCCGTGCCCGTAAGTTCCAAAGACTGCCCGCCCCATTCGGCGGTCCTATTACGTGGGTGAATCAGCAATTGCCCGGCTCGTAGGGTGTCGGTGGACGAGCCTGCCGCAAGCTGACTCACACGGCGAAGGATTGCCCGCACTCTAGCGGCAAGCTCTCCTGGCGAGCAGGGTTTCGTCACATAGTCATCGGCGCCAAGATTCAAGCCAGATATCCTGTCGATGTCATCGCCTCTGGCCGTCAGCATCAGCACGGGAACATGGCTTAGCTTCCTGATCCGTTGCAAGACCTCGATCCCGTTCATTTGGGGCATCATGATATCGAGCACGATCAGGTCAACAGAATTGCGCGCCGCGGCAGCAATGGCTGCGCGACCATCGGTGTCCGCCGCGACGTCATACCCTTCTTCGGCCAGGTATTCCTGTATCAGCGTCGTCAGCTCGACATCGTCGTCGATGAGGAGAACCTTGTTCATCCGCTTCGTCCATCATTCATGCCAGCATCTATAATGCATAAATGCGGGCGGGCGGGATATTTTACCCAGCTTAACACAAACTTGACCGCGCTTAACGTTCATCCGGCTACTCATGGAAAAATACCTCGGTAACGGCATCCGTCGAGCCGAGGCGGATCGGCAGAACTTCGCTGCCGCTGAGGACCGTGAGGACTATTGTTGAAAAAGCTGCCCGTCCCGCTTGCCGCTGCCCTCGTCGCGGCGGCATTTTTGTTTCCCTTCGGTGATGCTTCGGCGCAGCAGACCGAGGCACCCGCACTCACTGTCTCGCTGACGGAGCCTGCGCAACGGGAATGGCCTGAAACGGTTCCTGCCAGCGGTTGGCTGAGACCATGGCAGGAAGCGATTATCGCTTCCGAGGCAAGCGGCCTTCGCATAACAGACATTCTGGTAGATGTCGGATCCGTCGTGACAAAGGGGCAGACGCTCGTCCAGCTTTCCCAGGATAGCGTGCTCGCAGACCTTCGAATTCAGGAAGCAGCAATCGAGGTCGCCAAAGCAAACCTCGCAAGGGCTAAGGCAGAGGCTGACCGAGCTAGGCAGCTTCGCTCATCCGGTACACTCTCCGACCAGAATTTCACCGACCGCCTGACCAACGAGCAGACGGCAAAGGCAAATCTTGAAGCAGAAGAGGCCACTCTTGAAAGCCGGAGGATCAGGTTTTCTCAAACCACTATCACGGCCATTGACGATGGCCTCATAACCTCGCGATCGGCTGAGCTCGGGGCGGTCGTCTCCTCGGGTACCGAGTTGTTTCGCATGATCCGCCAGCAACGCGTCGAGTGGCAGGCCGAGGTTTCAGCGCGATATCTTACGCGCATTTCGGAAGGGTTGAACGTGGAAATAGATGGGCCGGGTGACGATTCCATTCTGGGCAAGGTGAGACTTGTCGGTCCTTCGGTCAACGCCAATACCGGCCGAGTGATCGTCTATGTCACGCTTCCATCTGACGCCCATCCCCGCGCGGGTCTCTATGTGACCGGTAGAATCGAACTTCAGACCACTCCCGCCCTCACTGTTCCTGAGACGGCGATCGTGTTCCGTGATGGCCTCAACTACGTCTTCACGGTTAACGCAGACAATCGAGCAAGACGCGTTCGGGTGGAAACGGGCCGCCGCAAAAATGGAGAGGTTGAGCTTATTTCCGGGGTAGACCAAGCATCGAGAGTCGTGACGTCAGGCGGAGCATTCCTGTCAGACAACGTTCTCGTGAACATTGTGGGGGCAGGCTAATGAATTTCTCAGCATGGTCGATCCGCAATCCAACTCCGGCGATATTGTTGTTCATATTGCTGACCGTCGGAGGGCTTTTGGCATTCCGGGCCCTGGCGATCCAGGACTTCCCGGATATGGATCTTCCGACCATCAACATCACCGCGAGGCTTGATGGTGCAGCGCCAACGCAACTCGAGACGGAAGTAGCCCGCGTTATCGAGGATAACCTCGCCTCGCTGAGCTATCTCGATCACATCACCACTACGGTGACTGACGGAAACGTCTCGATCCGGGTTTCCTTCAAACTGGAAAAAAACACCGAAGAGGCTCTGAACGAAGTCCGCAATGCCGTCGACAGCGTGAGGGCCGATCTGCCCGCGGAAATGGAACCGCCGAGCATTACAAAAGTCACCCTGCAGAACACGGCGCTGATCACTTATGCGGTCCGCTCGAGCCATCTCAACGAGACAGAACTCTCATGGTTTGTCGACAATGACATGACCAAGGCGCTGTTGTCGGTGTCGGGTGTCGGGCAGGTTTCCCGCATCGGCGGCATCGATCGCCAGATCCACGTCGACCTCGATCCCGCAACGATGGCACAAATTGGCGTTACAGCAGCTTCGGTGTCGGCTCAGTTGCGATCAGTCCAGGCGGATACGTCGGGCGGCGTCGGAGAGGTGGGTGGCGCTCGCCAGTCGGTGCGCACGCTCGGTACGGTGCCTTCGGTTGAGGTTCTAAAGGAGCTTCACGTCCCACTTGCTAACGGACAGCAAGTTCGTCTCGACGAAGTTGCCTCTGTCTCGGACAGCTTCGCGGATCGTTCCTCAATGGCATTTTTCGACGGTGAACCTGTTATTGCTGTTGAGATCAAACGTTCAACCGGGTTTTCTGATACCGGTGTTGCTGCCGGTGTGAACGAGGCGATGAAGCGGTTCGCAGCAGCACATCCGAATGTGCAGATCGATGAAGCCTACAGCATCGTCGGGCCGATCCTGGAGAGCTACGACGGCTCAATGCACATGCTGTACGAAGGAGCGATCCTCGCGATCGTCGTCGTATGGTTCTTCCTGCGAGACTGGCGGGCGACATTGCTGTCGGCAGTAGCGCTGCCGCTGTCGGTCATACCTACCTTCCTCGTCGTCTACTTGGCCGGCTTCAGCCTGAACACGTTCACGCTGCTTGCACTATCTCTTGTCGTCGGTATCCTCGTCGATGACGCGATCGTCGAAATCGAAAACATCGCGCGCCATCTCAAAATGGGCAAGCGCCCGATTGATGCCGCGTTGGAAGCGGCAAACGAGATCGGTCTGGCAGTTATCGCGACCACGTTCACGCTGGTGGCGGTCTTCCTGCCGACGGCTTTCATGGGCGGTGTGCCTGGGCTTCTCTTCCGTCAATTCGGCGTCACGGCAGCAGTCGCCGTGCTCGCTTCGCTCGTCGTCGCACGTCTGCTGACGCCAATGATGGCCGCCTACATTATGAAAGCCCATCCGTCCGAGGAAAAGGATGGCCGTATCATGAACGCCTACATGGCAGTCGTGAAAGCATCCCTGAAACATAGGAAAACGACCGCGCTTTTGACCGTCATCGCCGTCGCGCTTTCGCTTTCCACCATTCCCTTCCTTCAATCGGGCTTTTTGCCCGCCTCAGATGATGCGCGGACGGAAGTCACGCTAACCCTGCAACCTGGCGTGACCATTGAACAGACCGAGGCAGTGACCAAGAAGGCTACGGAAATCGTAGGCAGGCTCGCAGACGTGACACATGTCTTCTCGTCGGTAGGTACGGTATCCTCGGGTGGCGGTCGTCAGTCGACCACTATGAGCAATGTCGCAGCCGCTACGCTGGTCGTCACCCTTACCCCGATAAACGAACGCAACCGCAAGCAGTGGGAAATCGAACAGGACATCCGACAGGCTCTCTCGGCCCTTGCCGGCGTGCGGGTTGCAGTCGGCGGTGGTTCCAACGGAACGAAGCTCGATATCACACTGGCGAGCGACGATCCGGTCGCCCTTGATGGCGCAAGCACGGCACTCGAAGAACAGCTTCGCACGCTTGGTGGCATCGGAGCGGTGACGTCGACAGCGTCGAGACAGGCCCCCGAAATTCAGATCACTCCCGACTTCGCGCGCGCAGCCGCGCTAGGAGTGACGTCGAATGCTGTTGCGGAAGCGGTGCGCGTTGCGACAGGTGGCGAATACTCCGCAGCACTGCCCAAGCTCAATCTTCCGCAGCGGCAAATCCCGATCGTGGTACGCTTCAACACCGCGACCCGGACCAGTCTCGACGATATCAGGAACATGAGGGTGGCTGGAGCGAATGGCAATGTCGATCTTGGATCGATTGCCGACATCCATATCGGCGGCAGTCCTTCACAAATCGACCGCATTGACCGGATGCGTAACGTCATTCTCTCGATAGAGCTCAACGGCCGCATCCTAGGCGACGTGTACCGCGAGGTGCAGGCGTTGCCAGCATTCCAGCAACTGCCGGCGAACGTGGAAGTCGTAGAGCAAGGCGAACTTCAGCAGAGTTCGGAGCTATTCCAGAGCTTCGCAATCGCGATGGCAATCGGTGTGTTCTGCATCTACGCTGTCCTCGTTCTGCTCTTCCACGACTTCCTGCAGCCGTTCACCATCCTTATGGCCCTCCCGCTTTCATTGGGTGGCGCGCTCCTGCCGCTTGTGGTGACCGGAACCAGCTTCTCCTTGCCGGTCGTCATCGGACTGCTCATGCTCATGGGCATCGTAACAAAGAACTCGATCCTCCTTGTTGAGTACGCGATCATGTCGCGGCACCAGGGTATGTCCAGGTTCGATGCCATCGTCGACGCCTGCCACAAGCGGGCACGTCCCATCGTGATGACCACTATAGCCATGGCATGCGGCATGCTTCCGGTCGCGCTCAGCCTGACAGGAGGCGATCCAAGCGTTCGACAGCCTATGGCCATTGTAGTGATCGGCGGCGTGATGACTTCGACCTTCCTCAGCCTGATCGTCATCCCGATGATCTTCACATTCGTCGATGACCTGCTCGAAGCGCTCAAGCGATTGGTACGCCGGACCGGATCAAGCCACCCGCATGACGACCGGGCAACACATGCCCGCGATGCTCACGAGGTGTTTGCCTTTGAACGTACCTCTGGTCGGCACCGCTAGAGATGGCAGCCTCTCAACAAGAAATCTGCCGTGAATTGCACGGCGACATCGGGATGAAGTTTGCCGCCCCTGTTCCGCAAGAGACGATTCCGCAGTATCCGCCACTGTGGACTGCATATGATCGCACGGTAACCAGCGCTTCTGAGCGCGCAGCCGGTGGCGAGGCCACCTTGCGTGCCGACCGGGACCGCCTGTGGGGACAACGGACTGGTTATGGACATTCGCGAACGCCCCTCGTGAGAGCCCTTGCAGCGCTGGTCCCGCTCGCCTTCATCTTGTCCGGATGCGTGCAGACGCAGGACAGGGCCCATGATGCCAAGGAAGCAGATAAGGCTTTGATTTCCGGCTATGGTGAAATCCGGACTTATCGCGACGCTCGGCTTGATGAAATTCCAGGAGATGCTCGTGACTGGGCACCGGCGCCCAAGCCGAACCTCCATTTCCTTATGATCTCCGGCGGCGGCTCGGGAGGCGCTTTCAGCGTCGGCGTACTTTCGGCCTGGAGCGCAGCCAAATCCCGGCCGCAGTTCGATCTTGTCACGGGCATCAGCACGGGTGCCTTGATCGCACCATACGCGTTCCTCGGCTCGGCTTATGACGATACCCTCGTGTATCTCTATACCAGCGGCATCGCAGAGGACCTCGTTGCAACGAAACGTCCGTTGGGATTGTTTGGAGCGAGCTTGCTGAGATCGACCTCGTTGAGACGGATGGTCGAGCGTTTCATCACACCTCAAGTCCTTCAGCAGATCGCAGCGGAACATCGCAAAGGCCGTCGCCTCCTCGTCCTGACAACCGATCTCGACACCCAACGTGGTGTCGTGTGGAACATGGGCGCCATCGCAAACAGCGGCCGCCCTGACGCGCTTAAGCTGTTTCAGGACGTTCTGATAGCATCGGCAAGTATCCCGGGCGTTTATCCGGCAGTCATGATCAAGGCCGAGTCGGAAGGACGCCAATTTCAGGAGATGCACTCCGACGGAGGAGCCTCTTCGCAAGTCTTGATGCTTCCACAAGCGTTCCTGGCGGGTGCGGGCCGGCGCCGGCCGGCCAGGGCGCAAAACGTCGACTTTTATGTGATCGTCAACAACGCACTCATGCCGGAGTTTGGCATAACGCAGAACAGAACGCTGCCTGTAATGGCAAGGGCGTACTCGATCTTTATCAAATCTCAGGCACAGAGTGAACTGACGGCGCTTTACAATTACGCGAAGCGAAATGGCGCACGTTTCCATCTAGCAACGATCGACGCTCAAGTGCCCTATTCAATGCTCAATCCGTTCGACACGAATTATATGAGAGCTGTTTACAACCTCGGATACGCCGAAGTCAGCGCGGGAACTTTATGGAAAGACAGCCCGGTTTTCCGCTGATAGACGGCTGCGGTCGGAACCTTAAATGTAGCTCTTCCCCTCGTCCACGATAGGATGAGAGTCAGTGCTCAGCCTCGTGCATCGTCTCTCGGACGTCCGGGTAGGTGATGAAAGTGCGCTCATCCACCGGGCTCAGCAATCACGTTGTTATCTCAACCCGTAAGCCTTGGGATCCAAACCTGCGAAAACGCAAGCAGGATCGACAAGAAAATGAGCATCAGTACGAGTATGCTACGCATGGTTCTCTCGGTGCGTCTGCCCGAAGACGTCTCTTGTGGAAGGATACGTTTCGTGGCGCTCATTCCGGGCATCAATCAGTGAGCGCCACGACCGGATACTGATTTCATTCGTTCGGCAGGTGAGGTCGTCTCAAATTTTTCACCTAATTCACCTCTTGCTGAATAGCTTCACCGATCCGCAACACCATGTCCCGGGGCAGCCCAAGTAGGGCGGCGGCCAGATTTTCCCGCAGGTGCGCGGTGTTTGACGTGCCCGGTATCAGCAAGATGTTGGGCGAACGAGCGAGCAGCCATGCGAGCGCGAGCTTCATTGGCGAGACTCCGTGTTGCCTCGCTTCCGTCGAGAGCGTCTCTGATTGGAGCTGATTGAAGCCGCCGAGGGGGAAGAAGGGGACATAGGCGATCCCCTGTTCGGCCAGGTTGTCGATCAAGGCATCATCGGCTCGATGCGCGAGATTGTAGTGGTTTTGGACGCAGACCACCGGGGCGATGCGTTGCGCTTCCTCAACTTGAGTGGCCGTTGCATTGCTGAGACCCAGGTGGCGGATCAGGCCTTGCCGCTGAAGTTCGGCCAGCGCGGTGAAGCGTTCTTCGATCGATCCTTCGGCGGGCGCCATCCCATTGCCTTCGATGATCCTTAGATTGACGACGTCAAGCACATCCACGCCAAGATTGCGAAGATTGTCGTGGACGCCACGCACCAAGTCGGCAGGAGCCTGCGCAGGCAACCAGGAGCCGTCTTCGCCGCGAAACGCACCTACCTTGGTCACGAGAACTAGTTCATCGGGATAGGGGTGAAGCGCATCCCGGATCAGTTGGTTGGTGATATGAGGGCCGTAGAAGTCGGCCGTGTCGATATGATTGACGCCCGCTGCTATGGCCTCGCGCAGGACCGTAAGCGCCACCTCACGATCCCTGGGAGGACCAAATGCGCCCCTGCCCGCCAGTTGCATGGCGCCATAGCCGATACGCGCGACGGACTTCTCTCCGAGCAGGTAGGTGCCAGCGCTTGAAATATCGCTCATCATGTTTTCCTTTTTCCGTTTATTGTCTCGGGAAGCATTCAAAATGCGAGCACGATCTTTCCTGAAGCGCGCCGCCCGTTTTCCGCATCAGCGATGACGGACAGAGCGTCACCGAACGGCGCTTCCAGACCGATCGTCGGCCGGAGCGTCCCGTTGCCAGCAAGCTCGGCGATTGCCGGGAGATGCCGAATCCCCTGCGTGGCGAAGGCCAATTTGTAGCGGCGCGATAACACCATCCCACGTAGCATTCTGCCCGGCGTCGGATTGATGTCGACGAAAACGCCCTTCGTATCGAGCATCGAAAGCCCGTCACTTACGTCGAGTGTTCCGAGCGTATCGAATATGGCGTCGTACTTTCCGTTTCTCGCAAAGACTTGCCGCTCTGAGTAGGCGAATATCGGATCGACACCGGCAGCTCTCGCGCTGTCCATCGAGCCCAATCCGCATGTGCCGGAGACACGTGCGCCCTTAGCAAGTGCCAGTTGGGCGGCGAAGGCCCCCACGGCGCCGCTGCATCCATTGATGAAAATGTGCGATCCAGCGCGCGCCTGTGCCCTGTCGAGGATGGCCACCCATGCCGTCATCGCCGCAATGGGGAGAGACGCCGCCTCACTGAATGAAAGCTGCGGTGATTTCTTCACCAGGTGATGGGCATCCACGATCACCACTTCGGCGAAGGCGCCTGACTTCTTGAAGTCCACCGTGCCGAAGACCTCATCGCCGACCTGAACGCTCGTTACCTTGCCGCCGATCGCTTCGACGATCCCGGCAAAATCGGTGCCCATCCCTTTTGGAAACCGCCTGCCGGTCACCAGCTTCATCGCTCCTTGGCGGAGCTTCCAATCAAAGGGATTGATTGCGGCGGCCTTGACCGAGACGCGCACCTCGTTATCGCCGACCCACGGCAAATCGTATTCGCCAAAGTACATTTTCTCCGGACCGCCGTAGCGGTCATATTGCACCCGTTTCATGTCATTCCTCAAAAATCGTTGCGTCGGCAAACACATGTATTACACTTAGTGTAATTTTACAATAGGTGCAATTTAGGAGCAAATGCTCCGCCTTCCATCAGGCGGGAATGGATCAGAAGCAAAGCAGGGGACGACGCTTCCGTGCGTTGCCGCCTCAGCGCTCGAACTATTCGCAAGTACGTTCGAGGAGTTATGCAAATCTGACCGGAAGCCAACCGGCGGAGGCGCTATGCTTGGTGGCTATAGCGGCCGCCGGCTTCGACCGCCTCGCCATCGACTGGCGAAAGACCAAAGGTTGAAGCCGTCGTAGCTCGTCCGTTATCGCTCCGTGTGGAATCAAAGAGCCTCGGTGATCCGATCGAAGAGATACTCGGTTGCGGTAGCGTAACCGCCGATTTGGCAATGTTGCTGTGCAGTCGAGGCTTCGTCGAACAGGAGATATTCCTTCGGGCAATCCAGCGCATCATAGAACTGCTTTGCACCGTTGAAGACCTCCCCGGTTCCGTCGAGCACCAGCATCCGGCAGGTGATCCGGTCAAGGATGTCGCTGTTGTCGTAGTTTTTCAGCACCCTGATCACGTCCGAAACGGTATTGGGCACGCCGTGCTTCCAAGCGTAGTCTTTGACGAGATTGGCGACCTCTTCGGGCAAATCCTCGACGCGTGTGTCCTTGGCGCGCTTCAACTGTTCGATGATCGCGCTTCCCCAACTGATGTTGCCCGGATCAACGATGCAAAGCTTGATTCGCTTGTCGAAGGCTGCGGCGCGGGGTGATAGAAAACCGCCGAAGCTCATGCCCATCAGCGCAATTCGCGAGGCGTCGATCTCGGAAAATTTATGCAGCGCGAAATCGATCAGGGGGGAGACGACGTTTTCCCAGTCAGGCCGGAACGTCAGGTCATTCAGCCGCAACGCAAAGCCTTGCCCAGGCCCATCATAGGTGATGCAGTGAATGCCGCGGCGAAGCGCACCCTCGCAGACCCAGCGTGTATCCTCAGCCCAAGTATCGCGGCCGGGCGTCAGGATCAGCACCGGCGCCTTGGCTCCCGCGGCAGGTGATCGATAGAAATGCCCTGGAAGAAAGCTACCGTCATAAGGGACTTCGATGTACTCACCGGGATAATCAGAGAGCGCCAGATATCGCTGGTAGCATAGCGAACTGAGCCGAGCGTAGTCCTTGATGCGAGGATCTTCAGACTTGCTGAAATAGAGCAACGAACACCGCCAATAGGTCGAGGCCCGCAAATGGGCAGTAGCGGCGGTAACGGGGTTCCCTTTGTGCTCAGCCGCCTCAGCTCGATCCTGAATGCGTCTTGCCATGGCACTCCAAGCGTTGATCCAGACTTCCTCATCGCTGTCCTTTAATTGGCAGACGACCTCCAGAACTTCTCCCAGATCGGTCATGCCATAGGGCATCAGGTTCAGTATGTGCTTAGTCAGCGCATCGATCAGCACATTGGGGCTGAAAAAATTGCGGTCGGCCCAGTGCTTGCCTGCGAAATTCAGATCGTTCATGTTTCGATGCCTTCTCGCTTGTTGGCCATTGCGACCATGGTTTTGTTGGCTTCCGAACCGGCTCCGAAGAGAAGCTCTACACCGTGATCACGTTGCAGTGTCCATGTCGCCAAAGCTCATGCGGCTATCATATAATTTAGCACTTAGTGTAATTATACCATTGATGACTTTTTACATCTAGTGAAATTTTTTAACTGCTTTGATCGTAGGCGAGAGCACGATCCACCGCGTCGATTGACAGATGTTCAGCTCACATACTCAATCCCCTCTGCTTTCCCAACTGCCACGATATCGAACCTCCCTGCACGACACCCGCAACTTCTCGGCCGAGCTGGCGGTCGATGACCGGCCGCCACGGGACAAGGGTGAACTCGTGGCTCTGCTCGACCATGGCGAACTTGCCGCTCGATAGCTGGACGGTTCCGGTGAACTTGCCAATGACGGTCTCGCCGTCGGCTGCGGCGCGGAACGGCAGGCCCTTCGTCGCGGCCAGCTCGCCGCCGACGCTGGCAACCTCGCGCTCGCGCAGCGTGGCGAGAAGATTGCGACGATAGGCGATACCGCCGTTCGGCTGAAGGGCTGCGTCGCCCCGGTCGATATGACGCTCGCGACGGCGGTCCATCGCGTCACTCACCTCCCGTCCGAAGCCGGCGGGCGCGAGATCCGATGCTTCAGCCGAGACCAGCCGCCGGTCGAGCCAGGTCGCGCCTGTCGCGCCGATCTGCTTTTCGAGATCGAAGGTCGAGAGGACACGGATATTGGCCTGCCGGTTGCGGCCCGCGTCATAGGCGGCGGCGCGGGTCTCGAAGTCTTGCGGGATGCGCCATTGGTCGGCGTCGATCCGCTCGGCGATCCCGGCGCGGCGCAGCACCTCCAGCCGGCGCACATGCGCATCGACATAGCCGTCATAGTCGCCGCCGGGCACGCGGCCCTCGAACTTCGCCTGTTCGAGATGCTGGGTCGGCCGATAGATGCCGCCCTCGGCGATCGTCGCGATGGTGCGGTCGGACGGGCGGCTCGCGGTGTCGGGCGGGCCGATCTCGACAACGCTGCCGATCCGGGCATCGGCGACACGGACGGTGTCGATGCCGGCGACATGGTGCGTGCGACCGTCGATGCCATCGACCACGACGGTCAGGTTCTCGCCCAGCTCGTCGGTCAGATATTTGTCGACGACGCGGCCGACGATCGGGACTTCCGGCGCAGCGTCGTGAATCTGGAAGGTCATGGGATCGCGCTCCAGCCCATCGGCCTTCAGCGCCTTGTGCATGTTGCGGATGATGTCGCCGCGCTCGCCCAGCTCGCGCAACGTCGGTTCCATCTTCTCGCCGAGTTCCCAGACGCCCGCCGCGTGCTCGGTGGCGAGGCCCATCTTCTCCAGCTTGGCGAGACGGCGCAGGCGCAGCGTCCGGTTGAACTGGCGCTTGGGATCAGCGGGCTCGTGACGCAGGTCGAGGAAGCGGTCCTCAGCTTCCTCGGTCATGGCGCGGTCGATGCGGGTGAAGCGATCCTGATCGATTTCGGCCGAGAGCTTGCGGGTCTGCTCAATCTCGGTGACAGGGCCAAGCTCCAGCGTGGTCAGCTCGCTCGCCCGTTCGCGGATGCCGTTGGCGAGATAGTCGCCGTTGATGATGAGGTTCTCGCCCAGCTCGTCCTTACCGCGCACAATGACATGCACATGGGGATGGCCGGTGTTGTGGTGATTGACCGCGACCCAATCGAGCTTCGTGCCGACATCGGTCTCGACCTGGCGCATGAGGTCGCGGGTATAGGCCGTGAGGTCGGACAAGTCCGCGCCGTCCTCGGGCGAGACGATGAAGCGAAACTGGTGGCGGTCGTTCGCACCGCGCTCGACGAAGGCCGCGCCGTCGGCGCGCTCCTTGGTCGCGGAATAGAGCTGGCCGCACTCGCCGTCGCGCGAGGTGCCGTCGCGCTGGATATAGCGCAGATGGGCGGCGGATTTTCCGTTCTTGCCGGCGCCCTGAACGTAGCGGGTTTTGACGACGACACGGCGCTGGCCGGGCGTACTGTGCTTCCAGCCGCCCGACAAGGTTCGGGCGCGCACGAAGGCAGCGCCGCTTCCACGCTTGAGGCCAGGCGCGCTCGTCCGCGAAGCCTTGCTGCCCTTAGCCGGCGACGACGATCGGGAGCGCGATGACGGTGATGCCGAGGACCGCGACGGGCTGTTGCTCTGCTGGCGCGCGATCTTCTTCGCTTGGGTGAGAAAGCTCTTGGCCTTGCCGAGCTTCTGCGTGTCGGCGCGGATGCGGCCGGGCTTCGGCCGGAAGCGAAATTCGTCATCGCCGGTCATGGGCGCGCCACCGGGCAAAAAACGGAAAACCGCCCTGTTCCGGGCTATGGTGCCGGTCGAAACCCAGCAAAGCCAAGGCTTTGCGCCGAGGCGCGGCACGCGGGGGTGAAAAGCAAGGTGCCGGAAACGGCGCTCCAAAACAGTGTGCAGACAAGGGCTTGCCCAGAAACCGCCGCCCCGTGGTGCCGGTTTCCTTTATCTTGCCCTCCGCCTTTTCTAACCTTTCCGCCCTTCCAACCGGGAATGCAGCCAGGCGCAACCTTGCCTCACTGCACACCGGAACAAGCGCAAGCGGACGGGAAAACGCCATCCTCATTGTGCTCTCCCATCGTCCGCGCGCGCCACGAACATGCTGCCGTCACGCGGCTCCGCATCGCGGCGCTTACGCACCGGAACGGTTGAACGAGCGTCGCCTGATGTGCCGATAGTCTGCACCGGATCAGCGCTCCGCCTGTTGCCTAGACGCATGACGAAGAGCGGTGCATCCCGCCAATCGGGCGGCGGTGCGGACTGCTTCTCCGGCGTTCCGGCCGCGACCGCGCCACCGAGTCCCGGCGCGAGCGCGGCGACATAGGCGCGGGTTTCGGGGGGCAGCGGACGGCCCGTCGCGCGATGCTCGTCATAGCGGCCGGGACCGGCATTGTAGGCGGCGAGCATCGCCATGACATTGCGGTAGCGATCCCACATCTCGCGCAGATAGGCCGTGCCGGCGAGGATGTTGTCACGCGGATCGTAGGGATCGCGGCCTAGACGATAGCGGACACGCAGGCCCGCCCAGGTATCTGGCATGACCTGCATGAGCCCGATCGCGCCGGCCGACGAGATCGCGCGCACGTCGCCCGCGCTCTCGGCGCGCAGCACGGCGCGAATCCAGTACTCGGGAATGCCGAACCGCTGCGACGCCTCGGCAATGTGGCCGCCATGCGGATCGGCGGCGACCGTGCGCGCGACCGGCGTTGATTGCGCCAAGGTCGCCGCCGGTCCCGCGCCGAGCACAAGCCCGCAAGCGAGCAGGATAACGGCATAGCGCCGTGACGACCTTTCTCCGCCGAACCGCCAGCCTGCCAGCGTGCTCGCTGCGGTCAAGGGTGCGCGCGAAGCGCCGGCCGATGGCCGCCCTTGACCTACGCTGCGCGCGCCGGCCGACTTGTGGTCGAGCGGGACGAAGGAATGAGACGGCTTTCCCGCGAACAAAGGAATAGAGGCTCTGAGCGCGATAATGACACAGGACCGCATGGCTTCAGTCCCGCTCTTCGCGCGGCTTCGGGCGCGTCCAGTGCAGCGACCATGACGAGCCTGCATCGTCGTCGCGGAAGAGGTTTGCGCGGATTGGCTGAGGCAGGGCCGGATCGTCAAGCAGGACGGAGAGATATTCGCCGGCCTTCTCGCCGGTGCGTTTCCACGCCGCGCCGATCTCCGGGCCGTCGTCGGCTCCGTGATGGACACGGTAGTCCGGCACATTCTCCGAGTCCGAAGGATCGGCGGGAACCATGGTGAGTTCGCGATAGAGCGTGAGGGTGTGAACGCGGCCGCTGAAGCCGGAACCTTCGCGCGTGAATTGACCGATTTGCGGCATGACTGTCTCCATGCGGTGGAGTTGGAAAAGCCATCGGCAGACACCGCTTCCGCCGATGGGGAAGCGGTCAGTGGGTCGGCGCGTGCCAGACGAAGCGGCCGTCGCCGTCCTCATCGGTCCAGAGCGGCAGCGCGCGTCCGATGACGGAGCTTGTGGGGATCGGCCCGAAGTAGCGGCCGTCGAGGCTGTCAGGGACGTCCCAATTCATGAGGAAAAGCTGGCCGTCGGCTATGACGCGGCAGCCCTGCCAGATGGGCAGAGCGAGGCCGATCCGGTCGCGGTCGAGCGCATCGCCCAACTCCACGCCGTCAACCGTGATGGCGCGGCCGGTGCGGCAAGCCCGTTGGCCGGGAAGACCGACGACGCGCTTCAGGAGCGGCATGTCGCGCCCGATATAGCCGCGACCGACCATGAATCCGGCGAGCGGTTCGGGCGGCATGACGGCGACCAGCTCCGGCACTTCGATCCGGTCGGCCGGCTCGATGATGTAAAACCCGACCGGCGCGCTCGCCGTGGCGTTCCACACGAGTTTTGTCGGCATATCGGCCGCGCTGGTGGCGGCGATGCCGATGATGGCGAGCAACGTCGCCCCGAGGATGTGGCAGCGGCTCATGGGTCGATCCTCCGGCGACCGATCCACGCGGCATGACGCACGGGCGTGTAGGCGCTCGGCTCCAGACCGGCGGAAAGCCGGTTATGGACGTGTCGCCAGTGGTCGGGTGAGGCTTCGGTCGGATCGAGGCCGAGCGCTTCCACCGCGTCGATCGCTGCAAGCGCACGCTGGACCTTGGGCCAGCCGTCGAGCCGCAAGAGGATGTCGCCACCAGGCCGAACGAAGGGCAGCGTCTGGAACGGCTCGCCGCGGCGGATGGCGCGCACGATGTTGATGCGCGAGATGATCGTGCCATGCTCACCCGCCGCCCAGCGGACGAAGGCGAAGATGCTGTCGGGCGCGAAGCCGACGACGCTGCGGCGACGGTCGAGGATCTGTTCGTAGCTCTTGCGCCCGAACCTGATCCAATGCTCGACCTTGCGCTTCTCGAAGGTCAGCTCGACCAGGGTGGTGAACGGTGCTGGCCCGTCCGTCAGCGGACGGCCATGCGCGCGATGGGAAGCCTTGTCGCTCATGACCGGCCTCCATGGCGGTCATCGGCGGCGAGCATGTCGCGCAGCACGTCGGCAATGGAGCGGGCGGCACCGGCACCACGCCTCGCATGCGCGTGCGCGTGCGACAAAGAAGAAGAGTTAGATTCTCTGTTAGACTCTAAGTTAGCGGTCGGATTCCGCGTTTCCGGCCATAGGCTTAACTGGGGTCCACGCGCCTGATGTGCCGATATGGCTGCGCCCGATGTGCCGATACTGCGTACGCCTGATGTGCCGATGGTATCCACACCCTTTTCAACAGGCACTGTGGACAGGATTTCGGGGCGGATGCGCAGCAGTTCGCGGCCATGCTCCCGCTCGATCTCAAGGCGATAGCCGGGGAGAGGCTGGCGAGCCGCGATACGGCGCAGGTCGAGCGCGAAGTCGGAGACGCGGGCGAGACTGCCGGACTTCACATGGAGATGCGCGACCTCGAACAGCCAACCGTGGCGCTGGTGGCCGGCGTGCTTGCGGGCGACACGATAGAGCCACCGTTCGATGCCGCCGGTCAGCCGGAAATAGGCCGGGTCGATGGTAAGGACGAGCGAGCGATCGACGACGCTGTTATAGAACCATTCGGGCAGGACGAATTCCATGCCCTCGACGCGGCCGGTGTGCGTCGTCATCTCTTCCCATTCGTTGATCCAGGAGAATTGCCGACGCCGCCAATGCGGGCCGTTGCGAATCGTGGTGGCGATGACAGTCGATTGCAGGCGCGCGAGCGCGGCCTTCAGCAGCACGTATTGGCGGTTGCCGGTCGGCCGCCCGATGGCACGCAGCAGGTGATAGGGCGTGAAGCGGAAGAAGCGCGAGGTGCGCAGGCCGTCATTCTCGGCCGCCACGATCTGCGAGGCGGCCCATATTAGCACGTCGGCGTCCCAGATGGTCGCCATGCCGTGTTCGGGCATGGCGAGCACCTGCACCTCGACATCGGCCGCCTTGTAGAGAATGGGCTTGGTCCGCGGCGTCTTCGCCAGCGAGAAGAAGGGCCGTTCCATGAGATCGCGCTGATCGCGCGGGCTGGCGTCGCCCGTCGCGACCACGAAGGGGGCCAGGTGATTGCGCTCGCTCGTGTCGGCCGGCTGCGCGGGGCTGTGATCGTCGTGCAGCATTCAGAACTTGCCCCGCTCTTCGGACGTCAGCGGACGCGCGGGAAAGACCGTGCCGGCGGTGATGTCGCGGGTAGATTTGCGGGAGCCGATTTCGGTCCAGGCTTCGAGATCGTGGACCGTGTAAAGGACGCGGCCGCCGATTTTTCGATAGGTCGGGCCGGTGCCGTAGGTCCGGTGCTTCTCAAGGGTACGGATGGAAATGCCGAGGAAGCGGGCGGCTTCCTGCGTGCGCAGGAGTCGTGGCGGCAGGCCCGCCAATGGATTGGCCATGGAGTCACCTCTGGTTAGTCGTGATGCGCGCTGCCTTCGTGGCAGCGGGCTACGGCGAACCATGGCGAGGGATCGGCGGCGGGTAGCGTGCCGCATTTGCGCTCATGCGCTGGCGGCACCCCTCCGGCTATTGTGGTTGGGATGGTGGTTTACGGCTGCGCGGCAGGCCAAGCGGCAGCATTCGGCTCAGGAAAAGGCCGGCTACTTCGGCGCGCCGACCTTCTTCAGTAATTCGCCGGGCTCGATCTCAAGGGCATCGGCAATCTGGCCAAGGACGGTGACGCTGGCGGATACGTCGCCACGCTCGATCGCACCGATATAGCGCATACTCAGGCCCGCCCGATCGGCGAGTTCTTCTTGCGTCAGCTTCTTATCATGACGTGCCCGACGCAGATTCCTCGCCATGACCTCCTTGAGATCCATGACAAGAGGGGAACCAGCATAGGAACGATCATTCTAGGAACGATCATTCCTATTCGTATCAAGCCATGCTATTCGTCGGTTGTCCTGAACTTACTTCATTATGTCCGCGTTCCCGATGCAAAAGGGCAGAATTCATGCGTGAACGGCCTCAGCTTGATCCAGCTGTTGAAGATGAGGCTCCCAGCGGGCCAGATATCACGACCTATGACGAACAGCACTACGTCACCTATCTGCGGCTATTGGATGCCAACCGAGATGGCGCGGACTGGCAGGAGGTCGCGCGCATCGTCCTGCACCGCGACCCCATCGCTGAGAAAGCGCGCAGCCGCCGTTGCTGGGAAAGCCATATTGCCCGCGCGCAATGGCTCTCAGGCTCAGGCTATCGGCGCATTTTGGAACAAGCGGTCGCACTAGCTGCGCGCGGTGGCAGGCAGGCGTAGGCTTATTTGCTCAAAGCCTTGATGGGATAATGCAGGAGCAGCCGATAGCCGCCGCGCATCATCTTGATCCCGTGAGCGACGAGGCGACGGGCCTTGTTCTTGCGCGGGTCGCCCTCGAAATCCTCTTTAGTGCCGCTGAAACCAAGCAAGACTTCGGCGACGGTGCGGTAGCTTTCGCCGCGCAAGCGCGCGTCGAGCGCGCGCAGGGATAGAATGTGCCATTGCCGAAGCTGCTCCGGCAGCGCGCGAAAATCAGGACCGGGCGGTCGGCCTTTGAGGGAGCGCCAAAGCCTCCGGGCGGCGTGAGCGCGCAGATCGTAGAGGTCGTCCATCGGCAGGACTGTTCCATAGAAAGTCGCGGCGTCAGGAACGGCGTGGGGCAACCAGAATTGATGCGTTATGCCGTCGACCAGCCAGATGCCATGCCAGCCATCTGCGGCCTGGCGCAGATCGAGGCCGTCGAGATGCGCCAGCGTTATGATCGGCTCCGTTTCGCTGTCGTGATGCTGCAGGGGAGAGAGCCATATGGCTTGCGGCTGAAGGCTTGGGCTCCAGAACAAGGATTGCCGATCCGATGGGGTTTCAGGATCGGTCGGAAAATCGCAGCCCCCAGCGTTGCATGAAGGCTTCCAACCGCCCCGGGTCTGGCTCGTGCGACGCAGTTATGGTTTGAAACTCGCGACGATACTCGTCATCGCGGCGAAGATATTCCCAGGCGAAACCGGCGGCGGGGATGCTCTTGGCAAATCTGTATGCCGCCGGAGAACGCCAGTCGATGCTCAGCATGGCGCTACCTCTCTACACCGGACACACGCAAGGAAACGCCCGGATAGAGACCTTCAAGTATCGGTTGAAAAAACTGTAGCTGCGCTATCGAGATAACTAGATCGGCTAACGCGATCAATCTCTTGGTTATTTTCTTCTTAACAGTGCTTACGTGTTTCTGCGAGCCGGGCGTAGCCCGGCGAGCGCGGACATGTTCTCGGGTATGGCCGCGCCGCCGATCCGCAACGCCGGATCGGCGCGATTTTTTCCGCTCTTGTGATCGCCGGGAGAGGCAGGGCCGCCGGGGCGGCAGCCCTGTCGCGCTCGGGGTCAAAGACCCTTCAAGCGCTGCATACCCTCCGCCAGCGTCCAGAGCGCGCGATTGAGGCCGACATTCTGGTCGATGCCGTTAATGGCGCGGGTCTGGGTACGACGAATGCGGCCGTCTGACGTCTGGCGGCGTCCCCGCAATCCGCCCCGGATGAGATTTTCCTGAATGACGTTGAACGTGCTCCAGACGCTTTGCCCCGCATCCTCGTGCCGGCGGGGCATGATGATCTGGTCCGGCTGAACCGGGCTTTCCTCTTCACCATAGCGGGCGACAAGGCTGGCCTCGGCCAAAACCCGCTGCTCGTCTCGCGAAAGCCGCGTTTCCTTCATGGTCTCCGTCGCATCAATGAGGCGCGGGAAATCCTCCGCTACGGTGTAAACGCCCTCGATGATCTGATCCTGAATGCCGCCCTTGTGGGGAACGCGGATTTCCTCGAAGCGCTCGCCTGCAATCATGCTGTTGGTGCAGACGAAACGCAGCATCCCGGCGAACATCTGATACGCTGACGTGCCATCGTGACTATTCACGATGATAACTTCCGCCGCCTCCGGCTTGCCGATCCCGCCATCCCGGCGCAGACGCAGCATATGTTTGGCGTGGCCGTGGCGGCTCCCGTCGCGCGGCACGGACTGCACGGCGAAGAACGGAAACCATCCTTCCCGGCGCAACCCCTCCACGATGTCGATGGTGGGGACATAGACGTAACGCTCGGAACGGCTGTCATGTGCCTCGCGCGCGAATATGGACGGGACGTGCCGATACAGGGCTTCATTGTCGAGCGGTTCGCGTCCGCTGATCTGGTGGGCATTGCGGCCGAACCGAGTGGCGAGCTGGTGATACATGGTCTTTCCTTCCGTAGGTCTGGGTTGGAGCGCAGCGCTGCGCTGCAACCCTGGCCGTCGCCGAGACCGGGGTAGAAAGGTGCAAGGGCGGCCGGGCCGGAGGGGGATCGCCCGGCCTGCACGGAACGGAGGAACGACGTGGAGGAAGGTCGGGGACGCCGGCCGGGCCGAGCGTCAGCGGTCCCTTGCGCCGCGCGAGGGCAGCGCCCTTAGCCAAACTGCCGGCTGAAGCGTAGGCGCAAGCCGGAGAGAATATCCGATCGGGATGCCGAAAATCTGAAAACAGAAAATTCGTGAATCCCGATCTCCGTATTCCTTGACGGCGGCGGACATGAGCATAGAGAAGCCCCGCTCGCGGCGGGGCTTCTGGAAGGCTGGCCTCAGTCGCCGTTGCGGCGGGACCAGATGAGGTTGTGGCCGCTGCCGTCTTCGGCTTCGACCAGGCTGGCGTAGATCGGGGCCGGGAAGCTCGGATCGTCCAGCTTGACGGAGAGGTATTCGCGGCTGCTGTCGCGGGCGGTCTTCTTCCAGGCTGCGCCGAACTCAGTCGAGCCAGCGAATATGCGGAAGTCGGGGCCGCGCTCGCTGTCGCCTTCGGAGGGGACGAACTTGGCCTTGACGTTGAGGGTCAGGGTCTTGACCGCGCCGGTGAAGCCCGCGCCGTTTTCGTTCTTGGTGAAGGTGCCGATGGTCGCCATTGTCGTATTCCTTTTCTTGTCGGGCCGCACCATTGCGACCTCGATGGGGGTCGTGAGACCGGGGACGATCGACCCTGCACCCGAAGGTGCTGGAACAAAGTGGAAGGCGGCCGGCGACGGCTTTTTTGCTTCGCGATGCAAGCCGAAGGCGGCGGAAAAAAGTTGGCGACGGACGTTGCGGGAGACGAGCGAGGCGAAGCCGGTCCTCGGTCAGACCCATGCCAATCGAGATCGCGGATGGGACGCCCGTTTCAGGAAATCGAGGGAATACGACAATGGCGACCTTCCCTGCGCCCTCAACGCTCGAGACCGAAAACGGGCGGGGTTCGCTGGCCTACGCTCCACCGTCTGACCTTTATCCTCATGGCCCGATAATCGGCTCCGGTGAGCGTGACCGACGCTCAGCCTTGCTTTCGCTCCCCAGCGGCTTTGATCGAGCTCAGCGTCGTAGAGGGAGCCTGCCCGCGAGATGCAAAGCGAACACCTTGGCTGGCCATGCCGACCCGAGTTTTCGGCTCTGCTGCGTTCCCTGCCGTGTGATCGACCAGGCGAAGCCGCCTCATCTCGCTGGTTTCGATGCGATGGTGATTGGGGCCAGCCTTTCGGGGGCTCGCCGATACGGCGCGCTCGCGAAATGACCGCCGCCGCGCCCTTGCGTTATGGGATTGAAGCCGAATGGCGGAAAGGTGCCATGGCGCGGTTCCGGCGTAGCCGAAAGCCCGGCCCGAAGGGCAACGCCCTATCCCCTTGGTCAAGATTCCCCGATCAAGATTGGCTCTGCTTCCCGGCTATCGGGCCGGTTGCCCCGTGCCGCCTGCCAATCGCAACAGAGCCGAGACCCCGACCAGCGCACCGCCAATGATGCAGAAGATTTGCCGCCAGATTTCGGACGGCACCGATTCCTTGATGACGCCGTGAACAAGCGCATATCCGGCAACAGCGGCGGGCGCGGCGAAGACCAGCGCAACGATCAAACGCAGAATCAGCGGGCGCAGCGTGTAGAACGGCAGCGCCAGAATGCCGAAAGCTGCAGCACCTGCGAGCAGCCAGACAAGGCCCGCGCCGATGAGGCCGGAGCCGGTCTGATAGGCGAGCTGCGCGGCGGCAATACCAAGCATGAACGGGAGCGCATAGACAGCGAGCGTATAGGCCAGGACACAAAGCATCGCGATCAGAGCAACGCTCATGAACATGACGGCGACCATGGTTCTTCTCCTTCACATCTGGCGCGGCTTGCCGCTCAATCGCTCCCTGCTTCGAGGATGATGCAATATTGGTGATCCGTGACTGTCTGTCGATACTGAACGGGATAAGTTGTTGCTGTCGTCGCCGTGATCCGGCCGCGCGGGAGAACCGCGCGGCCGCGATTTTTACAGCAAGAAGCCGGCACCGCTCCTGCGGTCCCGGCTCCCCGATCATTCCGCCGCAACGGCGAAATGGTCGTCGTTCTGCACTTCCGGCGCGATCTCGGCGCTGCCGCTGGCGAAAGCGTCATGCTGTTCGTCTGCGAACCATGCGGGTCGCTCGGTGTGCAGCATGGGCGGAAGCCAGCCGGTCCCGGCCAGAAGCTGCTCGGCGGCTTCGGCCATCTCCACCTTCTTCTTGTCCGCGATCCGCTCCGCCGCTTCGTCGCCAAGAGCCTCGCGCACGGCGGCAAGGATATGGGCCTTGGTGACGCGCCCGAGATAGGTCCGCACGGTGGGCGTCCAGTGTGCCGTCATGTCGAGCGTCACCGCCGTCGCCAGCTTCTCGGCCGTTTCATGAGTGCGGCGCTTATTGCTTTCCCACGGCAGCTTCACCGCATTGACGGTGAGCGAGGCGCAATGCGCGAGCAAGGCCATCAGGCTCGCATGGTCCAGACCGGCGACGAAGCCCCAGAGGTCAGCAACATCGCGCGGCATGTCCGCCGCCCATCCGGCATGGCGCTCATTCAGCATCTTCGCCGCTGCCGTGTCCTCGATGCCGTCCGCGTGGGCCGCAAGATAGTTGCTGGTCGGGCGGATTTCGAGGCAATGGGCCTCGCTGCCGCCGCGATAGAAGGTCTGCGCCGCCAGCGTGTGGATGACGGCGACAAGCGCCATATCCGGCTGCTCGCCAAGGGCAAGACGCAGCCCAAGGGTGCGATGTGCGGTCAGGTCGCGGATAAGCGAATCCGACAGCGGCTTTCCGTCTTCCCCGGCATCTTCTTCCGGCTCCGGCACGCTCGCGGAACCGTCATCGCCTTCGCCGTCCTGTTCGTCGCCGTCGATGATCTCGCCATCGTCATTGACGCGCACCCCGTCGATGACGGTTTCGCCATCCTCGGCAGCTTCCAGCTTCGGGGCCTCGTCCTCGGCCCGGATGAAACCACGTTCGATACGGGCTTCGCCGTTATGGGCCACCACCACGAACACGCCGCCGCGCGCGATCTCTTCGGGGTCGTAGGCATGGCGCAGCGCGTCGATGCGCTCGATCTCGGCTTCAAGCTCCGCGAACCGCGCATCCACTTCGGGCGGGAGGTCAATATCGGCGTTCTCCCATTCCGCTGTCAGGCGCTCAAGCTCGTCCTGCGCGGCGGCGTATGCAGCGGCGTCCGCTTCCGAAAGCTCCACCGAATGCGGATAGACGCGGCGCATCCCATGGGCATGGGGAAAATCGAGATAGGCGGCAGTCCACTTCCAGCCCTCGGCCTCCTGCACCTCGGCGGCGATCCGTTCCAGCTTCTCGACGGCAAGCCGGCCCAGCAGCGCCGGGTCTTCGAAGAAGCCGCCGCGATCCTCGGTAAACAGATCGCGAAGGATGTTGCCGCCTGCCTCGGTATAGGCTTGCGCACCGACGAAGACCGCGCAGCGATCCGTCGCCACTACATTCATCTTGGTCAAGTCGCGCCGGATGATCGACGGATCGCGGTTATAGGACAGGTTCTCATAGACGTATTCCTGCCGCGTGTGATCGTCGGTGATGGCGAAGGCCATCAACTGATCCAAGGTCAAACCGCCATCGCGATAGACCTGCAGCAGCTTGGGGCTGACAGCGCCGAGACGCATCCGCTGCTTCACGACATGCGCGGTCACGCCGAAGCGGGCGGCAATTTCTTCTGCGCCCCATCCGCGATTTTCCGAAAGCTCGCGGAAGCGCTCGAACTGGTCGGCAGGATGCAGGTCTTCGCGGGTCACGTTCTCGTCAAGGCTGATTTCCGCCGCGTCGTTCGCCGTGTCGATGACGCAGCGGATGGGCTCGGTCTTCTTGATCTCCTTGCGCTTCACACGCAGCATCTGCGCGAGCCTGCGGCCTTCACCGATGCTGACGAGATAGAAGCCGGTCGGTTCGCCGCCCGCATCAAGCTCCGGCTCCACCACCAGATTTTGCAGGATGCCCTTGGCGGCGATGCTCGCCGCCTTCGCCTCGATAGACGCCTCGCTGTGCGGGGTCTTGCGAGCATTCTTCGGGTGCTTCCTGAGCTTGTTGAGCGGGATGAAAACCGTCGCGCCGTTTTCGACGGTCGGCGCGGTGTTAGCATTCGTGGTCATGGTCTTTCTCCTAATGGGCTTGGGTTGGAGCGCAGCGCTGCGCTGCAACCTTGCCCGTCGGCGAGACCGGGGGGTGCAAGGTGCAAGGGCGCCCGGGGCGGAGGGGGATCACCCGGCCTGCACAAGCGGATCGAAGCCATGGGCGAGAGTGAGAAACACGCATCCGCGCGGAAGGCTGGGGAGACCGTCCCGGTCGAGCGCCAGCGATCCCTTGCGCCGCGCCAGGGGGCAGCGCCCCCAAGCAACTCGCCCGGCGTGAGCGCCAGCGGGAGCCGGGCACGAGGACCGGATCACGAAGTGCAAAGCAGCCGAACTTGAAAATCGTGCACCCTGGTCGCCGTTGTTTCTGGAACGTCCTCTCTAGGCAGATGTGTATCCATTGGGTACACTTCCGGCATGACCAAAAAAGATGTCGGGTTGCGCATCAGGTTGGACCGGGATCTGCGGGACGAATTCGTCGCGGCGTGCCAGGCCCATGATCGTCCCGCGGCACAAGTGCTTCGGGAGTTCATGCGCGAGTACGTCCGCGAAAGCGTTGCGTCCTCCGCCATCAGAGCTCCCCAACGAGAATCGAGAGGAAACGAAGAATGACATCGGCGAGCCCGTGCAGAGACAAGGCTGATGACGGCCCGACCGATGTGAGGGAGTTGGCATGAGCAATGTCAACGTCAGGCGGCTGGTCGAGAACATCCGATCCGGGACCAACGTCTATACGCCGCTGGTGGAGCTAGTGGTAAACGCCATTCAGGCCATCGACCAAAAGGGCGTCAAGAATGGCCTGATCCAGATCGAAATCCTGCGAAGCGGACAGGCGGACATCATTGACCGCCTTGAGGATATTGATGGATTCATCGTTAAGGACAACGGGGTCGGCTTCACGAAAAGCAACCGCGATTCGTTCGATACCCTCTATACCGAACAGAAAATCTCCGATGGCGGTAAAGGGTTCGGCCGGTTCACCTGCCTCAAGTATTTCAACCATGTGAAGGTCGCGAGCACCTTCGCCGTCGGCGATGCGTTCCACGATCGATCCTTCAGGATGGGCCTAGACAAAGACATCATCGTTGACGAGAAAACGTCCGCTTCGGAAAAGCGGGAGACGGGTACGGCAGTCGAGATTTCCGGCATCAAGTCGGTCAAGTTCCCGGACAAGCGCCTCGATACCGTCAGCCGCGTTATCGTCGAACGGCTGCTACCATATTTCGTAGACAAGGATCGGGCGTGTCCGCGTATTGTGATCCGGGAAGCGAAGGAGCCTTCCGGTGGCGTCTCTCTCAACGATTATCTGGGCAAGGAGAACAGCCAGATTGTCGAGATGCGGGTTGAACAGGGAAAGTTCACACTCACAGCCAACGAAGAGGCCAAGGACTTTCAGGTCCGCATCTTCAAATTCTATGCGCCGAGGTCGGCCAAGAGCAAAGTCAGTCTCGTCGCGCATCGGCGCGAAGTGACCGACAACCCGCTTCAGGCCTATATACCTGAATTCGCCGAGGAGTTTTATGAGGCCGGCCCCGACCAGGATCTGTCCAAGGGGCGCAATTTCGTCGTCAAATCTTATGTTTTCGGCGACTACCTTAATGACAACGTGTCGCTCGAAAGAGGCGAATTCCGCTTCCAGACCGACAACGACCTGCTGAGCGGCATCTCCCAAAGCGAGATCGAGCAGAAGGCCGCCGAAATCGCGCAGTCGACGGTGGGCTCGGAAATTACCGAGCGAAAGAGGCGCAAGCAGGCGCGCATCGCCGACTATGTGTCGGCCGATGCGCCTTGGCACCGAACGCTCGCAAATGAGGTAGATTTCGACGCCTTGCCCATGCGGCCGTCCAACCAGGATATCGAGCTTCATCTTCAAAAGAAGAAGTACGAAAAGGAAATTCAGACACGATCACAGGTAGCCGCGCTGCTGAAATCAGAAAACCCTGATGAGTTGGGTGAGAAAATCACTCAGCTTATGGACAGCATTTCCGACACCAGCAAGAATGATCTCATCCACTACGTTTCCATGCGAAAGTGTGTTCTCGACCTATTTTCGAAATCTCTAGAAATCGATTCCGACGGAAAGCATAAATCGGAAGGCGATGTGCATGATATCATCATGCGACGTAAGAAAGATTCAGAAGGCCTTGATTACGAATCGCACAACCTCTGGATACTGGACGAGCGGCTGAATTTTTCCTCCTACGTCTCATCCGATAAGCCGCTGAACAAGCCAAACGGAGACCGGACGGATATTACGATCTTCAACCGGCGTGTTGCCTTTCGCGGTGAGAACGAGGCGAGCAATCCCATCACCATCTTCGAGTTCAAGAAGCCACAACGAGACAATTTCACCGATCCTTCATCGAAGGAAGACCCGGTTCAGCAGATCGTCCGCTACGTCAATCAGATCAGAGAAGGCAAGTTCAAAACGCCCACTGGCCGCGACATTATCGTCAACGGCACGACGCCATTCTACGGGTACGTGGTTTGCGATTTGACTGCGAAAGTAAGAAAGTGGCTTGAATTCGAGAAGGAATTCACACCCATGCCGGATGGGCTTGGGTGGTTCCGATGGTTTGGCAACAACAGTCTCTACATGGAAATTTTGAGTTGGACCAAACTGCTTCGGGACGCCGAAATGCGCAACAAGATATTTTTCAATAAACTTGGAATAGATTGACATCCGTGGCTAGGGGGATGCCGCCGAATAAGCAGACTTGGATACGCTATATTTAGGGCGCGTAGGCTGGCCACGCCCTCGCCATAGATATTTAGACAGGTGGAAACTCCATGCATCCACCAATGAAAAAAGCCGATAGCTATTGGGGGGCTGGCCAGAATGCACATATCGCGTGTTCAGTTGGTGAACTATCGCAACTTCGCCAACGCGACCTTTCAGTTCAATGCCGGCATCAACACCGTCATCGGGGAAAATGGTTCGGGGAAGACGAACTTCTTCCGCGCCATTCGTTTGATGCTCGACGACGACATGCTGCGATGGGCACATAAGCTTGACGATGGCGATTTTCATCGTGGACTTGGAAACTGGCGCGGTCACTGGATTATCATCAGCCTCGAATTTGCGGAGGTCTCCCAGGATGAAGCGATTCAGGCCCTTTTTCTGCATGGCACCGGTGTGGTCGAGGATGAACGGATTGGCACTGCTACCTACAATCTGATATTCCGACCCAATGCCGCGATACGCGCCAAACTTAGTGAACTGGTCGCCGGCGATCAGGCAGGTCTCGACGCTCTCCTGAAAACCATCACGATTGACGACTACGAGTCCCTCTTTACCGGCAAGAGCACCGCCGATTTTTCTGATCCGGCGGTTTACCGATCCTTGGTCGGCAATTTCGAGACCGTCGAATTTCCCCAAGAGCTAAGTCCGCCTGAAATTGGTGGGCGTATGCCGGCAGTTCTCTCGGTCAGCAAAGAGGTTTGCTTCACGTTCGTTCAAGCGTTGCGTGATGTTGTGAGTGAATTTCAGGGCCAGCGAACCAATCCGCTCCTCACCTTGCTGCGAGGCAAGAGTGGCGAGTTGGATTCCGATAAGTTGGACCCGATCACGCAACGAGTAAATGACCTGAACGATGCCATCGAGGAGCTGTCAGACGTTACCGAAATCCGGACACATATTCGGCAGACCATTCGCGACGCGGCCGGCGAGGCATATTCCCCGGCCAGGCTGTCGATCCGCTCAGGCGTGCCGACCGAAGCCGACAAGCTATTTCAATCGCTCAAGCTCTTTGTGGGCGAAACCGACGAGGAATATGAAGGCGCCATTCATGAGCTAAGCCTCGGCGGCGCGAACCTTATTTTCCTGACGCTCAAGCTGCTGGAGTTCAAATATCAGCAATCCAAGCGGGCCTGCGCCAACTTTCTTCTCATCGAGGAACCCGAAGCGCACATCCATACGCACATTCAGAAGACGCTGTTTGACAAGCTGACCTACCCCGACACGCAGGTCATTTACTCGACCCACTCGACGCAGATTTCGGAAGTCAGCAATGTGGAGAACGTCAACATTCTGGGCCGTCAAGGTGTCCGCTGCGAAGCGTATCAACCTGCCGCCGGCCTAACGCCATCCGTCATTCGCAGCATTCAGCGTTATCTCGACGCTGTCCGCAGCAATCTCCTGTTTGCGAAGAGCGTCATTCTTGTAGAAGGTGATGCCGAGGAGATCTTGGTTCCAGCGCTCATTAAGGAGGTCTATGGGGTCAGCCTCGACGAGCTTGGCATCAGCCTCGTTAATATACGCAGTACCGGGTTCGAGAACGTCGCGGTACTGTTCCATGACCAGCGCGTTCGGAAACGCTGTGCAATCATCACCGATCTAGACACCGCATATTTCGATATCACTCCCGATCCGCTCGATAGCGACAGCGAAACTAAGGCCAAGGAGAAGGCTGCCGGGTCACAAAGTGCCGGACGGGCAAGACGTGCTCGCCTGACCGCCTTGATAGACGGTAACAACTGGCTGTCGCTCCACCTTGCCCCCCACACGTTCGAGGTGGATTTTATCGCCGCCGGCAACGCTGAGATCGCAGTGGCGGCGCTGCCTTCGCTTTATGTCGATCCGCCAACTATCGCCACGGCGACTACGGAGCTGCGCTCAACCGATCCTGCGTCCTATGGAACGCGCATCATCACGATGGCTACGGGTGCCGGAAAAGGCTGGTTCGCCATTCAGCTCGCCAAGCTAGTCACCCATAATGCCCGAATCCCGAGCTATATTACGGATGCTGTGTTCGCGGCACACGGCCGAATCTCGCACGCGGTAGCGGCCAATATGGTCGAATACCGTATGGGCAAGAGTGCTCTGCCTGATCTCCTCGGCGAAGATTATTTCGATGAGCTGCGGGAGGTAGTGCGTCAGTTTCGCACTGGTCAGGCTGACGTGCAGGCATTGATCGATGGTGTCGCTGCCACGTTGCCGGGTGACGCGATCCTTGACGTGCTGGGTTATGTCTAGTGGTCTTCGTGTGGGGCAAAGATGACCTGAATGAAGAGCAGGTTGATGCCATCGAGCATCTAGGCAGCGTTTTCCTGAGCGCGTGCCCCGGCAGCGGCAAAACACGGGCGCTCACCTACAAGATTGCCCTCGAACTATCCCGGTTGGAGTCCGAGAAGGAATGGGTCGTCGCGATCACCTACACCCATCGAGCAGCGGAAGAAATCGAAGAGCGCATTGAGCGGCTGGGCGTCGACACCAGCCGACTTTGGATCGGGACCATCCATTCCTTCTGCCTCGATTGGATTCTACGGCCCTACGGCATCCTTCACGAGCAGTTGAGGCACGGATTCCGCGTCGTAGATCAACACGAGAGCGAGCGCCGCTTGGACGAACTTGGGTCGCAGATGATCCCGAGGATCGGGTCACAAATCTGTGGCTACTACTTCACTACCACCGACGTGGTGCTGGCAGCTCCACCTAATCGACGGGCTTCCGTGCGCTCCATGCTGGAGACATTTTGGGCGCAACTACGCGAAGAGCGCCGCGTCGATTTCGAGATGATCCTTCGCTACGCATGGGAATTGGTGAGGGACAATCCCCCAATCTCTACCCTCCTCAGCGGCATATTCAAATTCATCCTCATGGATGAAGTTCAGGACACTAAGGAAATCCAGTACGCTGTCGTCGCATCAATTCTGAAGGCCGGTTCTGGCCGGACGCAGGCCTTCCTGGTCGGTGATCCGAACCAATCCATTTTCACCTCGCTAGGTGGTTATGCGATGCCGCGAAACGATTTCGAGCAGCTATCCGGGCTCGCGATGGAGCCGAAAAGCCTTTCCATCAATTACCGGTCCTCCGAGCGTATCGTTCAGTATTACGCCAATTACCATGTTATCCCTGCCGTGGTGACTGCGGAGGGTGAGTTCAAGGACTATCCGAGCAAGATCAGCTTCGATCAGGAGGTCGCGCACCAGGGTTTTGAGAACGAAATCGTCCGTCTTATCCGGTATAATATCGAGCACCTGCAAATTCCGCCGAACGAGATATGCATCGTCGGCCCTTGGTGGATCTCGCTCGCGGCATTGACCCGACGCCTCATGGGAGCAATGCCGGATCAATCGTTCGACGGGCCAGGGATGGCGCCGTTTGCCCGCGATCAGGACAATTTCTGGTACAAGGTGGCACGCTTGGCGCTTACAGAGCCATCGCCACGATTGTTCGTCCGGCGCCTGAGATGGGCGGGCGAAGTGCTTGCCGACCTGCACCATGCCGGGGTGGTACTACCGGACATCTCCCGGCGCGACGTGCTTCGGATTTGCAACTCCATCGAGATCGAATCTCAGGATGGGCTGGAATTCCTGCGCCTATTTTTCGATGAATTCAGCACGGCGATGGGTCTTGATCCAGCAGAGTACGTCCTTCTTGCCGAACACCACGAAGCCTTCTTCGCTCGGTCCAAGCGACAGATCGAGCGGCTGCAAGCAAACGGCGTTCAAGGAGTTAACGACATTGGCATGTTCCGTCGCACGTTTGCCAGTCGGAGCGGCATCACGATCTCTACGATCCATGGTGTCAAGGGATTGGAATTCGACACCGTCATAGCCTTCGCGCTCTTGGAGGGAATGGTTCCCCATTTTGCCGACGAGAACAAGGAAGAGAGCGCGAAAAAACTTCTTTACGTAATCTGTTCGCGCTCACGAAAGAATTTACACCTGATCTCGGAGGTAGGGCGCCTTGATGGTCGCGGCGATCCGTATGTCTGCACTACAGTGCTTGCGGATTGTCAGTTTTCATACAACAATATTCCCGTTAGTGAGCAGCAATAGCTCTCACCGAATATGTTTATTGAGTATGAGGGCCGGCGACTTTACGCTAGCTTGTTGGACGACGGCATTGAAGCGAACGGCGCCGGATTGCCCCTTAGGAAACCTTACGCCTGGGGCAAATCATACTTGCCGCCAAGAGCAGGCGCGGCCGGAAAGTCCACTCCTGAGAGGTAGAGCTGAACTGCATCGCCTTCGACGAAAATGCAGTCGCCATCGTTGGTGATGAAACCGGTCAAAGGGTTACGGCTTCCCCGAAAGCGGCCATGAGCGGTGTTGAAGGTCACGGCTTCGCAGATAGAGTAGCCGTACCGGACGTAATCCGAGCCATACAGGCCGTCGGCACCCTTTGGGTAATTCTTGAATAACTGGACGTTGTATTCAGGCTTGAGCAGGCTGACGAAGGCTTTCTCGGCATCGGCAACGATGGGCTTTTGTTCATAGGCGCCCGAAAAATCATCGTTCTCGAAATCATGGGTGGGCTCGAACGTCGTCATAATTACAGGCTGAACGTGGAAAAGGAACAGGAAGATTTCATCACTGACGCGGGCGCCGGGATATCGCTGTGGCTCGTTGCTGAGGATTTCCATACGGGCCTTGTGACCACGGCTGATGAGCCGGTCGAAGCTGTCGCCGACCTTGGCGATCCCAACGTAAAGCAGGTCATAGGTGGCCGCATCACGATATCGGTCGAGGCCATGGATGCCGCTGCGCCCGCGTGAGCGGTCCCAGATGAGCTTCTCAGTGGTGAACCACTCAAGGACATTCGATCCCTTCCCATTCACGGGACCGTCCCAGATGCGAATGCCCTTGTCGCCGGCTTCGATCCAGAAGCTGTCCGCCCCGGAGTCTGCAATCTCTGGAAGTTCGCGAATGTGTATAGCAACCGGATCGCGGAAATCGTCGGCAATCGCGAAATTGAACGTGACGATATCCGTTTCAGAGTCAAATGCGAGATCGAGATACTTGGCCTCGGCGCGGCCACCGATCATGTAGAAGTCGCTGCGCCGGAGCAACGCCTCGACTTCAGGATCGCTCTGGAACCAGACAGCCTCCTGATTGGAGATAGGCGGATAGACGGTTTCCAGAAAAGTGACTTTCGATTTCGTGCTTGTGCTTCCAATAGGCATCGATCACCTGAGTAATGAAAAGCGTCCGTTTGTCGCCGGAAGGCCAGCGTTCAACAGGAAGTGGTTTATCTCAGCGAACATTACATGCAATTCAGGCCTAAACAACAACCGTCCCATTTGCACGCCACAGTATCCGAATTGCCGCACACAGTGGCTGAAGCTCTGTTCTTTCTTCACAAAGCGGGTCTTCGCTGATCCATACCTCTTTAGGATATTGGATTGTGGGAGACGATGGCGGTAAAACGGGACAGGATCGGCATCGAGGTTATACCCGCCTCGGCCCAGACGGGGGCGGACCAGACCGATCCTTCGCGCGCTAATGCCGCTATCCTCTCGCTCGCCCGCCTAATCGGCCGCCAGATCGCCCGCGAGCAGTTCGAGCGGAAGATCGCGCAGGGGCGCAAGGCGCAAAGGTAGCAATCGGAGCAGCCTTCTCGGGCGCTTTGATTTCGGGCAATTTGGACGTCCAGAGAAGAAGCTAGGCAATTTCACCCCATGCGAGCTTCTGTGTTGGGCTTGTACATTTTTCCCTTGAGACCATTTTGGTCTCATGCTATAGGTGTCTCATGAGAATTATTGCCCGCCGCACTTTGCGAGTATTTGTCGAAAACCTCGCGGGGCAAAAGGAGCAGCCGGCCGTTAAGGCAGCTCTCGATGCTTGGTTCGACGAAGTGAGCAAGGCGGAATGGGCAAGCACCGCTGATGTGAAGCGGCTTTATGCGACGGCGAGTATCGTCAGCGCCGAGCGGATCGTCTTCAACATCAAAGGCAATGACTACCGCCTTGTCGTGTCGACGGACTTCGAGAAAGGCATCGTCTGGATCAAGTGGCTCGGAACACACAACGCTTACGATAGGATCAACGTGAAGGAGATCGAGCATGGCAACTGACCTGAAGCCGATCCGCACGGAAGCGGATTATGAAGACGCGCTGACCGAGGTTGAACGGCTGTGGGGCGCCAAGAGCGGCACGCCGGAAGGTGACCGGCTCGATGTCCTGGCGACGCTGATCGACGTCTACGAGACGAAGCACTATCCGATGGACCCACCCGATCCGGTGGAGGCGATCCGCTTCCGCATGGAACAGCAGGGGCTCACCCGCAAGGATCTGGAGCCGATGATCGGCCCACGGAATCGGGTGGCAGATGTGCTGAACCGCAAGCGCAGCCTGTCGATCGATATGATCCGGCAATTGCACAACCGCCTCGGCATTTCGGCCGAAGTGCTGATCCGACCGAGCCGGGTGAACAAGGTTGCGTAGGAAAGATTGCCGATGACCCGCGTTGCGCTGTACGCCCGCTATTCTTCCGACAATCAGCGCGAGGCGTCGATCGACGACCAGTTCCGTATCTGCCGCGAGCAGGCGAAGCGCGAGAAGTGGAAGATCGTCGGAACCTATAAGGACGCGGGCATCTCCGGCGCAAGTATGGTCCTCCGGCCCGGCATTCAGGCGCTTCTGCAGGATGCGCAGGCGGGACAGTTCGATATCGTTCTGGCTGAAGCGTTGGACCGGATCAGCCGCGACCAGGCCGATGTCGCCACCTTCTACAAGCATCTGAAGTTCGCCGGAGTGCGGATCATGACGCTGGCCGAAGGCGAGATCAGCGAGCTTCATGTCGGCCTCAAGGGCACGATGAACGCGCTGTTCTTGAAAGACCTCGCCGCCAAGACGCATCGCGGCATCCGTGGACGTGTCGAAGACGGCAAGTCTGGCGGCGGGCTTTGTTACGGCTACAAGGTAGTGAAGCAACTCGATTCCCATGGCGAACCGATCCGCGGCGACCGCGAGATCAACGATGCCGAAGCGATTGTCGTGCGGCGTGTGTTTCGTGATTTCGCCGCCGGCATCGCGCCGCGCACCATTGCCCGCACCCTGAACGAGGAAGGCGTGCCAGGGCCCGGAGGCAAACCATGGGGCGACACGACGATCCGTGGTCATGTGAAGCGCGGAACCGGTCTTGTGAACAACGAGCTTTATGTTGGCCGTCTGATCTGGAACCGGCTGCGCTACATCAAGGATCCTTCGTCCGGGAAGCGCGTGTCGCGCCTGAACCCGGAATCGGAATGGATCACCAAAGACGTCCCCAACCTGCGCATTGTCGACGATGAACTCTGGCAGGCTGTACGCGAGCGGCAAGGCGAGATCACTGCGAAGTTCGTCAACGTGACCGAAGGCGTGCACAAACACCACAAGAAGAACCGTCTCAACGGCGCGCGCCGGCCGCGCACCCTTCTGTCCGGCCTGATCTTCTGCGGTTGCTGCGAAGGCCCCTACTCCCTTCGCGGCCCGCAGCGTTACGCCTGCTCGAACCACATCAGCAAGGGCATCTGCGACAACAGCCGAACTATCCGTCAGGATGAGTTGGAGAGCCGTGTACTTACCGGCCTGAAGGACAGACTGATGGCCCCAGCGATCGTTGAAGAGGCGATGCGCGCCTATGCTGAAGAGACGAACCGGCTGAACCGGGAGCGTCGCTCAAACGGCGATGCTTGGAAGACCGAGTTCGGGAAGGTGGAGAAGCAGATTGAGCAGATCGTCGAGGCAATTGCCGACGGTATGTACCATCCATCAATGAAGGAGAAGATGGCGGGATTGGAGAGGCGCAAGGGAGAACTGACCGTCCTCCTCGCGGCCACGTCGGCGGATACGCCGGACATTCTGCCAAGCGCCGCGGCGATCTACGCGAAGAAGGTCACCGCGCTGGCGAACGCCCTCAACCGCGCCGATGAGCGACAGGAAGCGGCCGAGACCCTGCGCGCCCTGATCGAGAAGATTGTACTCTTGCCCGGTCCGGAACGAGGGGACATTTTCGCGACGCTGCACGGCGAACTGAGCACAATCCTCAACTGGGTGGAGCACCAAGCTATTGGAAAGACTACAAAAACAACAAAACCCGTCGATGGCTCGACGGGTTTGTTAGTATCGGTGGTTGCGGGGGCAGGATTTGAACCTGCGGCTCACGCCGCCTCCCCTTCGGGCTGCAGATGGTGCAGGTAGCTGACAGCGCGCTGGGCGTGGCTGGCGGCGGCAAAGATCGCACGCTTGTCGCTTGAGAGAACCTTGAGCCAGGAGGCGAGATAGCTCGCATGGTCGGGCCGTGGTTCGAGTTCTGGAACAATGCCGAGATCAGCGCAGAGGAAGCAACTGCCGAGCTCAGCGATCAGTTCCTCGCGGGCGCGTTCGCTGTTGTCCTTGGCGTAACGGCTGAGATTGCGATCGAGACGATGCGGGGCTGCCGTCCAGTGGGTCAGCTCATGACTGAGGATGGCGACGTAGGATTGAGCATCCCGGAAGGCTTCGAAGGCCGGCATCTGGATGTAATCGCGGGCCGGCGCGTAGTATGCCGACGATCCGCCGTGGCGGACCAGGGCGCCGGTGTGGGCGAAGAAGCGGTCGGCATGTCCGATCCGGCTGATCGGATCTGGAACCGCTGTGACTTCCCGGAAGCGCTCGCCCAATCCTGCGATCTGGTCGGTGTTGAAGACCGTGTAAGCTTTCAGAAACGGGATGTCGTGCTCGACCGCCTCGCCGGTCTCACTGGTTTCAGCCCGGAGGAAGGAGCTGGCGAAGACGACCGTCGTGCCGGTCTCGCCCTTGCGAACGGCAGCACCGAGTTCGAGGGCCTGACGAAATGTCATCCAGGTCGGCGAGGTAAAGCCGCGGGCAATGGCTTCGGACCAGAGGATGAGGACGTTGATGCCGGAATAGGGTTGGCCGTTGTGACGCAGGGGCCGGGTGATGCGGTCGCTCGCCTGTGCCGTGTTCCAGGGCTGCATCCAGGGTCTGACGCCCTGTTCAAGTTCGGCGACGATCTTGTCGGTGATGCGGCTGTAGAGATCGGATCGTTGCTTTGTTGGCTTGCTGCTCATCTTCGAACCTCCGTTTAAGGTCGCGACCATCGCGACCGGCTACGGCGGTCCTAAAGCCGGGCTCAAAGCGCTGGCCCGCACCCGATAGGGCCGCAACGAAAGTGGAGGACGGCAAAGCCGTTGCGGGGCAGCGCGGGCCCGGCAGGACCTCAAGCCGGAGCAGGACGCGAGGCGCGGGCGGTAACGGGGATGTTCGACGCAGGCAGGCCAACCAAAGATCGGCGGAAGGGCGGCGCAACAGTGAGGGTTAGCCGAACACGACCGCCCTCACCGCCCTGCCCTCGCCAACGACCGGGCGAAATCGACGATGTCGTCGCGTGACATGGTTGGATCTTCGTCGCTCCAGGCAATCGTCGGCCTGATCCTCAACAGGGCAGCCATGGAAGCACCAGCATAGCGGTCGGGAACCGAGTGCGGGGACCGGGTGCCACCGCTCGCTGCGTTCCGTTTCGGCGCAGATGTATCACGACGACATCACATCCCTGGATTGTTCATATGGAGGAAATCCCGTAAAAGGATTTGGTGTGCAATCACGATGGAACCGCTACGATGGATGCGATTCTGACCGAAGGCTTTGACGCGGCTTTGACCCTGACCGACCATATCGAACATCTGCCGGACAGGAAGCGGCGCGAACTGGCGCGCATTCTCGAGATCCTGTTTGCCGAGGTCGAACGCTTCCAGGCCAGCAAGCTGTCGGCGAAGCGCCACGCCGGCAGGATCCTGAAAGTCATTCTTTATGGATCCTATAGCCGCGGTAACTGGGTCGAGGATCACTTGAGCGGTTATCGCTCCGACTATGATCTGTTGATCGTCGTCAACAGCAAGTCGTTTGCCGAGGAGCAGGAGCTCTGGGACGGCATCGAGGAGCGGCTGTTGACGGAGCAGATCGCGCACCGCATCGAAACACCGGTGGTACCGATCATCCACACGCTGGCCGATGTCAACGACCAGCTGTCCCGCGGCCGACCGTTCTTCGTCGATATCGCCAGGGACGGCATTCCCCTCTACGCGGAGCCCGGCCATCCGCTGGCGCAACCGAAGCCGCTGACGGCGGAGGAGCGGGATGCTGAAGCGAAAAAGCATTTTGAGCGCTGGTTCGCCAACGCATCCTACTGCGTCACTCAGGCGCAGAACGCAATTTCAGACGGCATGGCCAATCATGCGGCATTCGATCTTCATCAAGCAACAGAACGGCTCTACCACTGTGTTCTCCTGACGCTAAGCCTTTACAGCCCCAAATCTCATCGCCTGAAGGTTCTTCGTTCTCAAGCCGAAGGGCTCGATGTCAGGCTAGTCGAGGCATGGCCGCGTGACAGCCGGTTTTCACGACGCTGCTTCGAGTTGCTTTCGCGCGCCTATGTAGAGGCACGATATTCCGCGAAATACACAATCACAAACGACGAGTTGATTTGGTTGGTTGAGCGGGTGAAGACTTTGCAAGATCTTGTGAACGTGGTTTGCACAGAGCGGCTGTCTGCTCGGTCGCCTTGAAGGGCTGAACCAATGACCTCGCGCGTTTGCCTTGAGGCGTAAACGGCCAGTTTCTACAAGCCAACGTTGACCAGATTGCCCGGCACCCACGGAGAGGTCTATCTCAATCGGCCGGCCGTTCATCGAAAAGACCGAGAAGCTGACGCCGGCGCTCCGATAAATAGCGCTAAGGCCGATCTCCGCTATGCCTGGCCGTCGGTTCGCGGCGTGCGGAAGGCGAAGCCGCTTGATCTGTGGAAATCAGAACAAACCATGAATTTATTCTGGTGCTGTGCAACCGAACGCTTTACGAAAGGCGTTTACTGGGAGGTCAGCGTTGACTTTTCGATTCGTGCACACCGCAGATATTCATCTTGACTCGCCCCTCAAGACGCTTGCGTTGCGTAACCCGGACCTGTCGGAGCTGATTGGACTGGCAACCCGGCGTGCGTTCGTCCGGATCATTGATCTCTGCGTCGACGAGCATGTTGACGCGCTTGTCCTTGCGGGCGACCTCTACGACGGCGACCAGACGTCTATGAAAACTGCGCGCTTTCTCGCAGAGCAGCTTCGTCGCCTTGATGAGGCAGGCATCAAGACCTTTATCATCCGCGGTAACCACGACGCCCTGTCGCGGATAACAGCCGAGCTGATAATGCCCGACAGCGTGAAGGTCTTCGGCGCTACGGCTGATGTTGTTCACGTCGAACGGAAGCCGGGCCAGTTCCCGGTTGCTGTGCACGGCCTCAGCTTTGCCAAACCGCACGCATCTGAGAGCCTTCTGCGGCACTACGCGCTCCCGGTACCCGACGCCGCCAACATAGGGATCATGCATACAAGCCTGGGAGGCTCGGCGGGACACGACCTCTACGCTCCTTGCCCTGTCGCCGATCTTCAGCAGAGCGGCTTCCAATACTGGGCGCTCGGACACATTCACCGCCGATCCGCCGTGGAGGCGGAATCATCGGCCATCGTGATGCCGGGAATGCCGCAAGGTCGTGACATCAACGAGGACGGTGCGAAGTCGGTATCGCTGGTGACGATCAGGGACGACCGTTCGATCGTCGTCGAGGAGCGGCGCACGAGCGTGGCACAGTTCGAACGGCTTGCCATAGACATTTCGGGAGCGACCGACTGGAAGCAACTGATCGTTGACGTATCGGCGAAGCTCGACGCGCTGCGGTCCTCGATTTCGGCCGACCACCTTGTCGCCCGCATCCAGGTCACCGGTTCTACCGAGCTGGCTTGGCGCATCAGACGGGACATCGACGTTCTGTGCACGGAACTGGAGGCTCGCGGCTCTATCGCCGGCAACGTCTGGATCGACAAGGTGCATAGCGCGTGCACGCCTTCTGAAACCTCGAGCAAAGGTTCGGGCGCCTTGGAGGAGCTGACATCTATCATCGAGAACGAGGTGGGTCTCGCGGCGGAATATCAGCAGGAGCTCAGGTCGATCGCCGACGAACTGCGCGCGCAGCTTCCTGCCGAACTGCGCGACATCTTCGGCACGGATGAGGCGACATTTCGAGAAACCCTGGCAAGCTTCGCTCGCGAAGGATCGGCAGAGGTGATGGCCCGCCTTCGCGGGGGCGAGGTCGCATAAATGCGCATCAATCGCCTCGACCTGACACGCTACGGAAAATTCACAGACGGAGTGATCGATTTCGGATCGACCGCTCCAGGATCGCCCGACCTGCATGTCATCTACGGCCCGAACGAGGCCGGGAAGTCCACCACATTCGACGCGGTGCTCGACCTGATATTCGGTATCGGTACAACGAGCAGATATGGTTTTCTTCATCCGTATTCGTCCATGCGGATCGGGGGCAGCATCAAGATCGCTGGTGAGGATCGCGAATTCGTCCGGATAAAGAGGCCGCAGAACAGTCTGCTCGACGCCAACGGGCGTGTGGTGCCCGACGCGCTTATCAGGACGGACCTCGGTGGCATCGACCGCGACGCGTTCACCACGATGTTCTCCCTTGACGAGAAGACCCTCGAGAAGGGCGGCGAAGGCATTCTGGCGAGCAAGGGCGATCTCGGTGAGCTTCTGTTTTCGGCGAGTGCCGGCCTCTCTGACGTGAGCCGACATCTTTCGGCGATCCGGGCCGACGCCGACGTCTTCTATCGGTACAAAGCGCGAAGCGGCCTGCTTGTCGACTTCAAGAAAAGGCTGGCCGACCTGAAGGCACAGCGGGACGAACTCGACTTGCAGGTGACCGAGTTTCAGCGGCTGACAACCGACCGGAAAAATCTCGGTCGCGCGCACGACGAGGCGCTGGAGCAGCGCGCAGCGACGCAGCGCAGGATGGACGAGGTGAAGCGCATACTCGCCGGGCTTGGACCGATGGCCAGACTCTCGGCAGCGCGTCACGAGCTAGCCCAGACCGAAGACGTTCCTTATCCTCCGGCATCCTGGCGCGGAGAACTTGCGGATCTGCGAGCCGAGGAAGTCGAAGGCCGCGTGAGGCTCGAACAGGTCAGAAAGTCGATCGCAAGGACTGAACAGGAACTCGAGGACACTCCTGCGGACCAAAGGGCGCTCGACCTGGCGTCCCGCGTCGCGGAGCTGTCGGATTTCCAGCCGCGCTACATCACGGCAGAAAACGACATTCCGAAGCTTTCCGCACGAGTGGCCGAACTCTCGATCGAGAACATCCTCGTTCAGTTGGGTCGTAGCGGGGAAATCGAGCCCGCTCGGCTTCTTCTTGACGCGCAGACCGTCGGTACTCTCCGGGCCTTGATCGAAGCCAAGTCCGGCGTCGATACACGAACGGCTAGCGCTAAGGACGAGCTGAAAAAGGTTGAGCGCGCGATCGCGGCGGAAGAAGAGAATGGGGGTGTTCGGGCCGAAGTGTCACCCGATACGGCTAGGGCGTTCGAGCACCTTGCCGCGACGCTCAAGGCCATACCTCGGTCGGACGAGGAGGTTGCATTCCGAGCTCTGAGCCGCCGTCGCGACGCAGCTTCAGTGGCTCAGGCCGAGGCTCTTTCGAGGCTGTTGCCATGGCGTGGCGCAATCGCGGAGCTGTCGTCCATGGTCACTCCCTCCGCTGCAAGGATCGATCAATGGAAGGCGGCATCCAAGGACGCTCAGGATAAGGCAAGGACGGCAAGAGCGGATCTGGACAGGCTTGAGCCCGAGGCAAAAAGGATTGCCGCGGAGCTCGCCGCCGTGCGTAGTCAGGTCGGCGAGATCGAAGAGGCACGCGCGATCGCCAGCCGCGCTAGTCGGGACGAGGCTTGGGCCGCTCATCGTCGTATGATGGACGCGACGTCCGCCGACGCCTTCGAGGATGCGATGAAGTCGGACGATCGCCTGGTTTCTCAGCGCCTCCTCCATTTCGCCGAAATTGGAAGAATGGGCCAGCTTCTCCAGCGGGACGCCGCGCTTCGCACCGACATCGAGACCGCGAGCGAATCTTACAGAGACGCGCTAGACAATCAAAATTCGCTGCGGCTACAAATCTCCAACAAGCTAGCTGCGTTTGCCTCGGATGGCGGGATGGACGCCGACCCCTTCGAGGTCGAGGACTGGCTCCGAAAGAGAGATGTGGCTCTCAGGGCAAGGGAAGAACTCGCCGGAGTCGACCAGGAGATCGCGGATCTCCGCGACAGGGTCGCCCGGTCGAAAAAGCTCCTCGTAGATGCGATGAGCGCGGTGAATGCAATGTATCACCCGGACGCCGACATTGCGGCGCTATTCGCTGCCGCCGAGGATGCACTCAGTGATTTCACTATCGCAGCGAGCCGGGCGAAGGAAATCGTGCGATTGCACAAGGAGCTGAAGGAGCGCCAGCAGGCGTTCACGGACGCTTCGCGGATCGCTGACGAGTGGGAGTTGGAGTGGAAACGCGCATGTGACGGATGCTGGCTCGCGGAACTTGGCGCGGCGCAAAGAACGGGTGCAGTGGCCGAGATCCTGGCCGCGCTCGAAAAGCTTGCTTCCGCGATCGAGAGTCGAGACAGCCTTATCGATCGAGTTCAGAAGATGGAGAAGGATAGAGCCCTTTTCGAAGGCAAGGTTTTTGAGCTGTGCAAACAGCTTTCCATTCCGCTCGAAGGTTCGACGCGAGAACTCGCGGCCTTTGTCTATGAGCGCTTGAGCATTGCCGAGGACGGTCGGGACCGGCGGAAGAAACTCGCTCAAGAGCTCGGGGATCTTAGAAAGGACGAAGTCGGCCTGACGTCCGCGCGGGAAGTTCTCGACGCCCGGCTTGCGGAAATGTTCGAGTTCTTTGGCGCGACGACGCTGGGCGAGGTCGAGGCCCGGATCGAAGTCTCCGGCCGGCGTCGGATGCTTCAGCGCTCCATCTCAGCACTCGAACAGGAGCTGCTGGAGGGCAGCGGCAAGGACGACATGTCCAAGCTAGAAGACATGATCGCATCGGCGGACCGGGAGCTCCTTGAGGATGAGCTTGCCAGGCTCATGCCCGTGCTTGCGGATCAGGACGGGCGTTGCAGCGAGATTTTTCATCTGAAATCAAAGGCGCAGGATGCGCTCGATATCATCGGCGGCGACGAGAGAGTGGCGGAAATCGAAGAGCAGCGCCGTACGACTCTACTCGAAATCGAAGAGTCCGCTCGGCGCTACATGGAACTGCGGGCCGGGGTCGCCGCGGCCGAGCAGGGTTTGCGTCTGTACAGGGAGCGGCACCGCAGTGGCATGATGGCGCGCGCGTCGAGCGCATTCAACACCATCAGCCGCGGAGCTTACAAAGGCGTCGCCGCTCAGCCCGGCAAGGAAGGCGAGGTGCTGATTGCAGTATCCGCGAGCGGCGGATCCAATGCGGCCAACGAGCTTTCGAAAGGGGCGCGGTTCCAGCTGTACCTAGCACTGCGCGTAGCAGGCTATCACGAGGTGCTCGGCAACCGGCCGCCGGTTCCATTCGTCGCGGACGACATCATGGAATCATTTGACGATTTTCGCGCAGAGGAGACGTTCAGGCTGTTTGCCGAGATGGCACAACGCGGACAGGTCGTCTATCTAACTCATCATCGGCACTTGATCGACATTGCGCGATCCGTCTGCCCAAGCGTCAGAGTTCATGATCTTGACGCGATCAGCGTGTCGCGCCGTCCCGATGCGGTCGCCGCAGAATAGTGATCGGCAGATCAAGTTTTTGACGTCGGTCCGGTGCCCGATAGGCCGCCGAAAATTTCCGGGTAGGAGCGGGCAGGCTATCTGAAATCTGTTTTGCATCAACAAAACTAAAAACGTCTTCGCGAGCTGCGATGGCTTCACCATATCCGCCTCCCCGATCGCGGGCGACGATCGCTATCGACGGATGCTCGGCGAGCCATGCCCGAGACGTGTCCAGCGCGCGATCCGGTAGCAGGGTGACAGGTCTCCGCCGCTCCAGGTCGCAACAATCGTTCCGTATGTTTGGCCGCGCCGAAAGGCTAAATCATCGATGCATATGACAGAGAGTTGGTCATCCTGTTGGACCACGCCGACGGACTACCCGCAACAGCGCGTCGTTACTCACCGGCATCATGGGACGATTGGCAAAAGCCGCAGCCGGTCTGCCACCCAACGCTAGACCTAGATGATGTACAATCGTCTCGAGCCGGTGGGTGCGCCGCAATTTTGCCTTGGCTTTATCTGCCGCAGACATCTCGCTCAAGGCCATGGTAGTGCTGCGAGGAATGCTACCCGCCCCCACACCGCTCGTGCCCGCGGCGCCTTCCGAAGGCATTCCGGCGGTAGTAGGTTCGACAAGAGCGATTTCCGAGACGCCAAGCCTTGCAGAGGCCGTGGCCAGGCGCGAGCCTCCCACGGTCGCGTCGACATTGACGCCTTTCGATCCGCCGATGCTGGCGGCGGTGCTTGCGTCGAGGGCGGGGCTGCGACGGCTCTCGGATGTGTTGCTGTTGATCCCGTTCGAGCCTCCAACTGAGGCATCCACTCCGAGGCCGCCCCCGAACTGCGGCCTACGCTGGCGTTAACCCCGTTGGAGCCTCCGACAGATGCGCTCAGACCACCTTTGCCACCACTGACGCTGATTGCAAAATCAAGGCGGCGTTTCACTAAGAAGCCCCCTCGGGTAACGTCCGGCGAGGTTTTGAAACGCCCGATGGGAGTCAGAGAGGTGTCCGGCAAGCGCGAGAAATCATAGACTTGCAGAAACGGGGGACAATTTTTTCGTCAACGAAACTATTATACTTTTGGTTCCGAATGTCCCACAATTTGCGCCATGCCGCACTGGAATTAAGGGCTTCATTTAGGCCCATAGGAGCCACCAGAAGCCTCGGGTTTGATATCGTGCTGTGGAAGTTTCCTCACGTCAATTGCTACTGATCGCGAAGAAGGCGGTATAAGGCCAGAGCGTCGCTCCATGCCGCGGTAGACGGAGCCAGGAGAAAATTGACGTGCAAGATCGCCTCGGCGGAGCGTCAAGGTTTTCCACGAACTGTTTGAAAGATCAGCCGACTAACCGGGTCGTTGAAAAGACCGACAGGAATTCAGCTTTTCACAAAGTCCGCCGCGCTGAGGGGAACAGGTCTGTAGCCGTCGACGTCGGCAATGTCATACTCCCGACCCAGCTCTGCCGCGACCAGGACACGCCCGGATTTCGACATCAGCGCAGGGTCCCGCCAAAGTCCGGCGATGACATGGCCGATGAACCTCGGGGACTCGGAGTTGGACAAGTCGAAATATTCGGCGTTCTGCATGACGGCTTCGGTGCGTACCAGCCCGGGATAGAGTGCGACGGCGGCGACTTTATGTGGACGCAATTCATGTGCGAAGTCCGCGGCCATCTTGTCGGCGGCGGCTTTGGCCATGCCGTAGATCGCGTTGCCGTCGTAGAATTGAGCTGCCCAGAATGAAATATTGACGATCAGACCGCGCTGCGTCGAGATCATCGTCGGCGCCACTGCGCGCGACATCATGAAAGCCGCCCTCAGGGCGGTGCCGATCATTGCGTCCCACCGCCAGACGGGCTGCTCCCAGAAAGGGCGCGGCCAGGTAAAATCGCCATCCTCGACCATGTTTTCGTAGCCGGGCCATGCATTGTTCACCAGAATGTCCAGCCTGTTGGCCGCCCTGATCTCTTCAGCCACGCGCTCGGTTTCGGCGTCGTTGCTGTGGTCGCAATGATGAACGACTAGTCGTCCGGATAATGCCGCAGCCTCAAGCGCAAGCCCCTCCAGCGATCCCGCGCCTTTACCTCCCAGGCTTGCTTCCGCTTCGGAACGGGTCCTGCCGGTAACGTGGACCGTGGCTCCCTCGGCGAGCAGCGACAGCGCAATCCCGCGGCCGACACCGCGGCTTGCGCCCGTAACCAACGCGACGACATCTTTCATACTGGTTAGCCTCCCATACGATGGCTGTTGCAGGCAGGGGACATCGGAATTTTGCTGCAGGCAGAAAACGGATGCTTGCCGCATGAAACCCCAGGGAGCAGTCAAATACAACTCGCGTAGGCTGCCCGATTAGGGCCGACTGCCGCCATGGCACAGATGCGCCAATTGTGGTTATTGGTTCGGCTTGGATGAAAGACCGAATTGGGCCCGTTATCGGAAGTTCGCTTGACTCCCGAATTGCGCCAATTGCGCGCACAACATACGTCGGGCAACGCGGCTGACAGAGACGCCAATTCGCTGCGTTCGAAAACGTGATCACGCCGCGCAGGATCGTGTTTGCGAGAACGTTGATGGGACCGGTGCAGAACGATCGGAACTTCGTCCACCACGCGATGCTCGGGCAGCCACAAAGAAGCATGCGTAAATCAACCGGTCCGTGGTACGTTTCACGCCGGAGAGGCGTCGCGATGATCGGACAGAGGAAGCTTGCCGCTATCCTTGCCGCTGATGTGGTGGGGTTCAGTCGACTCGCTGGTGCGGACGAGGACCGTACCCTGGCGCGCCTGCGCGCGTTGCACAGCGATCTGATTGATCCGACGATTGCAGTTCATGGCGGACGCGTTGTGAAGCGGACCGGCGACGGTGTTCTTGTCGATTTCCGCAGCGTCGTCGATGCTGTTCGCTGCGCGATCGAGATCCAAGAATCGATGGTCGAGCGCAACGCAGGTGTACCGGCCGACCGGCAGATCGTGTTCCGCGTTGGAGTCCACCTGGGCGACGTCGTTGAGGAACGCGATGGCGATCTCATGGGTGACGGCGTGAATATAGCGGCCCGTTTGGAGGCCGCCGCCGCACCTGGCGCAATATGCCTGTCGGAAGACGCCTATCGCCAGGTGAAAGGACGGGTTGGGCTTCCTGTGCGGGATTTGGGCTATGTTAAACTCAAGAACATCGCCGACCCGGTTCGAATCTACTCACTAGATGCTGCAGCGGTAACGACGTCGCCGACGCCCGCAATTGGCCTGAAAGCCACCGACTCGCTTCCGACGTTGCCCGACAAGCCCTCGATCGCGGTATTGCCCTTTGCGAACATGTCGGGCGATCCCGAACAGGACTATTTTGCCGACGGCATGGTTGAAGAGATTACGACGGCTCTGTCGAGGTTCAACCAGCTTTTCGTCATCGCCCGGAATTCGAGCTTTGTCTATAAGGGCCGAGCCATCGATGTACGGCAGGCTGCCGCCGAGCTTGGCGTGCGCTACGTCCTTGAAGGGAGTGTGCGTAGATCGGGGCCACGCTTGCGCATCACGGGACAATTGATTGACGCTGTGACGGGAGGCCACCTCTGGGCCGACCGCTTTGACGGCAGCCTGGAGGATGTCTTCGATGTTCAAGACAAGATCACGGAGCGCGTTGTTGGCGCAATCGAGCCCACCATCCGCAAAGCTGAAATCGAACGCGTCCGGCGCAAGCGCATCGAAAACCTAAACGCCTACGACCACTACATTCGCGCACTGTCCCATGTCGATGCCTTTAAGCCCGATGAAAATCTCGAGGCATTGATGCTGCTGCTGAAGGCAATCGATCTCGATCCGTCGTTCGCGCTGGCAGTTGCCTTTGCCGCCTGGTGCCTTGAGCAAAGGGCGACACGGGGCTGGCCACCGGCGGGAAAGGATGATGCCGGACGGGCTATCGCGCTTGCCCGACAGGCGCTTAACATCGGTGGTGATGATGCCACGGTCCTTGCCATCTCCGGAATTGTTCTCGTCAGGGTCGCGGGGGATTATAACGCTGGCCTCGATGCGGCAAAGAGAGCACTCCGTCTCAATCCGGGTTCGGGGTTCGTTGCGCTTCAGTCCAGCGTCGTGTTGATGCTGGCCGGTGACCCTGAGGAAGCGTTGGTCCATGCCGAGCGGGCAATGGCGTTGAATCCTTTGGACCCGAGCTTCTACCTCTATTTGACCAATGCAGGATTCGGTCACTTGTTGAGCGGTCGCCCTTTACAAGCCATCGAAATGGGCAGGCGATCCGCTAGCCTTTACGCGGACTGGGACACCACATATTGGCTTCTCGTTCCCGCCTTTGTTCAAGTCGGCCGCCTCGAAGACGCGAGGGCAGCCGTTGCCAAAATGACGGAACTGTCGCCCGGGATTACCGTCTCTAAGCTGCAGAAAGTACTTGCATTCAAAGACCCGGCGGCGGTGGCCATGATCCTTGAGGGATTTAGAACGGCGGGCCTTCCCGAATGAGACGAGCATGGCGCGAACTTCCGTGTTCGCATCCGCCGCCGCCCGTTTGGGGCCTGATAACTGACGACCCCTCGGCAGCTTCCATAAGCGGCGGCATCAATCAGGCGATCTTGCACGGAATATTCGAAACGCCAGCCAAGCGGTAGCGACCGCGAGCATAAGGCTGACGGGTGATGCCCACGCCCCGACCCACCGCTCGATGCTGACCTACCAGCCCTTCATTGGGGGCTCTTCGCCTCTCTTCCCCGACTATGCAAGCACGGTGCAGCAGCTCAAGGCCGGGTTTTCAAAGGAATGGACCTCTGAGGGACTAATGGTGCGTTTGAGCATCCCAACAGATAGCCTGCTGCCACCTGACATCAGATAGGGCAGCAACCAATTCTCACCTTCCAGACCGTCCAGCGATTACGGCATCGGTGATTTCCACAAACCCGGCCCCGCCAGGAGACCAGGCGCAGGTCGCCGCAACAGCGAGCAGGATGGGCAGTTCCATCCCCTTCGTCCCAACTACTGTCTAGAACCGCTCAAGCTCGACGCCCTCCCCCAGTTGGAGGAGGAGAATTACGGGCAGGAGGCCTATGAATAGGGTGCGCGAAGCTGCATTCACGAGCGGCCGCGTCTAGAGGGGTTGACGCGTGGTTTTTGCCCGGTTGAGGAAATCTCGTCGTCCATTGTGGATCGGCGTGGCGGTCGTCGGCGTGGCGGCTCTCGTTGTGTCCTTGAGGCTTGGAGCGGCGGGGCCATGGTCACAGTCGGAGATGATCCTGAGCGGTCTCTGGACGCCCGCCACGCCGGGTGACGCTCCCGCCGAGATAGTGTTGCCGAAATCGTGGACGAGAATGCTGCGCGATCTCTACGCCCTCCAGCGGAGCACCGACAGGGAGCATGCGGCATGCCTCGACGTCGTGGTCGGCTCCCCGATGCCGTACAAGGTGCAAGGAGCATGGAACGTCGCCGACGACCCCACCGTCGGCAGGGAATGGACGACCGGAGAGATCCAGGAGGGCGAGAAGTCTTTCGTGATGCTGAAGAACGAAGAGACCGGGTGCGGGGCCGCGCACGTGGCTCTTGCCCATAGTCACTCCGCAGACGACTCTTACGACGCGCCGTCGGATATCGACCTCGAGACGCTGTTGTCGACCGCGGCGCTCAAGGCCAGCTTGACGATCAGCTTCGACAGGGTCTGCGCGATCGTCAAGACCGGGGCCTCGTCGGAAAAGTTCGTGCCCAAGGTCAGAGCGGACTACGCCGTCGCGATGTCCTCCGAGTATTTTCCAACGCTCCGTTCCGGGAAGTCCTGGAGTTGGTACGACGCGCTGGCGGCGGCCCGATCGGCGGCCGCCTATGCCGCCGAGCGGGCTGCAACCGTTCTATATTGCGGCAAGATAGACGCTCCCCTTGCCCGTGTGGCTGCGGCGAACCCGGACCTCGGCGACCCGCTCTTCATTCTGGAGACGAAGGCGCTCCTGGTCGCGGGTCAGCACATGAGCGCTGGGCCGGAACTTAACTTCGACTTCGTTCCGGAGCGCGACGATACCTATGTGAGATTTGTGCGCGACATCCCGTGGCTCGCCTCCGCAGACGCGGAGGCTGTCGCCGCCGGCCCGCCCGGCCAGGGGTACGCGGCGATGGTCGGCGCAATGGGGCGGTCGGCGGTGATGCCTATGTTCTACGGCTTCGCGGGGCCGGATCCGCGGTTTCAGGAGGGCCGCTACTTCGAGCTGGCGTGCCTGCACGACGACGAGGCGTCGTCATGGTCGTGCATCGTCGCCGACGTCCAGGGTCGGGGGAAACGCGCCCTGCGGACCTTCGCCGCCTTCTACGATCCAAAGATCCCGGAATGGGAGATCGTCTCCGCCGACAAGGGGGGCTATCGGACGAGGAGCCTGGAAGCGGATGGGACGACATATACCGGAAGCTGCGACTACGGCTTTGCGATCCGCTGCATGGCGAGCGGCCGGGGAACATTAGAGACGCGGCTCTACCGTTTCGAGGGGGAGTTTTCCGAAGGCAAGCCCTTTGGGCGGGGCGTCTACACGCAGTTGCAGACGGGGGAAAGCTGGAACGTCGTCAAGAAGCAGGACTCTGGCTTCGAGCGTGTAGTGGGAGGTGATCCGGACGAGAAGTCGGTCGATGCGGTCGTGGCGAAGCCGTAAAGACTTTCGGGCAGGAGACGTTGCCGGGGCTAATCTCTAGTCGCGGAACCGCACAAGCTGCGGGAAATCCTCCGCCCATAGCGAGTGGCCGTCGCGCATTTCATACTCCGTCGATGTCGGCGCGCCCGTGCGGTCGGTCACGTTCAGCGTCACCTTGTCATTGTCGCGGGTCCCCTCCACTCTCAAGTCGAAGTCGGACATCGCCCTGTGTCCTTCCATAAGTTCCGGCCATACGCCCGTCGACGATCCGAACCCGGTGATCTTTCCATCCCGTTCGGTCAGGTTGAACCGTAGCTTCCGGTCGAGAGTATCCCAAAGACCGTTGACCGGTTCCGGGCGGTTGGCGAGCTTCACGGACGGGTTCCTGGCGTAGACGACATGGCCGCTCGCACCCGGTTTCTTCACCCTTTCCATTGTGTTCGCGTCCTTGAGAACAAAGCCGAAGGTCGAAGGTTCGTCGGAGATGTAGGCGGTGAGCGTGAGCTTCTTGCCCTGTCGCGTTCCGGCTATACGATAGTATCCAGGGGTGTCCCCTTGGAAATTCAGCATCTCCATTCCGGCGATCTTGCCGTCCTTCTCAAAGAGTTCGAACATCATCTCGTCGCTCTCCCTCCAAAGGCCCGTCACGTTGAACGGATCCGACGGCATGCTTGCGGCCGTCGTCGACGCGTTGGCCTTGACATCGCCCGCGTAGGTCGCGCACTCGACGATCTTCGTGGTGTCATCGCGCACGGCGTTCGGCGTCTGGATCGTCCCAGTCTGCCTTCCGCCGGATCGGATGAAGAATGTCCACGGCGTGTTCGCGAACACGACCGACACCTTCGAGCAGGCCTGTGCCGAACTGGTCACGTCGACTTTGGCGGTAAACTTAGGTTTCTCGCCGCCCGCCTCCAGGATTCTTATCGTGGCGGTGCACTGCCCGACGGCCTTCTCGAAATCGCACGCGGCGGCGGACGTCTCGACCGCCAAGCAATAGACGACGGCCGTCAGGACTTGCGCAGGTCGTGAACATCTGGAGATCCTCATGTGGGCCGCGTTAAACATGGATAATGGCCGAGCAGGCACGTGCCCGGCCATTAGGATTTCGAAGGATCATGGTCACCCGCAAAATGAGGCCTCCATGTCCTTCGCCTGTTGCAGCAGCCCCTGCAGCGTGGTCTTGTATTCGCGCAGCGACTGAATGGTCAGGCACTTGTTCACGAGCTTGATGCTCTTCGAATAGAACTTGATGCCGGCCCTTGCGATCTGGCATTCTCCAGCTCCGTTCAAGGCGTTCATCTTGTCCGCTTCGGGCTGTATCTGCTGCGCAAGGTAGCTGTCGGAGCATACGTCCTGGGAGAAGGCCTGCGTTGCCGAAAGGCCGATAGCCGCCGCCAGGACGACTATTCGAATAGTTTTTGCGTTCTTCATGGTAACCCCCTTTTCAGATCCGCGTTGGCGCGCTGACGCCAGCGGAGACCAAGCAATCGCAGAAAACGCTGGCGACCTCCTGCTCCAATTGGAGGAGGCCGCCCGCCGGGCGCTCAACTATGCTGACTTCGGTTTCAGAATGGGGGTTCCGCTTGACGCGGGAAAGCAGAGGCATCGTTCTTCTTGTAGGGTTGGCCGTCGCTCTCGCGACCGCTGCGGCTGCCGACGATGTGTTCGCACAGGAAACGACGGACAGCCTCTTTGCGGCCGTCTCCTCGCGGGACGCTGGGGCCGTCGACGCGGCGCTCGAGGCCGGGGCAGACCCAAACGCGAGGGGCGCACAGGGGAGCACGCCGCTCCTCCTGGCGGTTGCGGGGAACGACGTGAAGGCGGCGGAATCCTTGCTCGCCATGGGCGCGGACGCCTGCGGAATGGACGCGGACGACAAGCTCCCGCTGCAGGTCTCCTCGAATGGCGCGATGTTCGACCTGCTGAAGGCGGCGACCCTCCGCAAGATGAACGCCTGCGTCACGCGATGCGACGAACTCGCCGCCGGCGGTGGAAGCGACGACAACCCTAAGGGCGTGTGGGGTGTACATGACGTCGATCTGAAAAAGAACGCAACCGAGGCAGTTGCCGAGTGTCAAGCGATGGCCGATCTGTTTCCGCAGGAGCGACGGCTCATCTATCAGCTCGGGCGGTCCCTGCATTGGGCAAGGCGCTACGACGAGTCGACCAGAAGGCTCAAGCAGGCCGTGGCTCTCGGAAGCAGGAGCGCGATCTTGGACCTCGCCGAGCACTACAGAGTCGGAGTGGGGGCCGACCATGAGCCGGCCTACCGGACGGACTTTGGAAAAGCTTTGTCCCTGCTCCGAGGGGTCCTGAAAAATAACCCCGAAGACACCTTCAGTCTGATCTCGATCGGAGCGATGTACGAACACGGCAACGGCGTTCCGGCGGACCGCAAGAAGGCGCGCCGCTACTACGAACAGGCTCGCGCGCTCGGTGACGGGATAGGGGACTTCTTTATCGCTTACATGGAGGCTGACGCGCCCGCGGCGCAGCGGATCTTGAACGTACTGAAGCGCGGGCGGCACCGGGAGTCAGGATGGTTCCAGCTTAGTGGCGGCACCTATCCCACGGGCGTTATTTCGCGCGTTCAGGCTGCGCTTGCGCGCAACGGGTTTCCGACCGGGGGCGAGAACGGTGTGTTCGGCCCGAAGTCGGTCGCCGCGCTGGAGGCGTACGAGGCATCGCTCAGATAGATCGCAGTTGTTTCGCCGTCGCCGCGGCCGAAATTTCGAACAAAAAGTCTGATCTTAGGTTGGCGCCTCCTCCAATTGGAGCAGGTTTTCCGTCTTCCGGCCCGTTAGGCTCCGTTCCATAGCGCTGCTGGTCGTCGGACCGACGTCCGGCGCGGCGGGATGGAGTTCGGATGGCAAGGATGGGGAACGTGCATTTCGTCAGGTCCACGCAGGTGGGCGCCGACGAGGTGCTTCATGTGGACGGGCTGTCCGTCTGGGAGAACTGCGCCGTCCTTTTTCGGCGCATCGAGGCCATTTGCGGCGAAGGGGCTTCGTCCGTCTTTGCCGAACCCAACGTCAAGCCGCAGGGATCGGGCGGCTTGGTCGTCGCCTGGTTCGGCGGATATGACGACGATCCAAAGCCTCTCGACGCCCTCGACCGCGCGATGAACGCACGCGTCGAGGCCGACCTCTCTTCCAGACTGGCGGCGCTCCGTCCGGCGTTGGCGGACGCCGACATCGGCGAGACAGTCGCGGCGATGATCAACATCTACGACGCATCGGCGATCATGGCGGTCGGCGAGCACGCGATCCTGACCAACTGGGGCGTCCTGCCCCGCGGCGTGGTCGCCTCACAGGCGGGATTCGCGCGACACAGCGAGGCGACCATCGGGCCATATCTCAAGTCCGGAGTCTCGCCCGCCGTTCCCGGGCAGTCTTGGAGAATCACGGGCGGCATGGAGGCCGTTGGCGCCTCGCCGCCGTCGCAGCCTCGCGCCCCGGCCGCAGCTCCGGCCCCCATGCAGACGGTGGTCGTCGAACGGACGGGCGGCGTCCGGCTGCTGCCTCCCCTTCTCCTCTCCGCCATCTTCGCGTCGGCGCTTGCCTACGTCGCCTGGCCGGGCAGCCTCATCTATGAGCGGAACGTACCGCCAGACCAGGCCGCGCAGGCGGGCTGGGACAAAATCCGCGACGACCTCGCAAAGCGCGCGAGCGCGTTCGAGACGGCGCTCTCCAAGCCGGCGTGCGAAGCGAAGGACGCTTGGGTGGAGGCCTCCCTGGGCATTCCCGCTCCCGCGGCCGCCGCGGCACCCGATGCCGCCCAGAAGTCCCAGCAGGCGGCCGAGGACGCGGCAAAAAAACCTGCCGGAGACGGTAAATGAGCCAGTTTGTCGCTACGACGACGCTGACGAGCATGAGGCCGGTCGGGACGCAGGCGGAGCGGTCCCTCCAGCGCCTTCAGGCGATGCTCGACAAGGAGTTCAAAGGGCGGCTCTGCTTCTCGCTCGCCGAGCCCGTGCAGCGCAAGGACGGTGCGGGGATCGACTGGTACGCCGAGACGGACGAGCCTCTGACGTGGCTGACGTCGCTGCAGCCCGAGCTTGCGGACTACTACCGCAAGCGCATGGCGGCCGATGCGGAGAAGATCCGAGCCTCGGCGGAGACCCTGGAGGCGCGTGGCGACGCGAGTTCACGGGCGGCGGCCACCGCCCTGCGCAATACCGTGACCTATCCGGGAGACGAGCATCTCTGGGTGGCGGGCGACGTCTCTTCCAACGACGCGACCATCGTCGTCACCGGGTGGGGCTACGAGTCGCACGCGTCCGAGGGGGGAAGAAACCAGATCGGCAAGAAGGTCTGGATGCCCCCGAAATTGCCGGATCGACCGCCCGTCGAGACCTCCGCCTACGAGCCGGACGCAACTGCGCCCGTCGCCGTGATCGGCCCCACTCCCGGACGAGCGGTTCCATGGCGCTGGCTGATGGCGGAGCTTCTTTGGCTTCTGGCCCTTGCCCTCGGGCTCGCCCTTGCATGGCTTCTGATACCGGCCTGCGGCGTGCGGCTGCCATTCGGCGGCCCCGTCGTCTATGGCTGGGGCGGCGGCACGTACTGTCGAGAAGTCGGCGCGGGAGGCGGCGACGAAGGTTTCTCCGCGGCCCCGGAAAAGGTCGCCTCCCTCGAGGAGAAGCTCCGGAAGCTCGTCTCGGAGTGCGTTCCGCCATCGGTCGTCGCTCCGAAGGACGCGGTCCGGCAGGCCCTCATCGACCACGGACTGACCCCGGACGACACCGCGACCTCCGTCACGCTGTTCTGGGACAACAAGAACGATCTGGATCTCTATCTGGTCTGCGGCGCGGAGAAGGCGGGAGCCGGCGTCGACGCGTGCGGCGCCAAGGCCTCCCTCGACGCGAACTTTTTGAAGGGGGCGAAGCCGCTCGTCGACAACCCGGTCGAACACATAACGGCGGCCAAGGGAAAGCTCGAGCCGGGACACTACAAGGTGAATGTGAAGTACTACGAGGCTCACAAGCCGGCGCCTGACCGGGTGGAGTTCAAAGTGATCGTCCAGCAGGGGGACAAGTACAAGCTCTACCCCGGCTCGATCGTCCAGGAAGCCGGCCAGGGCGAAAACACGCAGACGGTGGCGGTAATCGATGTTCCATGAGCGTGGCCGATCACGGCAGGGGAAACGACAGGGCGAAAAGATGCTGACGAACATCGCCGATTTCAGTGAAGGCTTCACGCTGGTTCCCGAAAGCGGAATTCAGTTCGTGGAGTTCGGCTTCAACTTCGAGGCGACGCCGAGGCTGTCGCGCTCCTTTATCGAGCGGAAGCTTCCTGGGGAGACCGATGACAACGGTAGAACCCTCGTCCGCCTCCTCACCAATTGGAAGGACGACGAGCCGGACGGCGAGCGCCCCTATGTGGCGAGCGCAGACGACGTCGACGAATACGAGATCAACAAGTCGCTCGCGCTTCAGACGTTTCTCGACCGCTGGGTGCCAGTTCCCTGCCTGAAGATCGAGCCGGGACGCGATCCGCTCGGCAACGAGATCTACGCGCAGGGGCCGAACGACTGGGTGCGGGTTAGGGTCACGGAGACCCGCAACGCCCACGGCGACAAGGAGTTCAGCCACCGTGCGATCTTCGCGTTCGACACGACGCTCGCCCCCCGCAAGCAGGGGCGGGCCTACCTCGCCCCCTCGCCGGAGGATGCGATGCGCACCGAGAGCTTCCGGTTCGTCAGCCGCATGTCGGAGGTTGTCCCCTTCCTGTCGCACAAGATCGACATGCCGGGGCATGGCGAGGTCGACGTGCAGCAGTGGGTCGACGACTGGCTGCGCGACGTGCTCAAGGAAGCGAAAAAGGCGCAGAAGAAGGGGCGAGAGCTGCGTCCCGACGACTTTCCGTATCAATTCGAGCACCTCGCGCGCTACATCACCTTCGTGCAGTTCCTCGGCATGATCGTGAAGTCGGTGAAAGTGACCCTCGTCGACACGCTAAGCGACGCGAAGCCCGTCCAACCGATCGACGTCGATCTCGTCCTCGACATCGGCAACTCCCGTTCATGCGGACTTCTCATCCAGTCGTTCCCGGACGACGTCAGCGTCGACCTGAACAACTCCCTCGTGCTCGAGTTGCGCGACCTGTCGAAACCGGAGCTCGTCTATCGCGACCCGTTCGAGAGCCAGTGCGAGCTGATCGCCGCCGAGTTCGGATCGGAGGACATCGCCCGGCGCTCGGGGCGGCCGCGGGCCTTCTTCTGGCCGAGCCTGCTGCGGATCGGTCCGGAGGCGTCGCGCCTGCGCGGGGAGTCCGAAGGAACGGAGGCCGCGACCGGCATCTCGTCGCCGAAGCGCTACCTCTGGAGTTCGGACTCGGTGCTTCAGGAGTGGCGGTTCCGCAATTCGGACAGCTCCGACGCCGTTCCGCTGATCGAGCGGTCCATGTACCGGTTCGTCAACGACCGCGGCGACGTGCTCGAGCAGCTAGAAAGCGACAGGAAGCAGTTCAAGCTGAAGATCAAGGAATCCGACCTCGAGACCGCCAGCCGCTTCTGCTTCTCCAAGTCGTCCTTCTTCACGTTCATGCTCGTCGAGATCATCGCGCAGGCCATGTCGATGATGAACAATCCGGGCGTGCGGCGCGAGCGCCGCCTCAAGGACGCGCCGAGAAGACTGAGGCGCATAATTCTGACCATCCCCTCGGCGACGCCCGTGCAGGAACAGCGCATCCTGAGGTCGCGAGCGGAGGCGGCCGTGAAGCTGCTGTGGTCGCTTGCCGGCTGGAACGAGCGCGACAGCGGCATCAACAGCAAGCGCCCGGACGTACACTGCTCGTGGGACGAGGCAAGCTCCGTCCATCTGGTCTACCTCTACGGCGAGGCGGTGCAGAAGCTCGGCGGCTCGATCCGAAGCCTCTTCGAGATGGCGGGCAAGGAACGTCCGCGCCCCGCCAGCCTCCCGGCCGCGAAAACCGCGAGCGGTCCTGCGGGCGAACGGTGCCTGCGGGTCGCGAGCGTAGACGTCGGCGGCGGGACGACCGACCTGATGGTGACGACCTACTACCAGACCGACAACGTCGCGATCTATCCGGACCAGAACTTCCGCGAAGGCTTCCGCATCGCGGGCGACGACCTCCTCAAGACCGTGATCGAGCGCCTCGTCGTCCCCCGCTTCGAGGAATACCTCTCGGCGGCCGGCGTCGACGACGCGAGGAACTTCCTGAAGGCGCGCTTCGCCGGGGACAATCCGAACATGGCGGAGCAGGAAAAGCATCTTCGCCGCCAGTTCGTCCTGCAGGTGCTCCAGCCCGTCGCCATCGGCATTCTTTCCGAGTGCGAGGAGATGAGGCCAACGAGCCGGGCGAGCGTGGTGCGCAACGTCTTCAGCTTCTTCAAGGCGGACGACGCCGCGAAGGTCGGGCGGGACATCCCGGTGGACGCCCGTATCCTCGACTATCTGAAGGACGCGGCGCCGCGGCTGAAAATCGGCGACTGCGACATCGTCATCGATCCGGTCGCGGTCGAGGACTGCGTGCTCTCCACCTTCGACAGCGTGTTCGACAACATCTCCGAGGCGGTCAGTCACCTCGATGTCGACGTCGTGCTCCTCACCGGCAGGCCGATGCGGCTTCCGCAGATGATAGGGCTTTTCGTGAACAAGCTCGCCGTCCGCAGCGACGCCGTCGTCCCAATCCGGGACTATCGCGTCGGCACCTGGTATCCCTTCCGCGGGGTGAGCAACACGCACATCGAGGATCCGAAGACCACCGCGGTCGTGGGGGCGATGCTCTGCGCCCTTTCGGCGAGCCAGATCACCAACTTCACTCTCTATTCGAACCTCCTGCGGATGAAGTCGACGGCCCGGTACATCGGAATGATGGAGACGAGCTCGACCTTGCCGAGCGAGAAGCTGCTGTTTTCCGACATCGACCTGGACGCAAGGTCTGGCACGTCCGACGAGGAGGCCGAGTTCGATTTCCACAGCCCGGTCCGTATCGGCTACCGGCAGCTACCGCTCGAGCGCTGGGTGGCGACGCCGCTCTACAAGCTGGCCGCCGGGCAGTCGCGGTCCGCGCAGACAATCCCGCGGCCGGTGCGCGTGACCATCGCCAGGAACACGCAGACCCCGGACGAAGGAGAGACGAACGAGACAGCCCTGCTCTCCAGCGAACTGACCCGAGAGGAGTTCGTGATCGCGGAGGCCGAGGACGTCAACGGCGCGCCGGTCAAGCGGCTCATGGAGCTGAAGCTCGACACGCTCGCGAGCGAGAGCGTCGACGGATACTGGCTCGATACCGGCATACTTTCGATCCAATGAGATGAACGCGACGATGAAGACAGAATTGAAGAAGCTTTGCGGGGACGCGCTGGAGGGGGCGAGGCAGGGGCTGGCGTGGATCGGCGACCCGGCGAACGCCGAGCGCGTGGGGGTCGGCCAGAAAAGCGTGACGCAGCAGCTTCGGAAGTCCGTGGTCTCCGCGCGAAAGGCGCTCGCGGCGATCGACAGGCCCATGTGCGTCAGCGTCTTCGGTCCGAGCCAGGCGGGGAAATCCTACCTCGTCTCGGTGCTGGCGCGACATGGCAACTCGCCGCTGATGGCGAAGTTCGGCGATCTCGGTCGCGAGGTCGACTTCATCCGCGAGATCAATCCGGGCGGAGACCGCGAATCCACCGGCCTTGTGACGCGCTTTTCGATCCGTCCGGAGCCTTCGCCGCCGGGTGCGCCCGTCGTCATCCGGATGCTGAGCGAAGGCGATGTCGCCAAGATCCTTGGCAACAGCTTCTATCTCGACAGCGACCCGAAGAAGCGCCCGCCGCTTCTGTCGGAAACCGTGCTCGAGGCGCTCAATCAGGCCCGTTCGCGAGCGGGCTCCCAGGGGCGGGGCGACGGCATGAGCGAGGAGGACGTCTGGGAAATCCAGGAGTACTTCGAAAAGCAGTTCGCGGGCCTTGGGAATCTCGAGCTGCTGAGCGCCTACTGGGAGGAGGCCGCGACGCTTGCGCCAAGACTGTCGGTGTCCGACCGGGCCGACCTCTTCTCGGTCCTCTGGGGGTCGATCCCGAAGTTCACGGAGCTTTACCGGGAGCTTGCGTCGTCGCTCGAGAGGATCGGCTTTCCCAAGGACGCCTATTGCCCGATCGAGTCGCTGGTTCCCCGCGACAAGAGCATCATCGACGTCGAGACCCTCGCCGGACTTGGCATGCCCGGACAGGAGGAGCTACCAATCCGGTCGATGAACGGCCCCCTCGTCCCATTGCCGCGGCCGGTGGTGACGGCGCTCGCGGCTGAGCTGCGCATCACCATATCCGACTCGCCGTGGCCGTTTTTCGAGCACACCGACCTCCTCGATTTTCCGGGCGCGCGAAGCCGCCAGAAGGTCGAGCTGGCCGCCTTCGTCGAAGATAACCCGGAGATGGTCAAGGAGATGTTCCGCCGCGGCAAGGTCGCCTATCTTTTCGACCGCTATGTCGCCGAGCAGGAGCTGTCGAGCATGCTGCTCTGCATCAAGCCCTCGAACCAGGAAGTTGTCGAGCTTCCGGACATGATCGACGGCTGGATCCAGACGTCGCATGGCGCGACCCCGGCCGACCGCGCCAAGGTGGAGACCGCCCTCTTCCTCGTGCTGACCATGATGGACGCCCATTTCACGGAAAAGGCGGGCCAGGAGGGCCAGAGCCTGTCCGACCGTTTCCAGGCGCGCATGGGGTCGTCGCTGACCTCGTTCTTCGGAAAGGCGCACCGCTGGCCGTTCGAATGGACGCCGGGCCGCCCGTTCGACAACACCTACTGGCTTCGCAATCCCAACTTCAAGTCGGAGTTCATGATCCGGTACGACCGCGACCGCGAGGTCGAGATCCTGCCGGACAAGCTCGAACGGGTGGCGGCGCTTCGCTCCGCCTGCCTTGACGTCGGGGAGGTGCAAAGCCATTTCCGCGATCCGGGACGGGCCTTCGACGAGGCGATGAAGCTCAACGACGGCGGCGTGAACTACCTCGCCGAGAACCTCGCCAAGGTGTGCCGTCCAGAGATGAAGTGCGCGCAGATCCGAGAGCGGGTGCACGGCATCATGGCGGAGATCCGCCGTCTGGTGTCACCCTACTTCGTCGACAGCGATATCGACAAGCGCCTGGAGGAAAGGCAGGTGGTCTCGGGCGAGATCCTCTCGGGGCTGTCTGAATGCTGGGGCAGAAACCAGTTCGGCAGCGCGCTCCGGATGCTGCAGATCTCCCAGAACGCGATCGCCGAGCACCTACACGTCGACTACGGCAACCGCCTGAAGCGACAGAAGGACACGGATTCCGCTCCCGCTTCAAAACCTGAAAGTGGCGCGCCGCCGCGCCCTGCGCTTCCTGGAGGGCCGCCCATTCCGGGGACGCAGAAGGCGCCCTCCGCGGTGGCCGCCAGAGCGCCCACGCCCTCGGTCTCCGCGCCAGCCCCGAAAAGCGCGCCGCGGGGCGCCTACTTGGCGAAGTCGGCGATGCGGCATTGGACGGAATGCCTCTTCTCCCTCGTCAGGAACGACGAGGCGCTGCAGGCGATCGGCCTCACTCAGGCGCTCGCGGGCGAACTCGTCGCCGAGCTGATCCTGGGTGCGCGACGCACGGGACTCGAGGAGGCGATCGCACGTGACTTCGCCACGATCTCCACCAGTTCCGTGGAGAGTGCCGGAACCCTGCTCGAGAAGGCTGGCTTCTTCGCAACCACGAACATCAACCGATTCGTCAGCACGCTGGGCTTCGACAAAGTTCTCGAAGAGAAGCGTCCGAAGGCTCCCGACGGAACCGACGACGGCCTCGTCACGGTCTTCGCGCGACGGGGCGTCAACGCAAACTGCGACGCGCTGCCGGTGGAGCGGAAGAACTTCGCCTATCTTGCCTTGTCGGAATGGATGTACGCCTTCCACCATCTCGTCATCGACAACGTGATGGCCGGCGAAGGCTTTGTCGTCAACGTCGAGCAGAACGAGAAGCTGAGGGCGATACTCGCTATGGTCGAGCCAGCGGGGGTCGCCAGATGACGCAGTTCCAGATCGAGGTCGTGGAAGACGACGACAACGTAGGCTCGGCGTTGATCACCTTCCGAGGAAAGCCTCCGCAACTCGCCGGAGCGTACATCGGGATTTCCAGGAGATCGCCGGACCTTCCGTGGCTGGGCGAAAACGGCTGGCAGGCTCCAGCCGCCGCTCTTCCGGTCACGGTCGTCTCACAGGCCGACGGCTGGATCGTCTTTCGAGCAGGTCCCGAGGTCTGCGCATACGTGCAGGTCGACGCCAAGGTGCGGATAGACATCAACGGTACGTCCGCATTCGGCCACGCCTTCTGGCCATCCATCACGCATGTCGGCGGCAATCGTCGACAGAGCCCCGTCATCGACAGGGTCTCGTCGCAGCCCGCGGTCGCGTCCCTCCCCGCGCCCGAGGCTCTCCAACCGGCCGTCGAAACGATTCAGCCGCCGCCACCGCGGATCCTCACGGAGACGGCCGTTGCGGCCGCCGTACAGCAGCGCCAGTCCAGAAGAGGCCTTTGGCTGGCCCTCTCGGTCGTCGTGCTTGCGGCCGTGGCGGCTGCGGCCATTGTCGAGCGCCGACCGCTCGGCGCGCTCGTCGCCGGACTGACGCATTCCGAGACGCTTGCGGAACGCTTCGAGAAGCTTAAGCGCGGCGACGCTGCGGGGGACGGCCTTCTACAGCTAAGCCGGGACGCCTACGAACAGGGCGACAAGACGATCGGCATGGAGGCGATGGCGCTGTCGGTCGAGCGCGGCAACGCCATCGCCAAGATCGAGATGGCGAAGTGGTACGACCCACGGACCGCCGCCCTCGACAAGGTCGCCGGTATCGACGCAAACAAGGCGGCGCGCGCGTTCTTCGAGCTTGCCATGAACGGAAACCACGACGCCTCGTCGCTGCTAGCGTCGCTCTGCCAGGAGAGCGGGAACGCCGGGTCGGCCTATGCGCGATCGTTCTCGGACTTTCTCGGAACGACGTATTGCGAGGGGTCGCTGGGCGAATGAACCGGACGATGTGGAGATCGAGCATGGGGATGAAGTGGATCCGAAACCGGACCCGGTGCGGGCCGGTGGCGTTGCTCGCCACGGCGGCGATCTGCCTGGCGGCCGGATCGGCGTTTGGGGCGGACCCGACGTCGCAGCAGCTTTTCAACTACCGGGAGACGTTGCTCAAGGGTTCGGTCAGCGCGTCGATCACGAAGTCGGAAGATGACTGCCGCAAGATTTGCGCCGCGCGGTCTGGGTGCGCGGGATTCGACCATGCGACGAAGGAGAACGAGTGCCGGCTGTTCGAAAGCATCGTCTCCGGGCGGGCCGATCCGGGTTCCGTCGCGGCCACTAGGGCGTTGATCACCGGGTACAAGGATCCCGAGAACCCGCCGCTCGACATGCGGCTGTCGAAGCTGAAGGACGCCGACCCCAAAGGAGACGGTCTCCTGCAGCTAAGCCGCGACGCCTATTTGGCAGGCAACCGCGGGGTTGGATTCGAGGCCGTCAATCTCTCCATGCAGCGCGGTAACCCGGAGGCCAAGCTCGAGATCGCCCAGTGGTACGATCCGCGCACCTTCGCCAAGGACCGCGTCGACGCGCTCGACGCCAACAAGGCGGCGAGGTCGTACTTCGAGCTGGCGCTGGGTGGCAACGAAAAGGCGAAACGGCTGCTCACGTCGATCTGCGAGGAGAGCGGCAATTCGCAGTCGACCTACGCGAGTTCGTTCGAAAGTTTTCTGGGAACAACGTATTGCGAGGGGTCGGTCGATCCATGAGCAGGCCTCCCTTGCGGCCGCTCAAGGTGACAGAGGCGCCGGAACAGCAGAGTCAGGAGGAATGGCATGAGGTTTGACAGGATCGCGAAGGGGTCGGGGGGCTTGGGGAGAGGCCTGATCTTCCGTAGATCGTCGCCCCTCGCCTTCGTCCTGCTTCTGTTCGGCGTCTCTGCCGCGGCAGCGCAGGACCGCAGCTTCTACGACTATCCGTCCACGGCGCTGACGGGGCATGTCGCGGCGGAGTTTTCGTACCGGGAGGACGGGTGTCGCAAGGTCTGCGCCGAGCGGTCGGGCTGCAAGGGGTTCGAGTTCGCCCAATCGAACGGAATGTGCCGCATATACTCGTCGGTCTCCGGCGCGCGCCAGGACGCGGGCTCCGCCGCCGGCGCACGCGCCTTGATCGGCGGCTACGCCCAACCCTCGAACCCGCCGGTCGCGGAGCGGCTGAGCGCTCCGCCTCAGACACAGGAAGCGGATGCCCCCTCGAGGCGCGACGGCAAGGACGTCGCCTCGCTCGAGAATGGACAGGATCGGGACGACGTGCCGGACGAACCGATCGACAACGGACAGGACCGTTCGGCGCTCCAGTTCCAGCAGTTCCAGCACTACGACCTCAGCGGAGCTGAGGACATCGGCCGCCAGACCGCGCAGTCCAGATCGGAATGCGAGAACATCTGCCGCGGCACGGACGACTGCCAGGCCTACACCTTCAACGCCTGGAACCGCGCATGCTTCCTGAAGGGCGGAACAGGTATCTTGAGGATGGATCCCCGTTCGACGTCCGGGGTTATGGACGCCCTCGGAACGCCGGAACGGAGCAGCGCGGAGCTGGTCATGGAGTACTACAACAATTCGGTGATGTCGGGCACGCCGATCTCTAGCAGCCAGGCTTCGAGCCGGGGCGAGTGCGAGCAGCAGTGCTGGGGCGACGACCGCTGCGCGGCCTTCAGCCTGCGGCGGGGCGGAATGTGCCAGCTCTTCGACAATCCACCGAACAGAAGCCCGCAGAACGGAACGATGAGCGGCGGCAAGATACAGAAGGCGCTTTGATCATCATCAGCGGACTTTTAGGTTTCAAGGCGGAGGTGGCAGTCGACTGGAAACGAAAGGAAATCATGCGCTTTGGTCGAACTCCTCCAGTTGACGGAAGCGGCTACGAGCGACACCGGATAGAGCTGACTATGCCGCTTCACCGGCGTCGACGAAGCGGCAGTCCCAGGCGGTTGCCGGCCCCAACCGGCCGCCGCCTGGACTGCCGCTCGCAAGCGTCGAGGCGGTCGCTACGGAACGTCGAACTCCGCCACAGTCGGGGCGATTTCATAGCCGTGCGGGTTGTCGGTTGGGCGGGAGGTCGTCTTGCTGTACCTCTCGTACTCCGAGCCCCGCTGGACGATCACCTCGTAATCGGTCTTCACTGGCGTGGCTCTCCTGTTGTGGAAGTAGTTCACCCGCACCTGATAGCGTCCGCGCTTGAGTGCACCCTTCGCGGCCGTGATGTATTCCACCGGGTGATCCACGGGATTTGGCGTCTCGGTCCAATTTTCGTCAATCTTGTTTTTTGAGCCGGCACAGTTGTTCCCTTTGCCGATCCCCGGCCCTGTGGCGGATCCGTCCGGACACACCAGGTAGAGATCCAAGTCGTTCCAATTGTTCCAGAGAAGAGTGATCGACGTTCCCGTCTCGTCGGGTCTGAGGCCGCGGTCCTCTAGGACCTGTCGAAGCTCGTCGCGTGGGTCTGGCTCAGGCGGGTCCGCTCGAGGAGGTGGCGGAAGTACGCAGGTCGCGGCGTAGTTCCTTAGCTTCTCCTCGAGCGGCGCCATTTTGCCGATCTCCATGGCCAGCGCTTGAACGCCCTGCGCGATCCTAGGATCGGCCACGCCCTTGCAGTAGCTTCCTCTTCCGAGAACGTATTCGCCGAACGGCACACGCACGCCGCAGGCTGGAACGAGCATCCAGCCGATAGCGACAGCGAGTGCGCCGGCGACCGACCACAGCGTGGCCTCGACGAGTCGTGCCTGGCTTTGTGACGGCGCCGCGCCCGTGGAACCACCCGGCATCGTCATCGGTGTTCGACGCTTTGTATCGCTCAATACAGGCACCCCGCTTGCTTCGAAGCTGGAACCTACACCGGTCGGCACGACCACGCCTCCTCCAATTGGGAGATGCATGATATCGCAGGTGGACCATGGCGGCTCTCGGTCAAATTCCGCAAGGTATCAACCGCCAAGAGTTCGAAGCTTTGTCGTTCGCTCGCATGATCACCACGCGGGAGGCGCGCATGGGTCTCGTACCGTTCAGCACTTTGTTCAGACCGCTCTGAGCGGGACAACGCGGCGAGCACCTCGTCCCGTGGCCCGATAAGCTTCACCTCGCCGTCCTGAAGGAGCGCAACCTTGTTGACGGCGGCGAGCCCAGAACGGCCGGTGGGTTACGACCACCGCCATGCCTTGGCGTTTCCGCACGCTTTCGATTGCGTCCGTGAGGAAACTGGGCGGCGAGCGCCGCGGCGAGAGCACCACGATAACGGCGGCAGCAACGCCATGCCTATCTTTTTCATTCCGGCGCCTTCCAATGCATCCGTCATTTATGTCGTCGGGCGCGTTCGAGCGCCCGCCGTGAGAGGCTAGCCGCAGAAGGAACCCACCCGGCTCTCGCCTTCGGCGATCCCTATGATCTTTCAATCGCAGAAACCGGACGGCGCCGCATGATCCAATTGGGGGAGGCGGGCGGCACGAAATCAGCGATCGCTGCAAGTCTGCGGGGCGTTGTTCGCAAGTGCTGGATCAGTCGTGGGTGGACGGACTATGGAATTCAGCTTGCTGACCGAGGAAGTCACAGAACTTCCCGTCGAGCCTCGCTTGCAGGCATGCCTTCCGAGCCTCGCGCTCAAGTCCCGCGAGCGCCCGACGATCCTCGCGGTCAACGTCCGGATTCTGACCCCATTCCTTTCCCTTTCGAAGGGCGATCTCCTTCTCGCGAAGCGGCGCCAGAATTTCGTCGAGGTAGCGTTGGACGTCGTAGCTTGGAGAACTGCCGTACGCCGACCGTACGGTCGATATGAACGCCGCCCTCGACAGTTTCTTCGGACCGATGTTGGTGTAGGGGCCGACCCTCGAGAAATTGTTGCTGTACCAGCTCTCGCAGAGGTACGCCTTGAGGGCGAGGTCGCGGTCGCCCTTGGATTCAGTCTGGAAAAGGGTCGTATCGTACGAGAAGTTGATCGCGTATCCGACCAGAGAAAAGCTGATTCGAGGACATGTGTCCCGGTCGTTCAAGCGTGCGCTCGACTGCTTGTACGTTTCGAGCAAGATCCTGACTTTTTCGAAATCGCCGTGGTGATAGTGGTAGATCGCGCTCATGGCGAGATACAATCGGCAACTGCTTTCGTCCTCCCTGGACGCGGATCCGCAGCCGAGTTTCTTCAACTCCCCGTCGACGTTCCACATGCCCTTGTCGATGATGATCTTCCGGGCGTCGTATGGAGTTTTCGTTATCAGCTCCGCCGATCGGGCTCCGTAGGTGGCAACTAATGCGACGACCACGGCTGCCGCAGGAAACAGAAGCAGCCGCAAGAGTGATCTCTTTATCATGTTTGTCCCCCATCCCTTCTTCTAGTTCAGGTCAGTCCGGTCGTCCCACAGCCAACAATCATTGCGCATTGTGCAGTCACCCGATTGGATTTCACGTTGCTGAAGGCGGCCGTCTCGATCTCGGATGAGTACTTGGAGCAAGTGAGCGCAGAGCTTGTGACCTTGATCTTCGCGACCCCCAATGTCATGACAACCGGCTTCATTTCGATCCGCCGATCTTCTTCAATCGGCCATCCCCCCATTCGGCCTGTGTCTTCATTTTCCAGGTGAGACTGCCGTCAGCCTGCATCGTGAAGGTTTCGTCGTCGGAAACGAGCTTGTTGCCGTTGCGAGCATAGTGCGATTGTGAGCCAAGGTGGCTGACGGTGGCGTCGTCGCCATTCATCCTGATGTCGTAGATCTGATCATCGAACGTCGTTCCGTCGATGTTGATGGAACCGATCCAACGGCCTTCGAACCGCTGCGCCGCTTGGTCCAACGCCGTGGCATCGGGCGCTTTTCCCGCACCGATCCCCGTCGTCGCCGTATCCTCGCCCGTGTCGGAGTAGGTCTTGCAGTCGACCACCTTCGTATTGTCTTCGCGGACGGCATTCGGCGTCTTGACGTTTCCCGTCTGCTCTCCGCCTGACTTGATACGGAAGGACCATGGCGTGTTCACGATGGTGATCGAGACGATCGAGCACTTCTCAACGGAGCTGAGGACGTCAACCTTCGCGTTGAAGTTCGGCTTGTCGCCACCCCGCTCAAGTATCCGGATCGAGCCCATGCACACCCCGATCGGCGGCTTGTCGAAATCGCACGCGGCGGCGCCCTGGGCCGAAAGACATGCGCGCGTCGCGGTGACGAGGATGGCTGCTGTCTTAGTCATTCGGTGTCGTCCAACGGATCAAACACTTCTAACGAGAAACGGAGAATGCCGCCTACTCCAACTGGGGGATGCGTGGCCGCATCGACCGGGAAACTCCGCTGGAAAAATGGCAGGTAGGGAACTTTGATGAAGTCGGGTCCCGATCCTCGCACGCGGCTCGCGAGTTAACCTCTACGCTCCGGTCGCCCGGCAGGTAGGCCCTGGTGCTCGGAATTCGTCCGGAAGACATCGCGCTCGGCGGTGAAGACGGCGCCGATGCGGCCGTGAAGGTAGTCGAACCCGACGGGTTCCGAGACGCATGTTGCCGTGGAAGTAGAGGGCAAGGTGCTGACATGGGTGGTCCGCGAATGGGCGACTCTAGATAACCAGCTTGAACCCTTTGTCGCCGGCGGTTGGGGCCTTGCCTCGCTCAAGGATTGGCGGCGGTCGCAACGCATCAGTAGCGCTCCTCACATCGAGGAATAGCCGCACCGGATTCCGGTCCGGGAGTGCCGCTAGGGATATCTCCCTCCAATTGGAGGAGGCGGAGGATTGTGGGATCGGGCAGTCTCCTGACTACGTAAGCACTCAGATGGAGCCTCAAGATGAAGATTGCCATAGCCGCCGCGACGATGGCGGCCATCCTTTCGGGGGCGACCGCACAGGCGTCGCCGCGTTCCATATGCGACGACATGTTCGCGGAGGAGCTGAGGACATGCGACATAGACTTCTCGACCGAGGAGGATGTCACGCAGTGCAAAGTTGACGTGCAAGCCGCGATCAAGCAATGCGTCTACGGCCGGCAGAAGAATTGCTCGAACAACAAGAAGCAGAACTGCATGCCGCAGTGACTGATGAAGGGATCAGACGGCGAGACGGGGCAGACGGGCGCCGTCCCGTCAGCTTCGATCCATCGCTCTCAATGGTGGACCGTTGGCCGAACAATGAATGCGCGACGTGATGTCAGGCTAACTGGGGTGAAGTTTTTTGGCGCTAGTCGGCAGCCATGCTCCCGCCCTCAGTCAGTTACAAAGTAGTTCGGGCCAAATTATGCGGGCCGCTTGCAGCGGAATGCGCCGAGCCCAAATGGCGTGTGGCATCTGGACGAGGTGGTCGTGAGGATCGGCGGGCGGAAACACTGGCTCTGGCGCACCGTCGACCGGGATGGCTACGTTCTCGACGAAATAGTCCAGGCTCGCCGCGCCTGCTGATCCGGCTGATGAAGAAGCACGAATGCCTCCCGAAGCGCATCGTCACGTGACAAGCTTCCAATCGAGCACCGGCTGAATAACGCGCCGAAAACTCGCATCTTCCGCTGCGAAAACGGGAGCAGTGATGCAGCGGTTCCGCTCACCGGGGTGCGCTGCAACGTTTCGTCAGCGTCTTCTCCGTGGTCCGAAATCTCTTCGTCCCAACCCACCTGAAACAGACAGCCATCGACGTCCATCTGCATCGCCTCAGGGCGATCGCGCAGTGGAGAGGCATGGCCGGGATAGCCGTATGATCACTCCGAACATGCACTCCTCCCGATTAACCTGCCATCACCCTCAGGAGAAACACAATGGAATGCTCTGAGTGTTGCAAGACAGCTATGAAAAGGCGCACCCAGTGGCATGATATCCGGCGTCCTCAGTTGAGTTTGTTGAGCAACGCAATCAACTGTCCCTGCCTGGACGTATCGGTTTTCGCAAAGATCGCTCGAAGATGTGTCCTTGCAGTCTCATAGGTAACATTGCAAATGTCTGCGACATGACTAAGTTCCTTACCTGTAGCAAGGAGGCTTGCAATTCTGGCTTCGGTCCCTGTCAGGCCAAATAAGGCACGCGCAACGCGCAAGTCATCTGGACGTTGGTTTTCATCGGGATCGACCAGAATTCCAAGCGCCCATCCTGTATTAAAGATATCCAGCAGGTTGCCACGCAGCCTGTGGATCTTCAAAACAAGATCACGCCTGTCATCACGCGCCAACCTGATGAGGCCATCACCATTGGCAGTTCCGCTTGGGCTGAGAATGGCGTTACAGGCAGCAGTTTTCACACGGGCGCCGTCTCCGTTGCGCGGAGTCGAAATCTGCCCTTGCCTGAGGCTGATACCATGTGTGAACATGGTTTCAGCCTTGGCATTGACCCGGATGATGTTGCCCGCCCGGTCGAAAAACATTCCTGCGACATCCACCAAATCGAACACGTCGCGCATCGCGTCTATTTTCGTGTTCGCAAGTTTCCGGGCCACCGTTCCGGCGACCGACATCTGATTGCGAAAGCGGCGCAGGACTGCCTGCTCCTCATCGGAGAAGGGGACATGGTTAAGTCCCCGATTGAGAAGAACGGCGTATAGATCGTTGTCTATATTGAAGCCGACATAAGCGCCCCAAAAGAAACCGTGGGGCCGCAAAAACTCCTGATAGTAAGGATCGGACCGATATTCTTCTTCCGTGGCACAATCCTTGTCAGTCATGGTTCCCTTGCGTTCCAGGGCAGGAATGCCTCTGGAACGAATACAGGTTTTGTAGAGTTCGTTTCTGAGATAGAACTCCGTCATTTCCCTGGCATTGTGGGTGGCTTCGATGGAACCGGGAACCTGCGCACGAATGGGCAGGACGTTCGCTCCAGTTGCACCTCCCCCTTGTGCAAAAACATCCAGCGCATCGTGCCAGGGCGTGATTCCGATAGACGCCTCGAAGAGCAAATCACTAGCTTTTCCCAATAGTTCTATATCCACGTCCACTCGCCTTAGGTTGGAAATCCGCAACATGACAAACTTGACTCACAATTCACGTCATTTGTAAACGGTGCTTCCATAGCGCGCCCTTTTGCCATTGACGGAGCGTGATGAACTTCCTGTCGCGAAGCCCGCCAGTGGCGGGTTTCGCCTGCAAATAGAGGATGGAGGTGTCGCTAGGCTGTTCGCGAACAAGCACAAAGTCTCGGACATACATCGCAGCTATGGCCATTTCCTTCCGGACGGCAAGGTTTGCTGGATGATCGAAGACGAGCCGTCCACCACAGGGTAGCCAGAACGCTCGCCCGCGATCTTTTCCAGGGATTGCCGATGAGCCGACAACGGCGCTCGACACCACCGTGCAAAAGCAAATCCTCGATCTCCTGGCCGAGCGCCGGAAGGCCGGACATATGCTGCTGCTGATCAGCCACGATCTCGCCGTCGCGTCGCGCCTGCCCGACCGTGTGCTGGTGATGCGGAATGGCAGGATCGTCGAGGAAGAGCCGCCGGGCAGTATCCTGAGCAATCCGGAACATCCCTACACGAGGCAACTCCTCGATGCGGTGCTACATTTTCCGTCAACGACGTGTCGTTCGACCTCGCCCCCAGCGAGGCGCTGGGGATCGTCAGCGAATCCGGCTCCGGCAAGACCACCGTTGTGATAATCGTCCTCGGCCTGGTCGAGCCGGACGACGGCACGGTGTTCATCGACAGCGAGCAGTGGAGCAATATTCCCGAGGCACGACGCCGCTCGCGGCGCGCCAGCATGTTGATCGCCCATACCTTCGACCCGCGCTACACGGTCGAAAAGATCATCAGCTAGAGCCTCGACTCCGTCGGCATCTCCGGCACGTCCCGCCGCGAGCGCCTGCTCGAAGCGCTGGATGCCGTCACCCTGGGGTCGGCCTATCTCCACCGTCATCCGCGGGAGCTTTCCGGCGGCAGCGCCAGCGGGTGGCAATCGCCCGCGCCTTCGCGCCGCGGCCGCGGCTTCTGGTGGCGGACGAACCGGTCAGCGCGCTCGACGGTTTCTGTGCAGGGACAGGTTCTCGATCCTGCTTGCCGAACTGCAGGCCGCCTTCGGTACGGCGCTTCTCTTCATCTCCCATGATCTCGGCGTCATCAACCACCTCACCGATCGCGTGCTGGTGATGAAGGACGGACGGATCGTCGAGGCGGGTGGCGCCGAGCACGTCTTTTCCGCGCCGCAGCACAGCTACGCACGCGCCTGCTGGATGCGGTTCCGGCGTTCGCCTGATCGGCGCTTGCAACAACGCCCGGCAGGAGTTTGCCGGAGACATGAAATTTCATCTGCGAGAAATCCGTCATGACCCCTACCCGCAAACGTCGCCTGAAGACCCTGACCGGCGCCAGCAGCGTCATCTCCGCGTCGAATGACACCACGCCTTCGGTCGGTGCAAAGCGTACCGTCGAGCTCGCCCGCAAAGCCGAAGCCGAGAAGATCACCGGCCTGTTCACCGCCGATCTTCTGCATATCGACCCAGCCGGCCTTGCCGGCACGGCCGGCACCCAGAAGCCGATCATCGCACTTGCGGCGCTCAACCAGGCGACGTCGGAGATCGGCCTGATCGCCACCGTCTCGACCACCTTCCATCATCCCTACAATCTGGCACGCCAGATCGGCACGCTGGATCACGCCAGCGGCGGCCGCACCGGTTGGAACGCGGTCACCTCCTCGGTCGGCGAAGAGAATTTCGGCGAGACGCTGCCGAGCCCGGAGGAACGTTATGAGCGCGCCGCCGAATTCATCGAGATCGTCAACGCGCTTTATGATGCCAATGAACGGGACGCGGCCCAGCGCAAGGGGTTCCGGAGCCGTCGGCATCGATCCGGCCAAGTTCCATCGCATCGACTATCGCGGCAAGCATTTCAGTGTCGCAGGCCCATTGAACGTGTGGTGATGCCGTTGTTGGGGCCCCCCGCCGCTACTCCCCATGCCCCGGCGATGGGGCCACCGGATTTCTGCTGTTGCCCGCCGGCTTCCTTTTCACTTTTAGCCGATCCGGGCGGGGTGTCCTCGTAGGTGATGCACCTATAGACCTCGAAATTTTTGGGCGAGATGGGGTTGGTCCCGAAGAGCAAGAGACTATGTGGCCTGCCGCCGGTTTTTCAATATCCTGCCAAGTGTGGGATCGGCGCGGCCGACGCCGTGAGGAAGCGTGTCCTCTCCTCCAATTGGAGCATGTTCCTTCGCGTCGTCGCGAGTATCCATATCGCATCGCGTACCTTCAAGGAGAGACACAATGAAAAAGGTGCTTGCTGTAATGGCGGCGACTATGCTCGTGCAGCCGCTTCTTCTTACGCCGACCTTGTCCGTCGCTTCGGGCGGAGCCCAGATGCTGGCCTGGTCCGGAACCTGCGGCCGGTTCGGCAATGGAACTAACAACCGCGCCAGCGTTATCAACCGCTGTAGCTATCCGATTTCCGCCTGCTGGATGACGTCAGAAACGCGGAAGGGCTACGTCGGGCCGATCGCTCCAGGAAACGTGGTCGTCATACCCGTTGACGTCTTCAGGGATGCGACGCAGGTCATCGGCTGGTTCGCTCCGGCAGGGACGCCACTCGACAGTTATTGCGGGTGATGGTCGTGGCCCGCCATGCGACGCCGCCGCGCCGGTTGCAGCATCAGCCACCTGCCTGACTGTCGACAATTTTATCAGTAACCTCTCCAGTTACTGGAATCCCGTCATCGCGGAAGTAGCGTCAGCCGACCGACACGGCAGTGCGCAAGCCGGAGATCAGGTCGACCAGTTCCGACTGCCGACGAACCCCGGTTTTGCTGAAGATGGATCTGAGGTGGCTTCTCGCCGTCTCATAGCTCATCTTGCGCAGCTCCGAGGCCTCTCGGAGCTGGGCGCCGCTTGCAAGCGTCGATGCCAGTGTCGACTCGGTTATCGTGAGTCCGAAGGTAAGCGCGATCTGCTTCGGATCGATCGCCGCTCTTTTCTCGAGATCGTCGATGATGCAGACACCGATCGAGCTTGAGAACAGGTCGTTCAAGTTCCGGCCCAGGCGCTGTAGACGAAGCAGGATGGGCCTGCCCTCCTCCCTGCGGATCAGGATAGGCGCGTTGGAACCGGGTACAAGCCACTCTTCGGAGAGCGTCGCCTTCATTCGGTTCTGGATTTGGATCGTCTCCGAATGCCGTCTGCCCTGCAGGATACGTTCATGCGACACCTTGAGGTCACTGCCGAGTATCTTTTCGGCCGCCGCGTTGAGCGTCGTGACCTTGCCGAACCGGTCGAAGAAGACGGCGGCGAGGTTTTCCACCTCAAAGGCGGCTTTCATACCTTCGAGGCGCTGCGAGGCGGAGAGCTGCATGATCCTTACCGCAACCATCAGGCGGTCGCGCATTAAGCGGATGACCTGCTCGTCTTCCTCGTTGAAGGGGTCCTGGTCGAGACGGCGATGCAGCGCCAGCACGTAGAGGTCATCCTCTGGTGTGAGCGCTACCGCGCACGTACGGCCGAGGCCGTATTTCGACTGGGCGCGATAATATTCCTGACGCTCGAAGTCGTCGCGGCTCGTGTAGTGCTGTTCGAGAGCCGTACCCTGTCGCATGAGTAGCGGCATGCCTCGCATTCGCCATTCACGGTGCTGCCAGCCACCATCGAAATAGGCTTCGAGCGCTGGCATCAGACTCTCGGTCGCGACCAGACCACCTGGAAAGTTGCCCTTCAATGGAAGTATGTTGACCCCGAACGCAGTGGTCGCGTCCGAAATTTGCTGCAGAATCCCTGGCCACAGGGAATGGTCGAATGCCGCCTCGATTACCCGGTCAAGTGCGGCGTTCAGCTTCGTGATATCGATCTTCATGACAAGTGGAAATGCCAGCCCCCAAACCACCATTTCACTAAAAACCCGCGGAGTCGACGCATTCTCAGTAGATGCAATCTAGGCAGCTCCAGCATCTTCATGCAACCAATTTCAACAGCCGCCATGCGAAAGATTTATCTATAGTAAACCTGCCTTATCAACGTCTTGCGCAATACACCGCGGCGCCCTGTAAAGACTGCGCAGCTCTTTGGCGGCGCCAGATGGCCACGCAAAACCGGATCGCGCAATTGCTGCGACGTCCTCCAATTTGAGGCCTCCGTCCGCGAGGCCGGCTAGGGTCGATCAATGGATGTTGGACGGTAAAATCATGACAGGGCGGCGACGAGACTGCGACAGCGTATTTCGGTCACTCCTGGCAGCGGTCCTGGGCCAATTCGGGCTACATGCGACGGATAATCACGTATCCGGTCGGAGACTGGGACCCAGTATGCCAGAGGGTATACGAGCAGGCTTTTGATTCAGGCGACGCGGCCCGAGAGGCACCTGGTCCGCCCGGTAGTGCACGTTCCCGAAAGTCTCAATCCCGACATCGATGCGAGATCGGCCGTGGACGCACTCGTCAGAAAAGCATCTATGCGATTTCGGCTCCTAAGGGTGTTCCCCGTCAAGGAGTTCTTCGACACGACGTGCAATCAACGTGGGGACCTGCTTGAAGACCTGTTGGTCGCGTTACAGGATGATGGCAGGCCACTGCCTAGCGCGTACAAGGATAGACTGATGAGAGAGGTCGAGGAAATCGAAGACGACATGTCAGTCGACGTCAACCTGGCTCCAGCAAGAACGTCACTGGGAACCTAATGTCGGCCGGCCGATAAAGGCTATTAGCTATTATCGGCCCGCCGTTTCGCCTAGTGAATGCGGACGTCATGAGAGCCTACAACAGCCAGACGCCAAGACATGTCAGAAGCCCTGGCTCTTTAGCCAGCGGTAGGCAGGCTCCGAATACACGGACTGAGGACCGAGCCCGACCGAATTTACGCCCGCGATAATGATCTTGCCCTTTTCCTCATAGGGTCTGCCTTTGCGCAGGAAGAACGAGGGGCCACCGGAGTTGCCAGCGCATGCGGCGGAGGTCCTGAGGGACCACACCCATGGAAGGTGCATCCCGAAATACCCGGTGTTGTTCCTTTTGAGAACAAGGCTTTTATCCGGATTCCTCAACGAACACGACTTCAGGCCACCGTTGACAGCCTGGCCGACGTTTTGACCGTAGCTGCCACGACCATACGTTTCGAAAAGAATAGCCTCGGTTTTCATCATTGGATCGGGCCATCTGTCGTGATCCAACAGGTCGCTGAATTTGTCTGCCGCCTTCCAACTCTCGCCCATGGTCTTGCTCGGTGCGACATACTTCTGATAGCGACTAAACAGTTCGTCGCTGAACCCGAAAACAGTTGTTCCCGCTGGGACATCCTTCGACAATGTCAACAGCGCCAAGTCACAACATTTGTCCGGATCAGGCCTCGGGTAGGTCACCAGGTCCTCCGACAGTATCACCTGCCTTCCGCTTTTGGACATGAACGTAACCGGGAGGCCGCTGCCGTTCCGTTGGGTCCTGAAGCAATGTTCGGCTGTGAGGATGGTCCGCCGACCTATCACGGACCCAGAGCAATAGTTGCCGCCAATTTGAATATGGATGATACCGCTGCTGAATTTGGTCTCCGGGGACAGTGTCGAGTCGGTATAGTCCAAGATTTCAGACCAAGCAGGCGAGCATATTGCGACAAGAATGGCGATCACTACCGATTGTACGGCTGCCCTAAACATTCACATTTACCTCCATTTTGTGACCGCTCACGATCAGCGTGAGGTGGCCATGCGATGGAATGGTCTAACACCCGACGAAAGCGAGGTTCCTCCTCCAATTGGAGGGGCTTTCAAAATATGAGGAGACGGTTCAGCCCGAACACGGACGTCGACGTTTGGCCCAGCGGCTTAGCGTAAGCCGCCGAGCTGCTGGAATTGTTAGGTGAAGCCGTAGTGCAGGCAATCACCAACCAGGTTCGCCGACTGGTTCCCACTTCGCGTTGCGCGGCAGCACTTCGGCAAGTCGGGACCGTATTTGTATTGGATCGCCCGCGAGCGAAAACTTTAACTTCCGGCAACCTGGCAACCAGGAGAGACACAAGGAAATGTTAAAACCCCATGCGATACATCCATAGGCATTGCAACCTGAGTGAGAATCAATCCTTGGAAGAAATCTCTTCGGCTTGGCCGAATTGAAAATATTTCAATCCAGATTCATGCGCCCATTATCGCTCCCGCAGGCAATCGCGAGCGTGGTCTGCGCAAGCACGTCGCAGCCGATGATGGCATGGGCCCGTTCGAGATACTCGGCCTCGTTGTGGCTGAGCCCATCGCGGCACGGAACGAAGATCATCGCGGCCGGCGCGACGCGATTGACGAACAGCGCATCATGAAAGGCGCCTGACAGCATCCGCGTACTTTTGACCTTGCGCGCAGCTGCTGCCTGCTCGATCGTCTGCTGCAACGCGTCGGAAAAAACGCAGGGTGCCATATCGAAGGATCGGGCCAGCTCGGCGTTGCAACCCTGCCGCTTCGCTTCCTCCGTCATGCGCGATGTCACGAACCGTTCGATCTCGTCCAGCCGCGATGGTTCGGGATGACGCATATCGACCGTGCAGTGGACCTGATCCGGGATCGCATTGACCGAGCCGGGCTCGGCCGAAATCCGCCCGACGGTGAAACGGGCGTCCGGATCGGCCGGCATCACCGCCTCGTAGAGGCCTGACAGGGCGGAGGTCAGCGCGCGCAGCGGATCGCGGCGGTAGGACAGTCCGGTCGTGCCGGCATGGGCGGTCTGGCCCTTAACCGCCACATCCAGCCAACGCGTGCCCTGGATGCCCTTCACTACGCCGATCGGAATATCGTTCGCCTCGAGCGAGGGCCCCTGCTCGATATGGACTTCTATATAGGCGTGAACCGGAAAACCGAGCGGCAACATCTCCGCCTCCGGCAGGCTTGCGATCGTCTGCGCCAGCTCCTCGGCAAAGCTTGCGCCATCAGTGGCAACCTTACCTTGCCAGGCGGCCGGGATCTCGCCCGCCGAAAACGCCATGGATCCCATGCATCCCGGCGCAAAGCGGCACCCCTCCTCGTTGGTCCAGGAGACCACGACAACGGGACGCACCGTCTCGGTCCCCGCATCCTCCAGGCTTTCCAGCACCTCGAAGGCGGAGAGGGTGCCGAGCGCGCCGTCGAACCGGCCGCCGGCCGGCTGGCTGTCGAGATGACTGCCGATGACCACCGGCGCGAGCGTATCGTTCAGGCCCTTGCGTCGGATGAAGAGGTTGGCCATCGGATCCTGGAAGACGAGGAATCCCCTCGCCTGGGCAAGCTCGGCCAGAAGCCGCCGCGCGCGGCGATCGCCTTCTGTCAGCGCCTGACGATTGACGCCGCCCTTCGCCGTGCCGCCGATGGCAGCAAAAACTTCGAGCCGGGCATTGAGACGATCGCCGTCGATATCGAGCATGGCTTTACCTCAGAGATAGGGAGCGTCGTGGAAGGCGATCTCGAGCGCCTGCGCGCGACCGAAGATGCCGCTGAGGCGTGAGCGTTCCTCCACGCTCATGCCCTCGCCGGCGGCATCCAGTTCCACCTTCAGCCACAGCGCTTGGGCGGCGAAGTCCTCGTGCGCGTGCAGGTCCACCCACTCCTTGAGCAGCGGATCGCTCATCTCGTGGCGGGCGGCGTCCTTCGACCAGGTCCAGTACATCCACTCGGCGGCGAACATGGCCGCCACCGTGTCGAGATAGCCGCCATCGCGGGAGATCGCCAGCATTCCGTCGCGGAAAGCCGCTACTTCTGGGATCGTCGTGTCATAGGCCGCGGGATCAATGCCGCGCTCAGTGAAGGTCTTTTCAAAATAGGCGATCTGCTGGTTGGCCAGCGCATCCAGAACGCCGATCAGCCAGCGCTTCTGGGCGATCGTCTCAGCCTTGGCGGCGGCAAAGGCAAAGATCGAGATCGCCGTATCGACGAAGGCGCCTTCGTAGATGAGGTAGCGTTCGAAGACCTCCTTCGAAAGCTTGTTCGCCTTGATGTCCTCGACGAAGCGATGGGTCACCATCGCATCGAAGACGGCGGCATTTTCACGCAGGATCTGCTCGGACAGTGTCTCGGTCATATCAGCCTTCCAGACCCGGACGCGCGGCTTCCACGAAGGCCTTAACGCGAGAGAGTTCCACCGGATTCCACCAGACGCCGCCTTCCTTGAGCGAGGACGCGACGATGACGCCGTTCGTCCGCTTCAGGATCTCTACGATGTTGTCCTTGGTAACACCCGAGCCAACGAGCAGCGGCAGATGTGTCGCGGCGCCGATTGTCTCGATCTCCTCCACGGTCGCCGAATTGCCGGTGCGTTGACCGGTGGCAATCACCACATCGGCGTCGAAGAAGGCGAGATCGCGGGTCAATTCCTCGATCGTCCGGTCGGCGGTGATCGCGTGGGCGCCATGCTTCACATGGCTGTCGGCGAAGACCTTGATGTGCTCGGCGCGCAGAGCCGAGCGGTAGCGCATCGCTTCGGCAGCGCGGCCTTCCATGAAGCCCTCGTTGGCGACATAGGCGTTGGCCCACTGGTTGACACGGATGAACTTGGCGCCGCCGGCCATGGCGATGGCGAAGGCGGGGATGGGGGCGTTTGCGAGCACGTTGATGCCCATCGGAATGCCGGTCGCCCGTCCGATCCTATCGGTAACGACGGACATGAAGGCGGATGTCTCAGGGCCGATATCCTCCGGCTTGGAGAAGGGAATGTCGCCGTGGTTCTCGATGATCAGACCGTGGAGCCCGCCTTCGATCAACGCTTCGGCATCGCGCATCGCCACGTCGTAGATCGCGTCCACAGTCGCGCCGCGGTAGCGCGGGGCACCAGGAAAGGGCGAGCAATGGATCATCCCGATCAGTGCCTTGTCAGTGCCGAATATTTCCCTTATGGCGCTTGAATTATTATCCGAAATCGTCTGCATTTTCATTTCCTTTCGAAGGCCAGCCATGCCTGCCAATGTTCGTGCTCATGTCATCGGTAACGTCGCTGTCGACGAAACCATATCCGTCTCGACCATGCCGGAAGCCGGGGCTTCGATCCTGGGCCGCGAAGAAACGCGCGACCTTGGCGGCAAAGGTGCGAACCAGGCCGTGGTCATGGCGCGCACCGGCCTCCCCACCACCCTCGTCGCGGCCGTGGGCGAGGATTTCCGCGCCCAGACCATTCGCGATCAACTGGCGCCGGAACCGGTCGAGACCAAGCTGATCACGCTTGCCGGCCGTTCCAGCGACTTCTCCATCATCTTCACCACGCCTGATGGCGAAAACGCCATCGTCACCACCACCGATTCAGCCGGTTCGCTGATGCCGGAAGAAGCCATCGCCGCGCTTCACACCGCCGCTGCCGGCGACCTCATGGTCCTGCAAGGCAATCTCAGCGAGGCAACCACCCTCGGCCTGCTCCAGGAAGGCCGCCGCCGCAGCCTCGTCACTGCCTTCAATCCCTCGCCTCTCAGGCCCTATTTCGGCGACTTTTGGCCGCTGATCGACATCGCATTCCTGAACCGGGGCGAGGCAGAGAGCCTCACCGGTTCGTCCGACACGGCAGCCCCCGAAAAGCTGCTGCAATCCGGCGTGCGCCACGTCGTTCTGACGCTCGGCGGCGACGGCGCGCTGCTGGCGAGCCGCGGGGCAGGCATTGCCACCATTCCGTCCGTGGCCACCAAGGCGATCGATACCACTGGCGCCGGCGACACCTTCATGGCGGTGGCGCTGGCTTCGGCCGCCTTGCGCGGCGTCGAGCTCGACACCCGCGCCATCGGCCACGCCGCATCCGCCTCGGCGCTAACCGTCAGCCGTCGCGGCACCCGCTCGGCCTTCCCGAACAGCAGCGAACTTCAGGCGATCCTGGCGCGCTGAGGCGCCGGATGCCATCGACGCCTCAGCGCTTGTCGCTCAACCAGCCGAGGATGTTCTTCCAAAGGCGGCCGTAGCCTTCCCATTCGCAGAAGGCGGGCGACAGCCAGTGCGGGCCGATATCGGATGTCCAGACAGCGCTTCGTCCCTTGCCGAACGTGCCTGTGACGAGAAGCGGATGACCGCCCTGATCATCCGGCAGACGGGCGACGACCTCGACATCGGCGCGCTCGCGCACTTCCACCTCGTTGACGCCGAGCAGCAGCGGCCATTCACCGCCCATGCCGGCGATCGCCGGGTGGTCCGCCTTGGTGATCACCGGCCCCGTGCCTTCCGGAATCTCGACGCGGTCGTCATAAGGCAGGCAGGTGACGGGCAGCACATCCTCGACCGCGGTGCGACGCCAGCGCGCCTTGCCGTCGATGCCCTGAAACGAGAAATAACCGCCGACCATAAGCAGGCCGCCGCCCTTTTCCACCCAGGCCTTGATGAGCTTCAGCCGGTTCGGCACGGTCTTGGAATGCAGCCAGACGGCTGGCGGCAGCAGCAGCGAGTTCGCGCCGATATCCGACAGGATGATCACGTCATAGGCGTCGAGCCCCGCCATATCGAAGGGGAATTTTTCGACCGCCTCATGGGCCGGCATGTAGGTCAGCTCGTACTCGCTGCCTTCGAGCGCTTTCACCAGGGGCTCGGCACCGAGATGGAAGGTGACGCTGCCGAACTGGTCGAAGCCTTTGTAATGGGTGGCGGAGCTGATCCAGCTCTCGCCGACGAGAAGGACTTTCTTGGTCATGGTCTTTCCATTCTATCATCGTTCTGCGATCAGGCCTTGGCCTCGAATACCGATCTCGGATTGTCGCGCATGAGAATGTCGAGCTGTTGATCGGTCAGCCCATGGCGCTTCAGTCGCGGCAGGAAGTGCTTGAGGATGTAGGCGTAGCCATTGCCTCCGTAACGCGTCAGCATCATCTTCAGGAAGACGTCGTGGGAGAGCAGGATACGATCGATATGCCCCTGCTCCACCAGCTTGACGATGGCTCGCGCCGCTTCCTCGTCGCTCGGGCTCTGCACCTGCTGGTCGGCGTAAAAGAAATCCATGCCGATCATGTCGTATTCCAGGAAGGCGCCGCGCGAGGCGAGCTCGCCCTGATAGGCGAGATCGTCATGCGACGGGTTCATGTGGCAGAGCACAGTGTGGTGAAGGTCCGCCCCCTCTGCCGCCGCGATATCAAGCACGCTGTGGCCGAGCCGGAACCAGCCGGGCAGATGCACCATCAGCGGAAGACCGGTGCGCGCCTGCGCCCGCGCCGCCGCCCTCAGCGACTTTTCTTCCTGATCGGTGAAATCCGACGACACTCCGATCTCGCCGATCAATCCGACCTTGATGTCGGTGCCATCGACGCCGACGGTCGCCTCCTGAACGATCTCGTCGGCGATCTGGTCGATCGTCATGCCCGCGACCTTGGCCGGATGCGACGAGCCGAGATAGTAGCCGGCGCCCATGATGATATTGAGCCCGGAAGCCTGCGATATCCGCTTCAGCGCCCGAGGATCACGCCCGATACCCTGGCAGGTCGGCTCGACGACCGTGTGGCCGCCATGTGCCGCGAAATCCTTGAGCTCGGTGATGGCCAGCGGCTCATCATCAAGCGTGATGTTGTGCTTGTTGACGAAGGGATCCTGGTGCAGTTCGCTCAGGATCTCGATGCAGACGAAACTGTCGGCGAGATACTGGCGTTCCGGCGTCTTCGGTGCATGCCACCAGCAGCGGCAGTCGTTGAGGATATGCTCGTGCATGAGCGTGGTGCCGAGAGCGGAAGCGGGGATTGCCCCCGCTACCGTCATCACCTTGCCCGAGCGCACATGCGCTTCTGAAAGTTCGCTCATGCCGCCCTCACTTCTTCTTTCCGCCGAAGCGGAAGTTGGTGGTGAAGATCTTCGTGTTAAGCCAGATCGCCACGAGGATGATGGCGCCCGTCACGATCTGCGTGAAGAAGGGCGAGATGTGCATCAGGATCAGCCCGTTGCCGATGACGGCGATGGTGAGCGTCCCGAGCACCGTGCCGAGAATGCTGCCGCGTCCGCCCATCAGCGATGTGCCGCCGAGCACCACGGCCGCGATAACCTGCAGTTCGAAGCCCACCGCGGCATTGGACGAGCCGGAGCCTAGGCGGGCGGCGATCAGAAGTCCGGCCAATGCGCAGGCAACGCCCGACACCATGTAGACCGAGGCAACGATCCATTTCGCCGGCATGCCGACGCGTCGTGCCGCTTCGAGATTGGAACCGACCGCGACGACCTGCCGGCCGTATTTCGTGTAGGCGATGACGACGTAGCCGATCACGGCCACAAATACGGCGATCAGCGCCGGAACCGGGAACCCGAGAAACTCACCCCGGCCGAGCCAGAAGAAGCCGGGCGCATCCTTGATCGGAATCGAATATCCCTGCGTCAGCCACAGCGCAAAACCTCGCAGAATGGAGAGGCCCGCGAGCGTGACGATGAAGGCCGGGATGCCCTGATAGGCAACGAACCAGCCCTGGGCGATGCCCATCAGAGCGCCAAAGGCGATCATGCCGATCACTACAGTCGGCCATGGATAGCCCATGGCCATGATGATCGCCGCCACGGCGTTGACCAGCGCCACCTGCGAACCGACGGAAAGGTCGATGCCACCGGTTATGATGACAAGCGTCATCGCAACCGCGACAACCAGGATGGGCGCCGCCTGGCGCACGACGTTGAGGATATTGCCGAGCGTCAGGAACGTGTCCGTGGTGGCCGAGAAGAAGACAAGGCAAGCGAGGAAGAACACTGTGATCGACAGCACCTGCGCGTGTTCGGAAAGGACGTCGGCGACCGGCGATCCGGCCGCACGTTCGGTATAGGCGCTCAATGCTTCTGCCCTCCGACGATGAGCTGCACAAGATCCTGCAGGTCGGTCTTGGCGATATCGCGTTCGGCGACCTTGGTGCCTTCGTACATGACGGCGATACGGTCGCAGACGCGGAAGAGATCCTGCAGACGGTGGGTGATCAGGATGACCGAGACCCCTTTTGCCTTGAGCCGGTTGATCAGGTTGAGCACGGCTTCGACTTCCGCCACGGCGAGAGCCGATGTCGGCTCGTCCATGATCAGCACCTTCGGATTGAAGGACGCGGCGCGCGCGATCGCGATCGCCTGCCGCTGACCGCCCGACAGTTTCTCCACCTTGGCTCCAAGTCGTGGGATGCGGATCTCGAGCGCATCAAGCATGGCGCGGGCCTCGGTCAGCATGCGCGCGCGGTCGAGGAACGGCCCCCTGGTCAGTTCGCGGCCGAGAAACAGGTTGCCGACCACATCGACATGGTCGCACAGGCTGAGGTCCTGGAACACCATTTCGATATTGCGATGGCGGGCGTCGGCCGGTCCGCTGAAGCGAACCTCCTGTCCGTCGACGGCGATCGTGCCGTCATCGGGGATATAGGTGCCGGAGATGACCTTGGTCAGCGTCGACTTGCCGGCTGCGTTATCGCCGACCAGTCCCAGGCATTCGCCGGGATAGATGTCGAGATCGACGCCGCGCAGCGCCTGATGCGAGCCGAAATTCTTGCGAATTCCCTTCAAGGAAATGCGGGGCTGGCGAATGCCGCCTTCGCCGGACTGCCGGGGGAGGATTTCTCCGCCCCCGGATCCTGCGACAGCGGTTGGGTGCTGTCCGTCAGAGATCATTTGAAAACGGCCCGGTAGGGTTCGACGTTCTCCTTGGTGACGATAGTGATCGGCACCGAGATCGTCTTCTCGACGCTGCCGCCGTCCGAGATCTTCTTCAGGGCATCGACGGCCGCCGCACCCATGGCGGAAGGATCCTGCTGGATCACGGCGGTGACATAGCCCGCGTCGATGCCGGCAATTGCCTGGGCGGTCAGATCCCAGCCGAAGATCTTGACACCAGACTGCTTGCCCTGGCTTTCGACAGCGGCGATGGCGCCCATCAGCGCCGGCTCTCCGGTGGCGTAGACGGCGTTCATGTCGGGGTTGCCGGTGATGAGGTTTTCAGCGGCGGCAAGCGCGTTGTCCTGGATGTTCTGGCCATCGACGACGCCGGCGGTGGTGACGCCTTCGACACCCTTGACGGTCTTTTCGAAGCCTTCCTGGCGGACATTCTGGATGAAGGAATTCAGTGCGCCGACAACGCCATACTTGGCCTTGCCGTCCATGTTACTCTTCACGTACTCGAGGAAGAATTTGCCCATGTCGGCACCGGCCTTGGCATTGTCGACGCCGATCTGCGCCTTCTGCGGGCCTTCGGGGAGTATAGCATCGATGGCAACGACGGGAATGCCCGCGGCAGCAGCCTGCTGCACGGCCGGCATGATTCCGTTAACGTCGATGGCAACGACCGCGAGGCCGTCGACCTTCTGCTGGATATAGGTTTCGATGGCGCTGTTTTGCGCGGCCGGGTCGTTGTTGGCGTTGAAGATCACGAGCTTGGCGCCGGCCGCGTCGGCGGCCTTTTGCGCGCCTTCGTTCATCTGGTTGAAGAACAGCGCCTGCTGGTTGATCTGCACAAGCGCGAAGGTCTTTTCAGCGGCAAAGGCACTCCCGAACGAGATACCGGCAAAGACCGTGGTTGCGAGTGCGCTCGTAAACATCCTGCGTGTCAGAATAGTCATGTCTTGTTCCTCTGGTTAGGTTCATCTTTGTTGCTTTTTTATTGTTTCGACGGCGGTGCAACGGAGTTCCGCACGACGATTTCGACCGGCAGCAGTTCCTCGGAGCGCAAGGTTTCCGGCTCCTGCCAGTTTGTTTCAAGAAGCAGCGCGAGCGCCCGCTCGCCAAGCGCCCGGACAGGCTGGCGTATGGCGGTCAGCGGCGGTGCGAAGAGATGCAGGGGGCTCACATCGTCGAAGCCGATCACCGAGACCTCGCCGGGAATCGCGACGCCCTCGGCGCGAAACACTTCGATCAACCCGATCGCAATCTCGTCGGAACTGGCGAAAATGCCGGTTGCCGGCTTGCCCTCGTCGATAAAACGGCGCGCCGCCTGCCGGCCGAACTCCACCGTGAAACTACCCTCGTGGCGTGTCAACTGGAATGGCTCCCCCCGCTCCATGAGCGCACGCTCAAGGCCCCGGGAGCGACGGCGCGTGCTGATCATTTGCTGCGGGCCGCCAATATAGACCACACGCCGATGGCCATGCTCGGCAAGATGCCGGCCCGCGAGATATCCGCCTTCCTCGTTGTCGCAGAAGAGCTTTGGCACCATTGCGTCCGGCACGTCTTCGTCGACGATGACCACTTTTCCGGTCTGATTTATCAATGCGCCCAGTTCGCCGTCGTCAGGGTGATTGGTAACGAAGATGAGACCGTCGACATGATTGCGGGCAAGAGCCGTCACGTACGAGATTTCACGGCCGGGACGGTTGAGCGTCGCATGCAGCGACAGCGCGAGCCCGCGCTTGTCCGCCTCCTGCTCGACCGCGGCGACGAGCGTGGCGAAGAAGGGATTGGCGATGTCGGGCACGACGAGACCGATCGTATCCGATCGGCCGCGGCTCAGACGACGGGCATGCGGGTTCGGCTCGTAACGAAGATCCAGGATCGCCTTGTCAATACGCTCTTTGGTTTCCGGAGGGAGCTGGAGCGAACCGTTCAGAAGCCGTGACACGGTCGCCACCGATACGCCAGCGGCGTCGGCAACATCTTTCAGGCTTGTAGCACGCTTGCTCGCCATAACGTCTCGATGCCCAGGTGTGCGTCCGCGCATTGTAAAGCGATTTACTAAACCGCTTTACAATGGCATCGACAAGCTGCGTGTCAAGCGCAATATTTAGGCATGAAGAGAAATTAGGCGAGAGCGAGGACTCCGCGACATTGGCCACGACTACTGAGATTATTTCCCTCGAAACAGAATACACCGGTCTTGAAGGGATGTGAACCACGGCCTCAACGGCTACGCGAAACCAAGACCCTGAAAATATGTAATAATTTCCTCAGTCGGTGGGAGTAGGTGCAATGGAGTGAAATGAATTTTTGGCTCGCAGTGCCGCACGGTCGTTGTGGCGGCAAATAGGCCGCCGATCTGGTGCGCTTACGGCGCATCACGTCCGCCATTGCGAAAACCGTGTTGACGTCTGCTTCGCTTGCCCACACATATCCCCCTATACAGGGAGACGGTTGTGCGCGTTGCCGCGCCGCCCTTATTCCTGTGCGAAAGTCCCGCATAAGCTTTCGTAACCAAATTCCGCTATGTAAGAATTGACCTTGACCGCAGGCTTAGTACCGCATGACCGTTGCAATGATCAATGAGAAGGTTCTGGCTTGGGCGGTTGACCGCGCCGAGATTCCCCTCGACGTTGTCGCCAAGAAGGTCAACGTGAAGCGGGAGCGGCTCGCCACCCGGCTCGAAGGCGAGGAGCGCCCGACCTTTCGCCAGGCCCAGAATCTGTCCAGCATCCTGCACATTCCCTTCGGATATCTGTTTCTGAAAGAGCCGCCGGAAGAAAAGCTGGCGATCCCGGATCTGCGCACAGTTGGCAGCGACCCGGCCCGCCGGCTGGACCTGAACTTCCGCGATCTTTTGAGCGACGTCCTGTTCAAGCGAGACTGGTTTCGCGACTTCATTCAAGATCATGCCGGCCATCAGCTCGGCTTCGTCGGTAAATATCAGGCAAGCGACAGTACCCGCGTGATCGCCGCCGACATGCGTCAGGTGCTTTATGGCGAGGAGGGACCGCTCAGGACCGGCAATTGGGAAGAGCATCTGCGCATGCTGATCGACAAGGCTGAAGGTGCAGGGATCTGGGTGATGCGCAACGGTATCGTCGGCTCCAACACCCACCGTCCTCTCTCCGTCAGCCAATTTCGCGGCTTTGCTATCGCCGACAAGGTTGTGCCGCTAATCTTCATCAACGGCAAGGACGCTAAGGCGGCGCAGATCTTCACCTTCGCGCATGAGCTTGCGCATCTGTGGCTTGGCGAAAGCGGCGTTTCCAACGTGCAGCTGGGCGACGCCGATTACGGCGTTCACCAGCAGATCGAGCGCAAGTGCAACGAGATCGCTGCGGAGTTCTTGATCCCGGCCGCTGGTTTCCCGTCGCAGTGGCGGGCCGCCGACACGCTGTCCGACAATGCCGATCGCCTGTCCCGTGTCTATAAGGTGAGCCGGATCGTCATCGTGCGCCGCGCGCTCGATCTCGGCCTGATCGATCATGCAGCCTATGGGCGTTTTTATGCGATCGAAGCTGCGCGCTGGAACGACACGGCGGCAGGTGATGGCGGTAGCTTTCACAATAACCTGCCCCTCCGCAATGGCCAGCGTTTCACAAGAGCGGTGGTCAATCAGGCGGTCAGCGGCGCCATGCTATTGCGCCACGCCGCCTCCTTGCTCAATGCGCAGCCAACAACGATCCTCAGCTATTATAAGCAGGGTCGCACGGCACAATGAAGTTTCTGCTCGATACCAACGTTTTCATCGAGGCGAAGAACCGCTATTACGCCTTCGACATCTGCCCGGGCTTCTGGGAATGGATGCACAGCGTGTGCGAGACCGATGTCGCTTCGATCGTCAGCGTTCGCGACGAGCTGGTCGTCTACAAGGACGAGCTGGCGGAATGGGCCAAGGAACGCAAGGATGCGGCGTGGTTTCTCGCTGTCGACGATGAGGACACTCAGGGCAATTTCACCGAGATCGTCCAGCATGTGGCGTCCGCCCATTACACCGATCCGGCCGTCGCGAAATTTCTAGACAGCGCCGATTCTCTCCTGATCGCCAAGGCCAGCGCAACCGGTGCGACCGTTGTCACGCACGAACTACCGAACCCGGAAGCGAAAAAGCGGGTCCTGATCCCCGACGTCTGCAATGTCTTCGATGTTCCCTATATGAACACATTCGAAGCGCTGCGGCAGTTTTCGGCCAAGTTCGTCTGGTCGCCGTAAGGGTCACAGCCAGTGGTCATGTCGACACGCTGAGTCGGTCGACGGGCCATCGGATGGGCCTCGATCTTGTCACGATTTAAGTGAGTTAAAATACATCGTCATCAGCATCTATTTCGGACAAATCCCCTTCAAGGATCGACAATCCCAACTCCTCGATACGACTGGAGCCGTCATAGCGCCTATCGAAGCGCGCGATAGGATGATTGAAGTAGTGCTCGTCCAGGACCTTCAAAATTCCGGATCCCGGCAAAGCGGACGCGTATTGGCGCGCTGAACCGCAGAAAATTGCACACTTGCAATCAATGCCATATATCCAATCGATGGAGGCGCTTATGGCCAGCATGACGATTCGCAACATTGATGATACGCTAAACCAGCGCCTGCGCGTGCGCGCGGCCAGTCACGGGCGATCCATGGAAGACGAAGCGCGCGATATTCTTCGATCAGCGCTCGCCGTGAGCGAGAGGCCAGCCCGCAATCTGGCAGAGGCGATCCGTTCGCGTATAGTGCCCACCGGCGGTGTCGCACTCGATCTTCCCGCACGCGACCTGATCCGTGAAGCGCCGGACTTTGGCCCGTGATCATCCTGGATACCAACGTCCTTTCGGAACTGCTTGCACCCTCTCCCAGTTCCGCCGTCATCGAATGGCTTGCTGCACAGCCCTCGCCTTCTGTGTTCACAACTGCGATTACTGAGTCTGAGATCCTCTATGGTCTAAGGCTCCTGCCGGAGGGCCATCGCCGTCGCGAGCTGGAAGCGGCAATCCTGTCGATTTTTAGCGACGATCTGTCTGGTCGCGTCCTGCCGTTTGACCGCGATGCCGCCGATGTCTACGCCACCGTCGCTACCAAACGACGTGCTGCCGGCCGCCGAATCAGCCAGTTTGATGCATAGATTGCGGCTGTAGCCCTGTCTCGCGGTGCCTCGCTTGCGACCCGCAATGTTTCTAATTTCGACGGACTTGATCTGGTGATCGTCAACCCTTGGCGGATCGGCTAAATTTGCGCGATTCCGAGAGGAAAAGCCTTACCGTGGGGACGGCCTGCCCGAGCTGGAGGAGTATCACTGTTTGGCCCACGCCAGAACGATGATTGAGTCTGCAGATGGGATCCAATCGCGTGCCGAAACGCTGGATGCGCTCGACGCCATCCTGCCCTTCGATCGTCGCGACCAGCTGGCCGCCCCGCCCTTTTGACCAACGAGGACGTCGCGACGCTCAAGCATCTAGCGCGCAGGGCATTGCGGGTCGAGGACCTGGTCGACGAGGAACCGGTGCGCACCGACCCGGCCGACGCGATCTCCGCTCCCCTGCCCTGCCTGACGATCTATCTCGGCCGCACCAAGACGACGACGGCAAGGCCGCCAACCGCGGCATTCCGCTCCTCGAAGCGATGCAGCAGTCGCTGCACAAGTCGGTGACGCAGGCGGCGAGTTACTACAACAACGTCGAACGGAAGAACGGTCGTGCGGCGCGACTGGTGCTCTGAGCGCGTCTAACTAGACGTCAGCAAAGGGCAGAGTGTCGGACGGTTCCTCCTGTTCCGCACTTCTCCCGGAGCGTGTGGTCCCGCCGGCGGCAAGCTCTGCCTTGCCCCAGGCCTCGGCGCGTTGCATCAGCGACACCATCTCGCCTTTCAACCGGTGCGATCGTTGCAGGTCGCCGGCGTGGTCCAAGTTGCGGCGCGGATCATAGAAAACGGCGATCGCCTGGCCCTGCGCCTGTCGCGCTGCTTCCAACCGCGACTTGACGCTTTCCAGCTCGACCTTTGCCGCGAAGTACCGTCTCATCACCGCGATCAGTTCGCGGTCGCCGGCGCCGATATCCATGTTGCCTCCCTGGCATGTCGCAGTCAGGTCGTGATCGACAACCATGGCAAAATCGCGATGCGCCTGCCCTGGCAATCGTCCGCTGCCCAACAAAAAACCCGGCGCGGAGGAGGTGCGCCGGGTTTCGATAGAGACTGACAGCTTGGGAGGAGGTGAATCGCGTCGGCCTCCCGACTGTCGCATCAAAATTGGGTTCAGGCCTGCAGGTTGTCCGCCGACATCTTCCCGGACTTGCGATCCTTAACCAGCTCATAGGTAATCTTCTGGCCGTCGTTCAGTCCACGCATTCCAGCCCGCTCCACCGCGGAGATGTGCACGAAGACATCGGCGCTGCCGTCGTCAGGCTGGATAAAACCAAAGCCTTTTGTTGCATTGAACCACTTCACGGTACCGGTCGCCATAATGTCTTCCTTTGATCATTGTCTTGCCGAGCCTCGGAGCTCGGCGAACGCTCTTCTTTGCGCCAGCATTGATAGACGCTTCTGGCCTCACGTGAAAGCCATACAATCTGTCACTGCGTCTCGGCACCCTCCGTCCTCCCAATCGCGCCGGCGTTGCCCTACTTACTGTTTTGTTGTTTCACGCGGATGCTGATGGGACCGCTCTCGGCTTGGCGAATCTCGAACTGATTTGTCTTACGGATAAGATCGCTAAGTTTTCGGAAGCCGAACGTGCGTGGGTCGAAGTCCGGCGCCAGGTTCAACAGTTGCTTGCCGACGGTACCCAGATTGACCCAGCCATCTTCGGTGTCCTCTTGCGACAGCACCTTTTTGATCAACGGCACGGCGGTGCTTGCCGGTTGCAGCGGCTTTTCGGCAGACGCGGTGTTTTGCTCATCCTTGATCGCTCCGGGAAGTAGGTTTTCGGTATAGACGAACCGGCGGCAGGCTTGACGAAAACTCTCCGGCGTCTTCTGCTCGCCGAAGCCGAACACGTCGACGCCCTGCTCGCGAATCCGGGCGGCAAGTCGCGTGAAATCACTGTCCGACGACACGAGGCAGAAACCGTCGAAACGGCCACTGTGTAACAAATCCATTGCATCGATCACCAAGGTGATGTCCGAGGCATTCTTTCCCGTCGTATAGGCAAACTGCTGCTGGGGAATGATGGCGTGTTTGGCGAGCACATCCGCCCATCCCTTCGAGCGCGTGCCGGAGAAATCGCCATAGATCCGGCGGACACTCGCCTCGCCGATCTTGGCGACCTCTTCAAACAGCCCGTCGGAGATTTTGGCCGACGTATTGTCGGCATCGATGAGGACGGCCAGGCGCGGGGACCGAGTTTCAGACGGCATAGGGTTTCCTTCCCTTCCCGAGGTCAAATGCCTCTCACCAACTTTGCGACCCACCTGGCCTTGTAACTGGGTCTAGGTCAGGCAGAGCCGGCGTTTGATTGACGCGACGGCAGTAAAAAGTCCCGCGGCAAAGCCGCGGGACCTCTTGTGGCCGTGACCGGGAGAGAGATGGTCAGGCGGCCTGAACCTTGCGGCCGGTGCGCGCCCATGCGGGCAGCCAGTCGCCGTGGGCGGCGAGCAGATCATCGACCATGGACCAGATCTGGTCGAGGTCGAGTTCCGCAGCCGTATGGGGGTCCATCATCGCGGCGTGGTAGATATGCTCGCGATTTTCCGTCATCAGCGCCTGGACCGTCAGTTCCTGGACGTTGATGTTGGTGCGGATCAGCGCCGTCAGTTGCGGCGGCAGGTCGCCGATGAAGGTCGGCTGGATGCCCGAGGCGTCGACCAGGCACGGCACTTCGGCGGCGCAATTGTTAGGCAGCGAGGTGATGCAGCCATTATTGCGGACGTTGCCGTAGATCACTGAGGGTTCGCCAGTCCATACCGAATTGATGATCGAGGACGCGTACTCCTTCGACTGTTGAACTTCGATCTTGTCGGCCGAACGGTAGGCTTCCGCCTGTCCCTTCCAGCGCTCGATCTGCTCGATGCAACGCTTCGGATATTCGTCGAGCGGAATACCGAACTTCTCGATCAGGTCCTCGCGACCTTCCTTGATGAAGTAGGGCGTGTACTCGGCAAAATGCTCCGAGCTCTCGGTGACGAAGTAGCCGAGCCGCGTCAGCATTTCATAGCGCACCTTGTTCGGGCAGCGCGGATTCCAGCCGGGCTTGGGTGCGCGTCCTTCCCGATAGGCGCGCACCAGATCCGGATAGAGATCCTTGTAGGAACCGTCCGGCTGGCGATGCTCGAACTTCAGATAGAAGGCCATGTGGTTGATGCCGGCCGAGCGGTAGCGGATCTCTTCGTAGGGAATATCGAGGTCGTGGGCGAGTTCCATCGCCGTGCCCTGCACCGAGTGGCAGAGGCCCACCTGCTTGATCGTGGGATACTTTTCCGCAATCGCCCAGGTGTTGATCGCCATCGGGTTGACGTATTGCAGCATGATCGCCTCGGGGCACACGGCAAGCATGTCCTCGCAGATCTTCCACAGATGCGGCACGGTGCGGAGGCCGCGCATGATGCCGCCGACGCCGAGCGTATCGGCGATCGTCTGGCGCAGCCCGTATTTCTTCGGGATTTCGAAGTCGGTGACGGTGCAGGGCTCGTAGCCGCCGATCTGGAAGGCGACGACAACGAAGTCGGCGCCCGTCAGCGCCTCGCGCTGGTCGGAATAAGTCTCTGCCTTTGCCTTGACCCCAAGCGTTGAGATCAGCTTGTTGACGACAATGGCGCTTTCTTCGAGGCGCTGCGGATTGATATCCATCAATGCGATGGTGGCGCCAGACAGAGACGGCCGCTGCAGCACGTCGCCGATGATGTTCTTCATGAAGACGGTGGAGCCAGCTCCGATAAACGTGATCTTGGGATTTCTTGCCATTATAACCTCCGGCATGTGCAATCAGGCTACCTCGAAAGCGGCTTTGACGAGCCGTTCCGTGTAGGCGGTCTTGGGATTGGTGAGAACTTCGTTGACGGGTCCCTCTTCCATGATCTTGCCATGCTGCATGACGATCACCCGGTGGCAGAGGGCGCGCACGACCTTGAGGTCGTGCGAGATGAAGAGATAGCTGAGGCCGCGCTCGTCCTGCAGCTTGCGCAGCAATTCGATGATCTGGGCCTGGACGGACAGGTCAAGCGCTGATGTCGGTTCGTCGAGCAGGATGAACTCCGGTTCGAGCGCGACGGCGCGAGCGATTGCGATGCGTTGGCGCTGACCGCCGGAAAACTCGTGGGGAAAGCGCGACAGGATATTGCCGGGCATGCCCGCCGCAGTCAGTGCCTCGCGAACGCGGTCGAGCCGTTCAGCCCTGGTCGCGCCGAGTTCGTTGACAATCAACCCCTCCTCGATGATCTGGCCGATCGTCATGCGCGGATTGAGCGACGAGAACGGATCTTGAAAGACGACCTGCATGCGCGAACGCAGCGGCCGCATCTCGGCCCGTGACTTGCCGTGGATAGGCAGCTTGTCGAAAAAGATCTCGCCACCATCAGGATCATTCAGTCGAAGCAGAGCCTGTCCGAACGTCGTCTTGCCGGAGCCGGATTCGCCGACCAAGCCCAGCGTCTCATGGCGGCGAAGCGTCAGGTTCAGGCTATCGACCGCAACCAGTTCCTTCAGCTGTGGTTTGAAGAAGCTGCCGTGGCGCATCATGAAGGAGACGCGTACGTCCCTGGCCTCCAGGATAACATCCGATCCTTCCGGTAGCGGATTGGCCTGACCGCGCGGCTCGGAGCCGAGAAGATGCTTGGTGTAGGCATGCTGCGGGTTGGCAAACAGCCGCCCCGTCGTGTTGTGCTCGCGCATTTCACCATGCTGCATGACGTAGACATAGTCGGAGAACTTGCGCACGACCGTCAGGTCGTGGGTAATGAGGATCACCGCCATTCGCAGTTCCGTCTGGAGATTGCGAATGAGATTGAGAATCTGCGCTTGCACCGTCACGTCTAGCGCCGTCGTGGGCTCGTCTGCAATCAGCACATCGGGATCGTTGGCAAGGGCCATGGCGATCATCACACGCTGGCGCTGTCCGCCCGAAAGCTGATGTGGATACTGCTTCAGGCGTGCTTCCGGATCGGGAATCTGAACATGCTTCAAGAGTTCCAACGCCCGCGCCTCGGCTTGCTTGCGGCTGACCTTGCGGTGGACGCGGATCGCTTCGACGATCTGGCTGCCGACGGTGTAGATCGGGTTCAGCGAACTCATCGGTTCCTGGAAGATCATCGAGATCCGATCGCCTCGCAGTTTGCGGCGCTGACGCTCCGAAAATGTCAGGATATTGGTGCCGTCATATTCCACGCTTGAGTTGTCGGAGACGGTGGCACGCTTCGACAGAAGCCCCATGACTGTGCGGGCCGTCACGGATTTGCCGGAACCGGACTCGCCGACAATGGCAATGGTTTCTCCACGGTAGAGCTGAAAGGAAATATCCTTCACCGCATCGACGATGCCGTGCTCGACCTTGAATTTGACGCCGATATTGCGGGCGTCGATGATCGGGCTTTCAGTGCGCCCCTCGTGATCGAGGCGAACGGGCGGGGCGAAGGAGTTGACGAGTGCAAGGGCCATGTTCTTCACCTCAATAAGGATCGACTGCATCGCGCAGACCGTCGCCCAGCGCATTGAACGCAAAGACGGTAATCAGGACGAAACCGACGGGCGCCAGGATCCAGGGATAGGTGCCGATCACCGAGTAATTCGCGGTGTCCTGCAGCATCAGGCCCCAGGAAATCAGCGGCGGCTTCACGGCAAAACCGAGGAAGCCGAGGAAGGATTCCAAGAGCACGACGCTCGGGATATGCAGGGTGACCGCAACGATGACGTGGCTCATCACGTTCGGGAAGATGTGCTGGAAGATGATGCGCCGGTCGGTGGCACCAACAGCCATGGCGGCACGCACATAGTCGATGCGGGCGAGCGCCAGCGTCTTGCCGCGCACTTCGCGCGACATCTGTGCCCAGCCGAGCGCCGACATGACGATGATCACGAAACCGAGGAAGACATTGGTCGGCGCCGTCACCGGGATCAGCGAGGTCAGGGCGAGATAAAGAGGCAGCTGCGGGAAGGCGAGCACCACTTCGACGAAGCGCTGAATCCAGGTGTCGAAGGTGCCGCCGAAATAGCCCGATACCATGCCGACCGTCGTACCGATCATCGTCACGATGAGGACGACGGTGAGTGCGATCGTCAGCGAAATCCGCGAACCGATGATGGCGCGTGAAAGGACGTCACGGCCGAACTTGTCGGTTCCGAGAAAGTGCACCGGCTGGCCGTCCACCGAACCGAAGAAGTGCCGGCTCGCCGGGATGAGACCAAAGAGCTTGTATTCGGCACCGCTCACGAAAAAGCCGAGGAGGCGCGGATTGTCGTAATCAGGGCCGACAATCGGCTGGAAGGTCACGGGATCGAGCTCTTCGGATTCACCGAGCGCATAGACACGCGGCGGATAGGCGAAGTTGCCGTCTTTGTCGCGAAAGCTGATAACCTGCGGCGGGGCAAAGCCGACATCGGTCGCCTTGGGATCCATCGGCGCGAAGAAATCCGCAAAGACTGCCATGAGAAGCAGCAGGCCGACGAGGATGAGACCCATCATGCCGGTCCAGGAGCGCCTCAGTCGGCGCCAGACGAGCGAAAGGTAGCTTTCATTGCCATGCGGTGCATTCTTGACAGATTCTTCGTGCGGTGGCGGGGGAGCGGAATCGAAGGCGAGCATATCAGGCTCCTCCGTACTGGCGGACGCGCGGGTCCAGCATGGCAAGCAGCATATCAGCAATGATGTTGCCGACGATCAGCGTGGCAGAGAGCACCATCATGAAGGTGGCCGTGACGTAGACGTCGCCGATCGCCATGGAACCGACGATGGCAGGACCGACGGTGGGAAGCGAGAAGATGATCGCAGTCTCGATCTCGCCGGTCAGCATGTAGGGAAGCACGACACCCTGATACATCACGAGCGGGTGCAGCGCGTTAGGTACGGCATGGCGCATGACGACCGCCCGGCCTGACAGTCCCTTGGCGCGAGCGGTTTCGACATACTGCGCGTTCAGCGTATCGAGGAGGTTGCCGCGCATGACGCGCATGTTGTAGGCGAGACCGCCGAAGGTGGCGATGGCCACGACCGGCCAGACATGGCTGACGAGATCGACGAACTTCGCCCAGGACCACGGCGCTCCACCAAATTGCGGTGAGAAGAAGCTGCCGATCTCCGAGACGTTGAACTGGAAGACAAGCAGGTAGACGATGATCAGTGCCATCAGGAAGCGCGGTACCGTCATGCCGAGGAAAGAGACGCCCGAAAGCAGGCTGTCGATCCAGGTATACTGACGGGTGGCCGCCCAGATGCCGAAGCCGATGCCGAGCACGGATGCGAAGATGTGGCAGACCAAGGCAAGCGCCAGAGTGCGCGGCAGGCGCTCGGCCACGACATCGGCAACCGGCTTGTTGTAAAACATGCTGTAGCCGAAATCGCCTTGGGTAATGATGCCCTTGATCCAGTTGAAGTACTGGATGACCATCGGCTGATCGAGGCCATGGGCAATGCGGTAGGCCTGAGCCTGCTCGTCCGCCTGAGCAAAGGAGGCCCCACTTTGATTGATCAGCTGCGAACGGATGTAGTCGGCATAGTCACCAGGCGGCGCCTGGATGATCGCGAACGTCACGATGCTCAAAATGATGAGGACGGGTATCGCAGAGGCTATGCGCACGAGCAGGAATCGTAACATCGGACGGTTCGCTTCTCCTTGCCGCCAGTCGTGCCTGTCGGTACGGCCGGCTTGTTGATCTTTCCCGGCCGCGCTTCACGCGCGACCGGAGTCCTCGGTTGGGAGGGAACTTTTAGTTGACCGGGCCCTTGTCACCGGGCTTGCCGGGCAGCTGCTCGGGGAACAGCTCGTACTTGCCCTGCTTGTCGGCAGCCACCCACAGACGTTCGCGGATGACGGAGTCTTCAGCCCAGTTGAACATGAAGATCGGGGTACCTTCGGGAACGTTCGAGAAGCGCTTGTTGACGATCAGCGCACCCGGATATTCCGTGAGCCCGACCGTATCGACATTCTCGGTCGCGACCTTCTGGTACTGCTTCATGAGTTCGACGCGCTCGTTGTTGTCCTGGCTGGCCTGAAACTTCGTGACAATACCCACCAGCTTCTCTTCGTAGGGCATCAGGTCAACCTTGCCGTCCTTGCCAGCGCGATGCTGCCAGCTCGTGCGTGGGCCGACGGGCGCCAGCTGCTCGGTGTTCTGGACCACAGACGCGAGCTCCGGCGAGCTGCGCTGGATCAACCAGTCGAACCGGCCGCTATAATGAGCATCGTCACGCTTTGGACCGTCCAAAGCATTGAGAATGACCTTTATGCCAAGCTTTTCCATCTGTCCGATGACGCCTTCGGCAAGGCTCTTGTCGGTCGCGTAGCCATTGTTGACGAGAAGCACGATCTCAACGTTCTTGCCGCCTTCTGTGCCGGCGGGGAAGTTGACAAAGCCGTCACCATCCGTGTCTTTCAAGCCAACCTTGGCAAGCAATTCCTTGGCGCCCTTCAGATCGAAGGGATAATAGACGACGGAGTTGCGATCGTAGAAGCTTGTGCCCGACGAGAGGCCACCGGGATAGATCGCCGTGAACGGACCCTTGACGAGAGAGTCGCCGATCGCCTTGCGGTCGAGACCCATGGTGATCGCCTTGCGGAAGTCTTCGTTGCGGTTGAGTTCGCGGATCGCCTGACCACGGGCATCGGGATCGCCCCAGCCGTTGGCGGACAGGTTCATGCGCATGTTGTAGCCGATCAGGCGCGGGCCGAAGGCAAGGCGCGCCGGCGCGGTCTTCTCGGCAGCGCGCTTCAGCGACGCCACGAAGTTTTCCGGTTGTTCCAGGTTGGAAAAATCGCCGGAACCGGCCACGGCCTGCACGTCGCGGTCGGCCCAGGTCGACAGCTTGTAGTGCAGCTCATTGAGGTAGGGCAGCTGGTTGCCCTTCTCGTCGACCTTCCAGTAGTAGGGGTTGCGGCGCAACACGATGATGTCGTCGGGACGATATTCCACCGGCACCCAGGCCCCCATGACCGGGATGTTCATGTATTCCGGCGGGAAGGCATTCTTGAACTGGTCGTAGGTGTTCTTCGAGTATTTCGGATGCTGCGGCTTCAGGATATGCGACGGGCCTGGGCAGAAACTCGGGTAGGCCATCGTATAGAGATACTGCTTCGGGAAAGCATCCTTGAAGGTCCATTCGACGGTGTAATCGTCGATCTTCTTCAGCGTTGTTCCTTCGCCGAAAGCCTCCGGCGATGCGCCACCGCCAAGCGGCGAGACGTTGGGATCGATGACTTCGTCGTCCCAGTAGAACATGATGTCGTCAGCGTTGAAGGGCACGCCGTCGGACCACTTTGCGCCTTCGACCAGGTGCATGGTCAGCTTATGGCCGTCCTCAGACCACTCCCAGCTCTTCGCAAGGTTCGGAAGCGGTTCGGTGTCCTTGGCCTGAACCTGGAAGAGAGGTGCGGTGCGCGTCAGGCATTCCGACATGCCGATATCGATGCCGCCCCAGCCCTGCGTCTGGCCGGCACCGTAATTCCATCCTTCTGGACGGCCGCCGATGACATGGCGCATGGTGTCGCCGTAGACACCGATACCATCGACCATGTTCTCGGTCTTGAAGACCAGAGGCTCCTTGGGGAGGCGATCCTTGACCGGTGGCAGCTTGCCAGAAGCGACGAAGTTCTTCGTCACCCAGTCCGGCTCATGATATTCAGGCAGCGCCTTGAACTCTTCGATCGTATCTCTCGAGACGTATTTGATTTTGCCCTCCGCCGGGAATTGCGGCGGAGCGGGCGGTGCCGTCGGCTCGGAAGCGTAGGCGTTCAAGGCCGAAACCGAGACGCTGAGCGCCAGTCCGGCAAGAATGCCAAGGTTACGGAAATTTTTCATCGTTTCTCCCTCTTGTTTCAGGGGGCACTTGGCCGCCCTGTTTCTCCTCACACGATCCGGGGGACAGGCTTGCGTCGATGGGCTCCCTCCCGGAGCCCCATCGCCACCCGTCCTCCGGGAAACTTAGACGGCCTGCTTCAGTGCCGCCTTTTCGGCACGTAACTCTTCGATCGAGCGGACGTTGCGGCGGGCTGCGCCTTCCCAGTCGCGGGTCTTGACCGTCGACTTTGCCAGCCGCTCCTTGGCGGCTGGAACAACATTGGCATACTGCGGCAGCCAGCGTGCCTGGGCGACGACCATCTCGTCGACCATCTGCCAGACCTCTTCCGGAGTCGCGACAGCCCCGACCAGAGGGTCGTGCAGTACGGCAAGCTTCAGAAGGTCGATATCGCCGCTGATCGCCGCATGTACCGACATGCGCTGCACGTTGATCGACGCCATACAGGTGGCAGCGCAGGCTTCCGGAATGGTGATGCCTGAAACCATGTTGATGCCGAAACGATCGACGAAGCCGGGCGACTCGATGATCGCATCGGACGGCAGGTTGGTGATGACCCCATTGTTCTTGAGGTTGAAGTGGCCGCGGTAGACGCGCCCCGTTTCCAGGGCCTCGAGGATATGGCTCGCATGCTCGTTCGAACGCTTGGCCGGATCAATCGGCTTGGATGCCGATTCCAGAAATTGCGGGAACTCGGTCTCGAACCAGTTGCGGGTCTCGGTGGAGTGCCGGAGGTAGCCGCCGGTTTCGCCATGGATCCAGTCGGACATGTCGATCCACTTGGTGATCTCGTCCGGGCGCTTGCGATACCAGGGGAGGTATTCCGACAGATGGCCGTTGCTTTCCGTGGAGTAGACGCCGAAGCGCTTCAGGACGTCGATACGTAGCTTTTCCTGCTGCGAGAAGACCGGATGCGCCTCGAAGGCTGCGACGAGCTCGTCCTTGCCGATCTTGCGCCCGTTGAGACGCAGGTCCACAAACCAGGTCTGGTGGTTGATGCCCGAGCAGATATAGTCGAGTTCGGAAGGCGACTTTGCGCCAAGCACTTCGGCGATCTGTTCGGCGCCATGCTGGACACCATGGCAAAGCCCGACCGTGTCGACCTTGCCGTATTCGATCGCAGCCCAGGTGTTCATCGCCATCGGATTGGCATAGTTCAGGAACTTGGCACCCGGCTCAGCAACTTCACGGATATCCTTGCAGAAGTCGAGAATGACCGGAATATTGCGCTGGCCATAGAGAATGCCGCCAGCGCAAATCGTATCGCCGACGCACTGGTCGATGCCGTATTTCAACGGAATGCGGATGTCGTCCGCATAAGCCTCCAGACCGCCGACTCGCACGCAACTGATGATGTAGCGCGCCCCCGTCAGCGCCTCGCGGCGGTTGGTCGTCGCCGTCACCTTGGTCGGAAGCTTGTTGGAAGAAACGATCGTGTCGAGGATCTGCTTGATCATCTGCAGATTGTGTTCGCTCACGTCGGTGAGAGCGAACTCAACATCCTGGAATTCCGGCACGCAGAGGATGTCGGTGAACAGTTTTTTCGTGAAGCCGACGCTGCCCGCGCCGATGATAGCGATTTTGAAACTCATGATCCTTGCCTCAATGCAATCAATTTGCCGGCGCTGAAGGATGAGAAGAAGAATTGGAGGCGGGCTTGCGCTCGACGCCAAAAAAGGCCAGAAATCCGGCTTATTCTCCTCCCCGCCGCTCCTCGGTTCTGGCGGTGTTCTCTCTCTTGAGAGCCGATTATGCGCATATTCGGCGAGGCCGCCAGAGAAGGATTATGCTTTCATGGGTAATTCTGTGCTGCAAAAACTGATTGATAATGGTCCTGTCATGCGGACAGTATCGCTGCCACGCGGCCGCCAGAGCCTGCACACGATGCCCACCAGCACGGGCTACGAGATCCGCGAGAATGCGACCTACGACTGGGATGGCCGAAAGCGCGGGCAAACACCTTTTACCGTCCTGCAGCATACGATCAAAGGCGCGGGAAACCTGCGCTACGAGAATCGCCAGCTGCGGGTGAAGGAGGGAGAGACGCTGCTGGTCCTCGTTCCGCACAATCATCGTTATTGGCTCGAGGATGGAGACCGCTGGGAGTTCTTCTGGATTTCAATGAACGGAGAAGAGGCGCTGCGTATCCATCGCTCGATCCTCGCCGTGACCGGCCCGATCCTGAAGCTGCAACCGCAGACAATCGAGCATCTGGCCGACTGCAGCCTGCGGCTGATCAATGATGCGGAGACGCCGGGACTGGCCTCCGCAATCGCTTATGAGGCGGCCATGGCGCTATATGACGACGTCTTCGGCTCGCATCCTGTCTTCAGTGAAGAATACCGGACGATGCAACACGTCATCGACCACATCATGGCCAATCTGGAGCGACCGCTGCCCGTCGAGGATCTTGCGCGGGTCGCGGGTCTCAGCCGGGCACATTTCTCGCGAATGTTCGCAGCCAACGAGGGCCTGCCGCCGGCCGAATTCGTTCTTCAGAAGCGGTTGAAGCGAGCCGTGACGCTGTTGACCAAGACCGCCAACATGCCTGTGAAGGAAGTGGCGATCCGCTCGGGCTTCGAGGATGCCAATTATTTCTCCAAAGTATTCCGGCGCGTCTATGGCACCAATCCGACCGAGTTCCGCACGACCGGCATGTATGCGAGCGTCGGCAAAGGCCGCTGACGCCCGCGTTGAGCCTCAGTGCTATTGTGCGATGTCGTAGTCGAGTTTCGGATACCAGGTCGGCGGGCGGCCTTCAGGCGTGGTGTCAAGCACGGTCCAGAGCGGCATGAAGTCAGGCGCACCGCGTGGATCCTGGCCGGGATCTGCGGTTTGAGGCCCCATCTCCGGGTTCCAGAAATGGCGGATCACACCATCCTTGATCGTGAAGACGTTATAGGCGGCGTCATCACTGCCATCAGGCCCAATGGCGTGGTAGTCGCGGCTAAATTCGTCGGTCGTGTCGCAGTAGAGTGGCAAGTGATGCCAGCCGCGCTCTTTCTTGAACGCCAGCAACCGCTCGATGGGCGAGCGCGCAACAACGGCGAAAGCGACCCGCTGGCTGATATCAGGAACCTCGCCATCGAGTGCCGACAGCATCGATGTACACATCGGGCATGGTCGCTCTCGCTGCGGCCCGTACATGTAATTGTAAATGACGAGTGTGGATTTATTTCCGAACAGGTCCTTTAGCGTTACTTCGCCGTCCGGCCCTTGAAAGCGGTAGTCCTTCATTACCTGGCCGCCGGGCGGCAACGCACGGCGCTGCTCAGCCACGCGCTCGATATGCCGGCGCAACTCGATTTCTTCGGCGAGCAGTTCATCGCGAGCCTGCCGATATTCGGGACTTTCGTTCGGAAAACTGAGGCCGTTTCTTCTTGCCAGCTCCCTCGCAGAAACAAGGTTATTTGCATCCATCACGTGAACCTCCTTCAGTTTTTGACAGGACGATGCAGCGGATTTCGCGGACGCGTTCCGCTGTCCAAACAAGGAACGTTTAACGACTGCGAAATTCGACAGAAGGGTACGATTTTTTTGATGCAGTCGATCGGATGCACTTTGTAGGAGCTTGAATTTGCAGCGATACTATCCGCCGTTGCAGCTAGCTGCACATTCGTTTGTCTCAGACTTTTATCCACTTTCCCACGCCGATTTGAGACCTATGTCCCCTTCATCCTTTATCTCCTGGAAGGACGAGGGAGGCTTCAATGCATCGTGGCAACCGGTGTCGAAGTCTCCCTCTATGGAGAGAACAATGCGATCCTTCATATCCCTGATCGAGGCAGCCGTTGTCGCGGCCGGTTCCCCAGTCGCATCTGATGACGGCACGGGCATCGAGCGTGCTCAGGCCGTGTGCTCGTTTCTCGAAAATACCGGCTTGAATGGCAATTGTGCCGTCGATGCCAAGGAAACGCTCATCGAGGTTTCGCTAGCAGGGCGATACGACAGCCCGGCTGACTGCTCCAAGGTCGTTGACATGTTGCGGGCACATGGTTTTCAACTGGGGCCGAACTGGGAGCTTCGGATCAAGGCGAGCATCAAGGACGAGCCAGAGGTCACCGAGTGCGGTCTGGCGCCTGCTCGACAATAAAAGCCAAGCTAGCAGAGCAACGTGCGTTAGCAGCCGACGGTCAAAGAGCTATGGCGTCGAGTTCGGCGTGATCGTCAACACGGATCCATGAGCTTCCCGCCACTCATTATCGCCAACCTGGCGGTCGGTTGCCTTGTGCAGCAGGATTGAGCTGTAGCCCTTTAGACGCGTCCCTTCGATCAATGTCACGTCGGAATTTCCTGGATTGTCGGAGCGCTCGAACCAGTCGACCGCGTGGCGGAGAAAGTTCATCTCGAACGCTCGATTTGTGACACCGTGGCCAACGATGACGATGTCGTTGCCTCCATCGGATGCATCATCGATCACGGTTTGCATGAAAAGACGAAGCCGCTGCGCCACATCCGCCCTGCTCTCGCCATCCGGTGCCCTTGCATAGAACTTCCCACTGTTGTTTCGCAGCCTGGCCCATTTCTCGAACTCATCTGGAAACTTCTGTCGCCGCTCCGCATGGTCGTAGATTTCGGTGAAGAGGCCAAAATCCTGCTCGCGCAAGAGGTAGTCCTCCCGAACATCCCTTACCCATTCCGGCCGCAGGGCCTCCAGCAGCGCATCCTTGCTTTGTCGCGTCCGCAGATACGGCGAGTACCATATATCCAGTCTCTGGTTTTCGCCCTCGGGCAATTCGGCAAGATAGGCCGCAACCGCTCGGCCGGCCCCGAGCGCTTGTCGATAGCCCCATTGTGTCAGCGGGACGTTGTGATCGCCAAACCGCCCATAGGCTTTCTCATTGATGTTGCCTAGGGATTCGCCGTGTCGGACGAGAAAGATGCGCATTGGTCGCCGTATGTTTCAAGATCAGTTGGCGCCATGATGAAGGCATAGGAGGCGCAGTGCAACTTGGGCGGCGTCGGCCGGGCGGTACCTGCAATGCGCGCGGCATCCGGCAAAAAGCAAAAGCAGCAATTGAGTTAAATATTAGCGCGTGCTTTATTGCCTCTCGCGTTCACTACCGGAGGTATCTATGACCCAAGATATCTGGAAGGCATGCGTGGCTCGTCGCGCGACGGTGATCATGCTGGGTTTCGCCGGGTTCTTCGGCGTTATCGGCCCTGTGCAGAGCGCGACAATCAACGTTGCGCCAAAAAGCGGGGGTCGTGACGAAGGGCTCACGATCCAGGCGGCGGTTGCGCTCGCGCAGCCAGGCGATACGATCATGCTGGCGCCCGGAACCTATATGCAGGATTTTCGATCGGTGCGGGATGGTGAGCTTGGAAAGCCGATCACGATCGAGGGCTCGCTTGGATCTGTCGTTAAAGGCGGCGGCCAGCCCCGGGTGATTGAAATCAATCACAGCTATGTTGAGCTCAGGAATTTCACCATCGATGGCCGATTCGAGAAGCCGAACACGAAGAAGAGCTATCGCGACAAGCTGCTCTACGTGATCGGAAACAAGCCTGGAAAGGAATTGACGGGGCTTCGCGTGCTCGGGATGGATATTCGCAACGCGGGCGGCGAGTGCGTGCGCCTGCGCTATCAGGCGAGGCAGAATGAAATTGCTTATTCCAGAATAAGTTCGTGCGGCCGCTTCGACTTCTTGTTTAACGATGGCGGAAAGAATGGCGAGGGCATCTATATCGGAACCGCGCCGGAACAGTTAGGCGGGCGTGGCGCGCCGGACAAGGCGATCGATCATTCTGATCGGAACCGTATCCACGACAACGTCATCGCTACCGGAGGCAATGAATGCGTCGACATCAAAGAGGGCTCGAGTGGCAATATTGTCGAGAAGAATAGTTGCACTGGGCAGAAGGACCCCAACTCCGGTGGCTTTGACTCGCGCGGCAACGGCAATGTCTTCCGCTACAATCTGGTCTATGACGTCGTGGGGACCGGCGTGCGCCTTGGCGGCGACGAAGAGGCCGATGGCATCAATAACGACGTCTACGGGAATACCTTTCGCAATGTGGGTGTCGGGCTGATCCGGGCGCAACGGGCGCCTCAGGGAAAGATCTGCGAGAATATTTCTCAGAACAATAAGGTCGTCAGCACCAATTCGATCGGCAAGACACTTGATCCGACCGGGCCATGCGACGGACCGAAGGCAACGGCAGATCTGCGAACCCAATCGGCGGCTGCATCAAACCGATCCGAGGTGGCGAAGAAAATCGAGAAGGGTGGCAAGCCGCTAAGCTGTGGACCCTCCGTTGCCGGCTGTGTGATCGGGCGCCTGGAAGGCGACGATCGCAACAGAATCAAGATCGTCGATGCCAGCGACGTCGTTCTGCGCGGCCACCACCTGATTCTGACGGATGCCGTTGGACCTGACGGGAAAGCGATGCCACTAAAGCCGCTCGCGGGAAAGCTGATCAGGATGGAATACACCAGTATTCAGAAGAAGCGGTTTGCCGGCGCCAAGATCATCGAGGTGGTCAACTAACCCGGTGTGGGCGCAACTTGGCCGTCAAAAACAGTGAACGATGGATCTGCGCGCCGGCCGAGGCGCCATCGGCCACCGCCAGCGAAACCGAATGCGGGATACGTGCAACGTGATCGCATGCAAAGGCACCCTCGGGTCTACAAGATTGTCCCGACCACGCGGTTATCAAACGAGACGAAGGCGAGGCTTCCTTTGCGGCCGGGAGTCGAACATGGTTCTGGCTTCGCACTCTTCGATGAGCCAATCACGGTCGGTTCCCAACATCCAACGATCCCGAGACTCTTTCTGAAACCAGTTAGCGCGATTGCCGACGACATAGAGCCGCCTACGAGCTCTCGTCACTGCAACGTTCATGATGTTGGGTTGGGAAAGTGCCCATTCGATGCTATCAACGCGCTTCGCTCCGAGCACAAGTAGGACTGTTTCAGCCTCCCTCCCTTGGAAGCTGTGGACCGTGCCGATGGAGTGATCGATCCATTCCTCTACAATGGCCGGCGGCAAATCTCCGAATAATTCGGTAGCGTTTTGCAAGAGATGCAGCTTGAGGCCGACAGCGACCTTCCTGAAAGGCGTGATAACGAAGAGATCAGGTAGCTCACGATCTGAGTGACGGTTAGCGATGTGGCGGGAAATGACGTGCGCGGCAACTGCGCCTTCTTCCGGAATGTAAAAGTCGTTTGCAGTCTCGGCGGTTCCGACCACGTTGATCCAAGCGCTTGGCCCAAAGGTTGGTCGTCTCTCGTTCTGCCGCGCCTCGTGATTCACTGTCTCGTCCGCCAGCACCATGGAGTGCTCATAAGCCATGCCGTTGGAGATCGAGAACATCGGCTCGACACATCGCCGATGAACGCGCAAGGGAGCGCCGATCCATCTGCCGTTTCGGACTGCGCCGAACGGATTGATCCGGTCAGCTAACGTTTGCAGCGAGCTGGACTTGCAACGAAACTCGGAGCCAACGTCGAATTTCGCCGCGAGCGCCCGATCCACGGAGTTGCTGATGGTGGAGATCGGCTCAAGCTGAAATGGATCGCCGACGATGATCGCGCGCTTCGCCCGTGATACCGCATCGATTGCGTGGTGGCTGCATGCCTGTCCCGCCTCATCGACGATCAGCCAGGGTATCGTTCCGCGCTCGAAGCTTCCAAACACGTTCGCAAACGAACAGAATGTCGATGAGACGACCGGAACCAGAAGACTGAATGTGCTCCACAGATGTCCTGCAAGCGCTTCCAGCTCAGTGCTCGCTTTTCCCGAGTTAAGCTTAACCCAACCTATGAGGTTCGCTTGGATGCTGTTCCTTGCATGAAACACAAAGGATTCGTGAAGCTTCATGGCGGCAACGAAGAGTTCCGCACGAGCCCGCTCAAGAGCGGATGATGTGCCAACGAGCATCTGGGCCTTGCACCGTGGCTCAGCATTTATGTATTCGGCCGCAGTGACGACGCCGCCAAGTTCTTCCAATGCACACTCAATCTGCTCACCTGCTCTAGCCAGGATGGGGTGCGGCAGAATGGTGGCGGTGGCGGATTCTTGAATCGCAAGCGCACCTGAACTCAGCGGCGACGCAACTGATGCGCGCGCCGGCCCTGACCAAGGGCCAACTTCGGTATATTTCGAACCGAAGGTTTCGGTTGCATGCATGAGTTGGTTCAGCCAGCGATGAGTTGCTTTCAACGCCCCGACGGCCTGTTTCGCTGCGGCGTATCTATCTCGTGCAACGTTCCAAGCAGTCGCATTGCAGCTATCGAACAGCGTACCATCGTCGAGCGCGTCGATCACAGATGCTGCGCATAGATCGCGATTGCGTCTGTTTCCAAGTGGGACTGAGATCGCGCCCCAGGCTTCGGCCGCAACGTGATGCTGCGCCATCAGGCTCTCGGCCAGTTTCGGCAGGTAGCTCAGTGAAGTCCTGTAGCTCTCGCCAAGCTTCTCTTGCCTGGGTAGTTCGAGTGTCAGGTTGGCTACTGCGTTATTGTTGGTACTTGCGATCACAACCAGGAAGTCGTGCAGCGGTTTGTCGATCCTGTATTGAGGGCTGTTGCCATTGGCCGCCACGGGGGCGAAAGCAGACTGTGGATCCTCGTAGGAATGCAAGACATCGGCGCGACGAGTGATAACCTCGGCAATGACATCCATCAACAGAGTCGTTTTGCCGGTGCCCGGTGGCCCGTTGATCGAGAACGTCCCACCTTCAGCGACACGCGAGAAGGTCTCGTTGACTGCGACTTGCTGCTGTGGCGAGAGAGAAAAGTCAGAGGGCCATCGAGCGGACGGATACTTGTCCGTTTGCAAGCACTCCAGGATCGTTTCATCGCTGCTTGCATCGAAATCCGACATGGCGACCGGCTTCGTGAGCAGATCCCAAGCTGCGCCCATGACGACGCCATTTTCAAGGTCACTTGCCATCTGACGCAGTAGATTGGGATAGACACTTGGAAACACCCGCGCGTCCTGGATCTTCCTCGGACGGTTCCCATCGATGAACGCCTTTGAGCGGGTTACGACAATGCATTTAACCGTTGCTTTAATGTCGGCGGGCAGTTGCAAGGCCGAGTATGCGCAGTGAGTAAGGGCCTCGGCAATTGCCAAGGGCTTGGATCGAGGCTTCGCCCTGGTTTTGAATTCAGTTGCCAAAATCTCGGCATAGTCAGAGAAAGTGATTGTCGTACATTCGAGAGTGACGGCTAGATCGTAGAGAAACCGATTGACGACCAGAGAACCTTTCTCCACCGCTCGCTTGTCGGAGACGGCGAAAGTACCGGCAAAGGTATACTGGCCGTCTTCGTCAGGATCGCGACCGTGCGCGCCCTGCTCGGGTGACCAACGACGGATCAATAGCCTGTCGCATTCTCTGAGTGGCGCGATGCCAAACCGGACAAAGTGTCGGTACAGTCTGCTCGTATCCGCCGTCGACGGCCAGGGATCTTTGTCATCGACAATGTGGGACACCGCTACGTCGCCACTTCTTTCACCATCGTCCTCGGCAATTGGGGCACTGTAGCGCTCGACATGCTCCCAATACTTTAGGGTTCGAAGGACCTCCTCGCGGGAATGCTGAGCACGGCCGGGGACACGCAAATTGGGATGGGTACCCCCCAAGCTCGTTGTCGTGTCTTCCATGCATCGCCCCGGTCAGCCTTCGACAGGCCAAGCCCGACGAAAACGCACGGGGCCGCTTGCCCAGGCGGAATCGTCGAATAGCCCTTCTAAAACCAGATGCGGCCATAATGGTTAACAAAGTGTTAACGCCAGAGAGGCAGTGGTCTGGCAAGTCCCAGGTTTGCCGGGCTTGTCGTCCTGGCGAGAAGGCCCGCGTCATCTTAATAGCTGCCACTGTCACCAAACTGGGAACCGGCCGA
>NZ_JAIQXS010000011.1:0-165248 GCF_020166565.1 Rhizobium sp. 3T7
TTTTTCCGGGCGCTTCCTTTCGAGACTCGTCCCTCTACAGGCGTGTCCAGGTCTGCGATTTGCAAAGCACGTTGAGGACGCAGCCCTTCATTTTCAGCGAGTTTCCGAGAACGTTGCCCGATCCGCTGTAGGTCTTGTCGTTGGCCGGATCCGTGATCTGGCCGCTATAGGTGACGCCACTTCCTGCGAGCGTTCCAATCTTCTTGCCGGCATACTTGCCTGTCTTCAGCACGATGCAGTAGCTGCCGCCGCAGGATGCAATATGGGCCGTATCGCCCGCTGCCGTCTTCCAGTTGCCGACGATCGGTTCGTCTGCAGAGGCGGCTCCGGCGGCAAGCATCAATGCGCTGGCGAGAATAAGTGTGCGGATCATTCGTTCCTCCCTAATGTCCCGGCGGGAAAATATATGACGCGAACGTAAACGTAAATGTGTTTCTGCGGCCCGCGACAACCGTTTTTCATGAGCCAGAAGCGCCGAAATCTTCCGTTTCAGCTATTTGATGCTGATTTCGTGGTGAACAGAAGGTTAATTTTCAGATCTGAATATTCCGTAAAATTGTGTCGAAAATCCTTAATCAGCAGGGATTGCGATGTTTAACAAAAATCCAATTTTACCAAGCGTTTGCACTTTGTTTGTTTCAAATTAATCATGCATTTTAGGCGTTTTTTGAAGGCGCGTTGGCATAGTGGAGCCATCAAACGAGCGGGGCAAACCCGCCGAACCGAAGGGTCCTAAAGCCGCGATAGACGGCAGGGCCCCGAAGGTAAAACAGGGTAAGTCGACAACAGGCTAAACAGGGACAAAACCGATGGCACGCTTTGAAATGCAAAATGCTGAAATGGCCACCATGGGTGGCGAGAACAACGCCGACATCTTCTGCGAAATGGGTCTGATGTATGCGACTGGCCGCGGCTGCGCCGTGGATCTGATCGCCGCTCATAAGTGGTTGAACATCGCGGCGATAAAAGGCAACGACCGCGCCGCCGAGCTTCGCGCTGATGTCGCCGCAAGCATGGACAAAATGCAGATCGTAGAGGCGCTACGGGCTGCTCGCGAATGGATGACGGTCCACTAAGGACCGTTTCCCCGCCAACGCGGGCGAAACCAACAACAACCATAAAAGAGGGGCTGGCAGGTTCTGGAGAAGGCCTATGCCATGAACAGCAACCGTGACCGGCAGGAACAAGGCCGGCGCGGCTCCTTGCATTGAGTTAGCCCAGTGTCTTAAGCACCTGCGGTAGCGCTTCCTCGAAAAACGCCATGTCAGCATCCGGTCCGACGCTGACGCGGATGCAGCGGTTGAGCGGAGCGACACCCGGCATGCGAATGAAGACACCGTGTTGCATCAAGCCATCGACGATGGCACGAGCATAAGTTCCGTCCCGTCCGGTGTCGATCGCGACGAAGTTCGTTGCAGAGGCAAGCGCAAGCAGATTGTTGGCCCTGGCAATACCGGCGATCCGCTCGCGCGCGCGGTGAATATTGCCCACCACCTCGGCGAGATAGGCCTGATCCTTAAGCGCCGCCAGCGCTGCGACCGTCGCCAGCCGGTTCATTCCGAAATGATTGCGGATCTTGTCGAACGCGCGGGCTGTTCCGGGTGTCGAAATGACGTAGCCAACCCTCGCGCCGGCCAAGCCATAGGCTTTCGAGAAGGTGCGTGTGCGTACGATGTTGGGCAGATCAATGAGCGCGTCGATCGCGGGCAGAGATCCGGCCGGACCGGTTTCGCTGTAGGCCTCGTCGAGGATCAGCATCGTGGTTTCCGGCAGCTCGCGGGCAAAGGCGACGATACTTTCGGCATCCCACCAGCTTCCCATCGGATTGTCCGGATTGGCGAAATAGACCAGGGGCGCGTTCTCGCGCTTAACGGCTTCCAGGAGGCCGTTGAGATCCTCGCGATCGTTGGCATATGGCGCCGTGACGAGCCGTCCGCCGAAGCCTGCAACGTGGAAATTGAACGTCGGATAGCCACCGAGCGATGTCACGACAGGTGCCCCCGGCTCGATCACGAGCCGAACGATCTGGCCGAGCAGTTCGTCGATGCCGCCGCCGATCGCGATAGATTCGATTCCGACACCGAGATGGTTGGCAAGGGCCTCTCTGAGAACGTAATTTTCCGGGTCGTTGTACTTCCAGATCTCGCCAGCCTGCTCGCGCATCGCGGCGAGCACGGACGGAGCGGGGCCGAAGCCATTCTCGTTGGCTCCGATGCGCGCCTTAACGCAAAGGCCGCGCTGACGCTCGATCGCTTCTGGGCCGACAAAAGGAACAGTTGAGGGGAGGGCGCTAGCAAGCGGCGTGAAGCGCAAGAAGGCGGACATGCTGGAGCGATTTCCTGAATGCTGTGAAAAATCGAACCGACAATAGGCCGTGCTGCCGCCAAGGCAAGAAACATTATTCCCCGGGTGGGGCGATTTACATACGCACGAATCCGCGAGCTTCGAGAGCTTCTACATTGCCGGCCATGAAATCGGCGCGCACGACTCGACGCAGAACCTCGGGATCGATTGTGTTGATGAACCGCACGCCAATACGTTCGTTATTGCGATAGACCTCGGCGCAACCAATCCGGTAGGCAAGGCCAAGAATATTGAGGTAGTAGTGCTTTGGCAGGCCTGCGGTCGATGACACGACAAACGTGGCGCCACCGCGTGAGATATCGACGATCTCGGCACTGCGGATGGAAATGCCGGTCAGGCAGGGTCGAACCGCGACGATTCGGGCTGGGCGCCTTACGTTGAACTGTTCCCAGCGCGTCTCGTAAACCGCAGATTTCACGGTCGCAAGGTGTGTGGCGCGAAGCATCGACATCCCGCGTGTCTCCCTTGAACCAAGGTAATCCCGGTCCTCTTCGATTGGAGCCTCACACGAATGCTTTGCGCAATTGTCAAAGAAGAAAATACAATTTTAGTGAAGCAGCCTTTTTCCGCCTGCTTGCGCGCCCTAGCCTTCGCAGGCGGCTGCGCCGACAACGGCGCCAGCCATATAGCGTCCAGGACCATTAGGCTGATGAAAGAGCCCGCGTAGGCGAGTGCTGCAATCTTCATCTAATTGATTCCCTTCTGGCTTTATCACCTTTACGCACCGAATGGCGCTTGAAACTCCAAGCACCGCAATTGTCGCGAAATGTCATCGAACTCTTTGTCGGCTTGCACGTTTGCCTAATTGTCGGCGGCGCGCCCGACGCTCCAAAATTGCAGAGCGAGGAAATCAAAATGATAGATGTCAGAGTTCCGTCAAAATCGTGGGTGGTCGTTTGCGATGGTGCCAAGGCCTTGATCCTGCAAAATGCAGGTGATGTGGAATATATGAACCTGAAGGTTGAGGAGACCTTGTCCCAGCCGAATGAGCCGGATCGGGAAATTGGCACGGACAAACCCGGTCGAACGCATGCGGCAGATGGCTCGAGCGGCAGCGCCGTGCAGCAAACAGATTGGCATGAGCAGGCCGAAACGGAGTTTCTGAAGCGGGTTGCCGCGAAGATGGACCTGCTTGTGCGCGTAAAGCAGGCGCGTCGCATCGTTCTGGTCGCGCCACCAAGGGCACTCGGCACGCTGCGCGACAATCTCACTCCAGACGTTCAGGCTGCAATTTCGGCTGAAGTCCCAAAAGATTACATCAATTTGCCCGTCGATCAGATTGAACGACATCTGGTGGCCTAGTAAGACTTCAAGCGGTGGATGTGGATACGGACCTCGCCGTTCGTATCCGCTTCTCAGCTCTCGAAATTCAGCCGCAGGACATGATGCAGGAACTCCGGGTTGATCAGCATGTTGAAGCTGATTGTCACCAGTTCTCCCTCGCGCTTGACCACCGTCGAACCGATCTCGTCGTGTATGCCGAGGATCTCGAGGAAGAAGTGGTTCGGTACCTCGAGGTTCGGGCTGACTTCCAGCACCGCGCCGGCAAGCGTGATTGTGCGGATCAGGCAGCGGACCTGCGTTCCGGTGCTGAGGTGATGTCCGACGAAAATGATCTTGCCGGGACGGTCGAGCGAAAATTCCCGGTAAGCCTGCTCGGGCTGCGGGTGCTCTGTGTCGAGGTGCATCTGAAAGGCCATCGTAGCCTCCGCTTGTTGTACGCTTCGAGATTAGCGCAAGATTGCTGACAACTTCTGAATAATCTCCCTACAATCCGAAGCTTATGCCTGTCTGGAGAGGGAAATGGCTCAATATTGGGCATGCGGATTGGTCCGGCTTGACACGCCGCCGCCCTTCAAGCATATCGGGCGTGGCTCGAGGCGCCGGCCGCTCGCGGACGACAAGTCCATGGTGAAGTCCCCGATATCATTCAGTCACAGCCATTGGTGCATGCTGACTGCAGGCAATGCGAGCTCCCTTGTAACGGTCGAAATGGCATGCCTTCCGAAAGGCTGAATCCGTGACCACTGCATATCCGACAATTGAAGAACTGAAGTCGCAAGCCAAGCGCCTTCGCCAGGCGATGGAAGCACGCGGCACAGCGATCTCACACAGTGCCGCGCTCGAACTCGTTGCCCAACAGCATGGTGTTCGCGACTGGAACACGCTTTCCGCACTCGCGACGCGGCCGAACGAGGAGCCGATCGCCGCGATCTCCGTTGGCTCCTTGGTGCGCGGTCGCTACCTGAACCAGCCGTTCACCGGCAAGATCCTGGCGCTTTCGGCGTACGGCGGCGGGCGTCACAAGATCACCATCCACTTCGACGAACCGGTGGACGTCGTGACCTTCGAGAGCTTTTCCGCCTTCCGTCAGCGCATAAATGCGCAGATCGACGGCAACGGCGTATCGCCGCGGAAGACGTCGAACGGTGTTCCGCAGCTCGTGCTCGACATCTAGCGAGGCACTTAGTCCTTGCCGTGCACGGGTGCTGGCGGCTGCGGCGGCTGGGGCCTCCTTCAGGGCCTCAGCACATTCCTGACAGCAAACCTCGACGGTCTTGCCTCCGCTCCAGTGATAAAAAGAGAGCAGGGCGGCAACGAGCCGTGACCGGCCGTCTCCGGCGTATGGCGAGCGTGGGCACGAAGAATAATGATTGAGCCGTGCATGGTAGTCCCTCCATCGGTTTGATTTCGATGGAGGCAGTGAACCATCTGCGCGGCTTGCCCGCTGTCAGATTATTTAGCGATCGTACGCCGCCTTATTTCAGCAGCCATTCGTGCTCCGGCTGGTTGTGGAACTTCCACACCCGCTTCGGACCGGCCATGACGTTGAGATAATAGAGATCATAGCCATGGATAGTGGCGCAGGGGTGGTAGCCCTTCGGCACCAGCGTGACGTCTCCGTTTTCTACAGCCATCGCTTCATCGAGCGAGCGATCGTCGGTGTAGACGCGTTGGAAGGCGAAGCCCTGCGGCGGGTTCATGCGGTGGTAATAGGTCTCCTCCAGCAGACTCTCGTTCGGCACATTGTCCTGGTCGTGTTTGTGAGAGGGGTAAGAGGACGTGTTGCCGTTTGGCGTGATGACCTCGACCACCAGCAGCGAATGGGCGGAGTTGTCATCCTCGGGCATGATGTTGGTCACGAGACGCACATTCGAGTCCTTACCGCGCTGGAATTGCGGGTGAACGCCCGGCGGGATGAGCTTTGCCTTGTAGGCGCCGCCACCGGGCGCCGAGCAAACGGCAAGCTCCAGATCCGTTTCGGCCGTCACCGACCAACTGGAGCCGGCCGGCACATAGAGCGAATGCGGCGCACCCTCGAACGGGCTCATGCGCTCGCCAACGGAACCGAAATCCTCTCCTGCGGCGGTTGCTTTACCCTTGCCGGCCACCCAGACGAGGCAGACTTCGCGGTCGCCGGCTTCGCCAGAGACGGTCTCGCCGGGCTTGAGGCGATGCAGGTCGAAGCCGACATAGGTCCATCCGGCGGTTTCCGGCGTGACATGGGTGACGCGGCCGTGGTCACCCTTGGGTTTTACGAGAAGGTTCGGCATGAACTGATTTCCTTCATTCGATCTCAATGATCTCAGGCAGAACGCTATCCCTTGGGGAAGCCTTCCGTTTCGACGGTGTAGCCCGCGGCGGTCATCACGCGCATCAGTTCGGCATGGCCGATCTCAGCCATCTTTTGCGGCGGAGCCTTGCGCGGATCCTGCTCGGCCTCGACGACAAACCAGCCCTCATAACCGTAGTTGGCCAGTCGCTGGACGATCGCGCCGAAATCGAGCGAGCCGTCGCCCGGTACGGTGAAGGCGCCGAGCGCCACCGCATCGAGGAAAGACTGCTTGCTGCGGTCGAGTCCATCGACGACGGCCTTGCGGATATCCTTGACGTGCACGTGGTTGATACGGGCGTGGTGATTGTCGATGGCGCGCAGCACATCACCGCCGGCAAAGGCCAGATGCCCGGCATCGAGCAGCAGCGGAATGCCTTCGCCCGAGTTTCGCATGAAGGCGTCGAGTTCCGGCTCGGTCTCGACCACGGCCGCCATATGATGGTGATAGGAAAGCGGCATGCCCTGTTGGGCACACCACTCGCCGAATTCGGTGAGGCGGCGGCCGTACACCTTCATCTCGTCGTCGGAGAGGCGCGGCTTGGTCGCGAGCGGCTTGGAGCGGTCGCCCTGGATCGAACGCCCGACCTCGCCATAAACGATGCAGGGCGCGTTGACGGCCTTGAACAGCTCGATCATCGGCGCGATGCGGTCTTTGTTGGCGGCAAGATCCTCGTCAACCAGCGTGCCGGAGAACCAACCGCCGCAGAGCGTCACGTCGGCGGCGCGCAGGATGGGCAGCATCTCGGCGGGATTGTTGGGGAAGCGGCGGCCTTGTTCCATGCCGGTAAAGCCGGCGCTGCGCGACTGGCGCAGGCATTCCTCCAGGGACACATCGTCGCTGAGTTCAGGAAGATCGTCGTTCCACCAGGCGATCGGCGACATGCCAAGTTTGGCCTTCATCAATAGTCTCCTCAAGGCATTGTTGGAAGAGCGGTCCCGCTCTTCCGGAAAAGTGGAATCAATCGATTAGCCGATGCGCTGGGCGGCACGCGCCTTGACGTAAGCCGCATGTGCCTTGTTGACCTGTTCGCGCGGGCTGACTTCGGGAACAGCAACGTCCCACCAGTAGCCGCCGGCTTCCGTCGTGATCAGCGGGTCGGTGTCGATCACGAAGACCGAGGTGCGATCGTTCTTCTTCGAGTCGGCGATTGCCTTCTCGAGTTCGGCGATCGACGCAACCTTGACCGCGACGGCGCCCATGCTCTCGGCATGCGCCCGGAAATCGATCTCAGGCATCACTTGGTAGTGCGCGTCCTTCAGCAGATTGTTGAAGTTCGCGCCACCGGTCGCCATCTGCAGCCGGTTGATGCAGCCATAGCCGCGGTTGTCGAGCAAGACGATGTTGAGCTTCAGGCCGAGCATGACCGAGGTCGCGAGTTCGGAATTCAGCATCATGTAGGAGCCGTCCCCGACAAGGACGAAAACTTCCTTTTCGGGATGCGCCATCTTGGCACCGAGGCCGCCGGCAATCTCGTAGCCCATGCAGGAGAAGCCGTATTCCATATGGTAGCTGCCGGGTGCGGTCGCCGGCCAGAGCTTGTGCATCTCGCCCGGCAGACCGCCGGCAGCGCATAGGCCGATTGCCTTTTCGAGGTCGATCGAACGGGTGACGGCGCCGATCACCTGGGCGTCGGAGGGCAGGGCGGCATTGGTGCTCGCCATCGCCTTGGCGGCGGCTTCCGCCCAGACCTTCTTTTCCCGTTCGGCCTTCTCTGCCAGCGCAGCCGGTGCCTTCCAGCCGGCGAGCCCGCTCGAGACGGCCTTCAGTCCTTCGCGGGCATCGGCCACCAGCGTCTGGCCGTCGTGCTTCGCGGCATCGTAGGTAGCAATGTTCAAGCCGAGAATCTTCACCTTCTCGTTCTGGAAGAGCGCCCAGGAACCCGTCGTGAAGTCCTGGCAGCGGGTGCCGACGGCGATGATCAGGTCCGTTTCGCCTGCAATCGCATTGGCCGCTGATGTGCCGGTAACGCCGACCGAGCCAAGCGCCAGCGGATGCCGCTCGTCGATCGCCGACTTGCCCGCCTGCGTGACAACGACGGGAATCAGGTGTTGCTCGGCAAACGCCGTCAGTTCCTTGGTGGCCTGCGAGTAGAGCACGCCGCCGCCGGCGATGATGACCGGCTTTTCGGATTTTTTGATGAGGGCGATGGCGTTCGCCAGTTCGTCGACGTCCGGACGCGGGCGGCGCAGGGTCCAGACGCGCTCCTCGAAGAAGCTTTCCGGATAATCGAAGGCTTCTGCCTGCACGTCCTGGCACAACGAGAGCGTGACCGGGCCGCAATCATACGGATCGGTCAGCACCTGCATGGCGCGCTTCAGCGCCGAGATAATCTGTTCCGGCCGCGTGATGCGATCAAAATAGCGGGAAACCGAACGGAAGGCGTCGTTGGCCGAAACAGTGCCGTCGCCGAAATCCTCGATCTGCTGCAGCACCGGATCCGGCGCGCGGTTGGCAAAGACGTCGCCAGGCAGGAAGAGGACCGGGATGCGGTTGACATGGGCGACGCCCGCAGCCGTCACCATGTTGAGTGCGCCGGGGCCGATGGAGGTCGTGCAAGCCATGAAGCGTTGGCGGAAATTCGCCTTTGCATAGGCGATCGCCGCATGCGCCATGCCCTGTTCGTTATGGGCACGATAGGTCGGCAGTTCGCCGCGCACTTGGTAAAGCGCTTCGCCGATGCCGGCTACGTTGCCATGCCCGAAGATCGCCCAGACGCCGCCGAAGATCGGGACCTTCTTGCTGTCGACGATCGTCATCTGCTTCTTGAGAAAATGCGTAACAGCCTGAGCCATCGTCAATCGTACAGTCTTGCCCATGGGGCACCTCCCAAATGCTCTAATTAATGTAGGCCGCGCGTTTTCAACCAGGCCTCGGTCAATTGGCGGAAGCGGCCGGCCATGTCGGCGATCGCTTCCTCGTCATTCATCTTGCCGGAAAGCCAGGCGCGAGCCGCTTCGGCAAAAATCGTGCGTCCCACGGCAAAGCCCTTCACGGAAGGAGCCGCCAGCGTCGCCTCAAAGCCTTTCATCAGCTCATCGGCAGGGGCCTCAAGGCCGAGCAGCACGATCCCGCGGCACCATGGGTCGTTCTTGGTGATTACTGCGTCTATTTTCTTCCAGGCGGCCGTCGAAGCCTGCGGCTCCAGCTTCCACCAGTCGGGCTTGATGCCAAGCGCATAAAGCTCTTCCATCGCGGTCGAAATCGTATCGTCTGTCAGCGGCCCGTTCTTGCTCGCGATGATCTCGACGAGCAGTTCGCGGCCGACCTTGCGGGCGGCTTCAAAGAGCGTGCGCAGCTTCTCCTGCTGCTCGGTCTTCAGCGCTGCCGGATCATCCGGGTGGTAGAAGCAGAGGCACTTGATGCAATGATCGAGCGGCCATTCGACGAGCTGCGAGCCAATGTCCTGGCTGAATTCGAAGCGCAGCGGCTTGGACCCCGGCAGTTCCACCGGACGACCGATCCACGCAAAGTTCTTTGTTACCGCATCGAAGAAGGCGTCGCGCCCGAAGCGCTCATCGATCAACATGCCGTAGCCGCTGCGGCCATCGGCAACACGGGCGGCAGCTTCCACCGCAAGACGCTTGAAGGCAACGATCTTCTTGTAATCGACACCGAGTTCGTCGCAGACGCTGGTAAGCTGCGAGCGATGGTCGATCGCAAGCGCCATGAGAAGCGGAATATCGCCCTTGCGGGTCGAGGCCCAATGGATGTGGTTGATCGCTTCGTCCTTGCGCAAGGCGCGATGCTTGCTGCCGTATTTCAGGAAGAAGTCAAGCTCGGCCCAGGTCGGGTACTCCGGCGAGCAGAGCAGACGGGAGACGGCGAAGGCGCCGCACGCGTTGGCCCAGGTGGCACAAGTCTTCAGCGGCTCATTCTTCAGCCAGCCGCGCAGGAGGCCGGACATGAAAGCGTCACCGGCGCCGAGCACGTTGAACACTTCGATGGGGAAACCTTCGCCGACAATGCCATCTTCCAGATTGTCGCTGATCGGACCGTCATAGACGATGCAGCCCATGGCGCCGCGCTTGAGAACGATGGTTGCCGGCGACAGGCGACGGATTTCCTTGAGCGCACCGAGCACGTCATCTGCGCCGGAGGCGATCAGGATTTCCTCTTCGGTTCCGACGATCAAATCGCAATCCGGAAGCGTTTCCTTCATCTTGGATGAGACGCGGTCGGACTTCACATAGCGCTCGAAGCCTTCGGCGTGGCCCGCAAGACCCCAGAGATTCGGCCGATAGTCGATGTCGAATATCACCTTGCGGCCGTTGGCCTTGGCGATGCGGATCGCCTTGCGCTGAGCAGCTTCCGTGTTCGGTCGGGAGAAATGCGTGCCCGACACCAGCACTGCGCGCGACGACTTGATGAAGTTTTCGTCGATATCGCCTTCATCGAGCGCCATGTCGGCGCAGTCGGAGCGATAAAAGATCATCGGGGACACGCCTTCGGCCTCCACGGCAAGAAGCACCAGCGCCGTCAGGCGTTCCCTATCGGTCTTGATGCCTTTCGTCTCGACGCCTTCGCGTGCGGACTGCTCGATGATAAAGCGGCCCATCTGCTCGTCGCCAACGCGGGTGATCAGGCCGGACTTGAGTCCGAGCCGGGCTGTGCCGATGGCGATATTGGCAGGGCAGCCGCCGACAGACTTGGCAAAGGAGCCGATGTCTTCGAGCCGCGAGCCGATCTGCTGCCCATAGAGGTCGACCGAGGAGCGGCCGATGGTGATCACGTCAAGCGGTGGCTCCGGCTGCGAGCCCGGGTTCGGTTGTGCCATGATGTCCTCCCGCTAAATTTTAGCTACGGCTTGGTGCGTGCCGATTGCAGGTAATGAAACATTGGTTCCGTATTGTTGTCAATTCGGAATGTTTATTCCATTTTTCATTTCACCGATTTGGGTGAGTTCTTTTCCGCCGCCGCTCGGCAATGGCAACCGGCAGCGCCATCGTCAGGGCCATAGAGGCGGAGAGCGAGCGAAAACCGGCAAAGTCCGCCTCCGCCACCTCGAACCAGCAGGTAGCGCGGGCAGCCAGCGGCGAAAACGCCGAATCGGTGATGGCGACGACAGGCACGCCGCGATCGGCCAGCGCTTCCGTCTGGCTCAGGCTATCGGCGGCATACGGCGAGAAGCTTGCGGCGATTGCAGCATCGTTCTGCGTCGCGAATTGCACCATCTCCGGATCGACGCCATTTGGCGAAGCGACGATCTGGTGCCGGATATTCAGCTTCGAGAAGGCATAGGTCATATGCGCTGTCAACGGATAGGAACGCCGCTTGGCGATCAGATAGATCGTCTCGGCGGCCGCGAGAATATCGACAGCCTTGGTAAAGGTGTCCGTCTGTACTGTGGCTGCCAACCGGTTGACCGATTGGCTTGCGGCCGAAATGAAGCCGGAAAGCAGGGTAGCGTCTTCGTCCTCGCCGCTTGCCTGCTCCAGCGTCACAAGCCGCTCTTCATATGTCAGTGTGCGGTCGCGCAGGCGCTCGCGAAAGATACTCTGCAGGTCCGAGAAGCCCTCATAACCCAAATGGTGCGCGAGGCGTACGAGCGTCGACGGCTGCACGTCGGATGCCGCCGCGATGCTTGCCGTCGTGCCGAACGCAATTTCGTCAGGATTGCCGAGAGCAAAGGCCGCGACCTGCGCAAGTCGCTTCGGCATGGTTGCTTTTCGTTCGATGATGATGCTGCGTAGGCTCTCGAAGTCGCGCGGAACCCTGGCGGTCGTTTTGCTGTCACTGTCCATGCATGCGGTCCGTTGAACGAAATAAACATTCCATATCGAAGATCATAAATGATTTTCGCCCGCGAGCCCAATTGTTTTTATTGCATTGAAATCCAAGCGTTTTGAACAGTTTTGGCGCTCGTTGCGGCAAAAGTATGCGGGAAGGGGCGCTTGTCAAAATGATCTAAATATTCCAAAAATCCGGCCGGCATCTGGAGGAGATACGATGAAATCACTGGGAATCGGCCTGATCGGCACCGGCTATATGGGCAAATGCCATGCGCTCGCGTGGAATGCGGTAAAGACCGTCTTCGGCGACGTCGAGCGTCCGCGCTTGGTTCACCTCGCGGAAGCCAATGCCGAGCTTGCTGGCAAGCGCGCCTTCGAATTTGGGTTCGAAAAGGCGACCGCCGATTGGCGCAGACTGATCGCCGATCCCGAAGTCGATGTCGTTTCCGTCACCACGCCGAACCAGTTCCACGCGGAGATGGCGATTGCCGCGCTCGAAGCAGGCAAGCATGTCTGGTGCGAGAAGCCGATGGCGCCGGCCTATGCCGATGCCGAACGCATGCTGAAGACGGCAAGGGCCTCGGGCAAGGTTGCCGTTCTCGGCTACAACTACATCCAAAATCCGGTGATGCGGCATATCAAGGCGCTGATCGAGGAAGGGGCGATTGGCGCCGTCAATCACATCCGCGTCGAGATGGACGAGGACTTCATGGCTGATCCTGATGTCTTCTTCTATTGGAAGAGCGAGCTCTCGGCCGGTTACGGCGCGCTGGATGATTTCGCCGTACACCCGCTGTCACTACTTTGGTATCTGTTCGGTCACGTGGAGGCTGTCATCACCGATATGGTGAAGCCGTACGGTAGCCGGCCAGTGAAGGAAGGTGGTCGCCGCGATGTCGAAAATCACGACGCTGCCAACGTCTTGATGCGCCTCGGCCGAGGTATCTCCGCTGTCTTGATGGTGAACCGCGCCGCTTGGGGGCGAAAGGGACGAATCGCTTTGCAGATATTCGGCTCGAAGGGCTCGATTACCTACGATCAAGAGCGCATGAACGAATTCGAGCTCTATCAAGCGCAAGGCCGCGGCTCCGAACAGGGCTTCCGCAAGATACTGGCCGGCCCGGCTCACCAACCCTATGATCGCTTTATTCCGGCGCCAGGCCACGGGCTTGGCTTCAACGACCTGAAAATCATAGAATGCCGCGAATTGATCCGCGCAATTTCCGGTGAGCCGTCGTCGATCGTGACATTCGAAGACGGTCTTAGGATAGAGAAGTCCGTTCACGCCATGGCACAGTCATTCCACGAGCGCCGCTGGATCGAGATCGACTGAGGTCGATCCGCTACCGGTTGACGGCGCTGGGGGCAGGGGCTAGGCCTTTGCTGGAACGCGCGAATGGATGCTGGGAGTGGGAACGTGACGGACAGATTGGTGATCATCGGCGCCGGGCAGGCGGGTTTTGCACTGGCCGCGAAACTGCGCGCATTGAAGGATACGCGTCCGATCACCATCGTCGGCGCTGAGGACGTGCTGCCCTACCAACGTCCGCCGCTGACCAAGAAATATCTGCTTGGCGAGATGGCGTTCGATCGCCTGCTGTTTCGCCCTGAGCACTGGTATCCGGACAATGATGTCGAGATTCGGCTTGCCACATGGGCCGAGCAGATTAAGCCGGACAGCAAGCAGGTCCTGCTGCAGGACGGTTCCGTCCTCGACTACGCTACCTTGGCACTGACCACCGGCTCCTCGCCGCGCAGCTTGCCGGCGACCATCGGCGGAGATCTCGCTGGCGTGTATGTCGCACGCGACAAGCGCGACGCCGATTGTTTGGCGGACGAAATGCGCCCGGGACGCCGCGTCCTTATTATAGGCGGCGGCTACATCGGCCTCGAAGCCGCAGCCGTTGCCCGCCATCGCGGCTTGGAGGTGACGGTGATCGAGATGGCCGACCGGATCCTTCAGCGCGTCGCCGCCAAGGAAACCGCCGACATCATGCGGGTGATTCACGAAGCGCATGACGTCGTCATTCGCGAAAAAACCGGCTTGAAGCGACTCCTGGGCAAGGACGGCCATGTCGTGGGCGCCGAGCTTTCCGACGGATCGGTCATCGATATCGATTTCGCCATCGTGGGAATTGGCGTCGCGCCGAACGACCAGCTCGCCAAGGATGCGGGAATCGAGGTCGGAAACGGCATCATCGTCGATGAATTCGGGCGAACTTCCGACCCATCGATTTTTGCGGCCGGCGATTGCACGTCGCTTCCCTGGCAGGATGGCCGCATCCGCCTGGAGTCAGTGCAGAACGCCGTCGATCAGGCAGAAGCCGTGGCAGCGGTCATTGCCGGCGGCAATGCACCTTACGATCCCAAGCCGTGGTTCTGGTCTGACCAGTATGATGTGAAACTGCAGATCGCCGGCTTCAACCTCGGCTATGACGAGACATTGCTTCGTCCGGGTTCGCGCGAAGGTGCTCATTCGATCTGGTATTTCAAGGACGGCGTGCTCATTGCGGTAGATGCGATCAACGATGCGAAAGCCTACGTGACGGGCAAGAAACTGCTGGAATCGGGGGGCAACCCCGACAAGGCGCTCCTTGCCGACGCATCCGCCGATCTCAAGCAGTTGCTGAGCTGAGGCCGCTCGCTGCCGCATCAGGTGAAAAAGCCGAAAAAGCGCTTGCGTCACCTGGCGAATGACTCTATCAGGCTCCCACCGGAGAGGTGGCCGAGTGGTCGAAGGCGCTCCCCTGCTAAGGGAGTATACGTCAAAAGCGTATCGAGGGTTCGAATCCCTTCCTCTCCGCCATCACAATCTTTGTCCATACCGAAGACATAGGTAACAGAGCGTACCTAAGACAATGGGTGACAACCTCGTGCCAAGGACCTCTGCTCCAGGTCGATATATCCCAGATCATAGTGTATGAAGCTGACGAGCCAAATACCGTCGTCGACCTCCTTGATTCCCAGTTTCTGTCCGGCCAGCACGGTCGAGATATTGATCTTCTTGCGGTAGATGCAGATGCGGCCGCAATGGGTCACCAGTGCGTCACGGTCGTGGAAGGGGTAGTCGATCTCCGGCAGGCCCTGATAGGGGCGCGACGAAGCGACGTAGAGCTCTGCCGGCACCTTCATGTTGAGCGCCTCGTGCGGCCGCTCGGTATTGAATTCCCTGACGAACGCGTCGAAGCGGGCCTGCTGCTGGAGGATATTTCTGCCAGGTGGCCTGGTCGCCTCTTTCTTCAGCGTCAGGTGCAGGCGCTCATGCCGGCCATTTTCTTGCGGATGGCCCGGCCGGATGCGCTCGAGCGCGATGCCGAGCCGCAGCCACCAGACCGACAGCTTCGACAGATTGTAGAGACCGTTGGGGCTGGCGAACGGCAGGCCGTTGTCACTGCGGATCGCGCTTGGCAGGCCATGTTCGGCAAACAATCGGCGGAATGCGTCGAAGACAGCCCGCTCTCGCGTCGACTCAAAGGCTTCGCAGGCAAGCAGGTAGCGTGACGCCTGGTCGGTGACCGTCAGCGGGTAACAGTAGCGGCCGTCACCGAGCTTGAACTCGCCCTTGAAGTCCGCACACCACAGATCGTTCGGCAGCAATGCCTGAGACAAGGCTGTTCCTTCGGCTCGATGGCGTTGTCGTTTGCGCGCATGGGCGACCAGCCCGTGCCGGTCAAGAACGGCATGCACCGTGCTCTTCGACGGCACGCGCACATCGCCGGCCAGACGCTTCACCAGCAGTTCTCTGATCTTCCTGGCACCCCAATGCGGCTTCTCCTTCTTGAGCCGCACGATCATTGCCTCCACCGGCTCGGGCAGCTGGTTGGCATAACGCACCGGCCGTCGAGACCGATCCGTCAGCGCCTCCAGGCCGTCATCCTTGTAACGATTGAAGATTTTGTAGCCGGTCTTGCGCGAGATGCCGAACTCCCGGCACACATCGCTCATGCCTTCGCCCTCCAGCAGCCGGGCAACAATCAGTTTTGATATGATCGTCCTCATAGGGCGCTATCCTTTTGCACGACGGCTGCCACCTCCGCGCTCCGCGCGCCGAATCTCGCGTCAGCAGAATCGAACTGAGAATCATCCTTAGTCAGCAAAACTGATTCTGCTCCGATTGAAGGTGCAGCCCGCGGCAGGCGCCAACTCCTTGTCATCCACATCTTCCACAAAAGACGCGAATCCGGCGAGAAACTGGTTCCAATGTGGCACAATCCACAGCCGCGTGCCGCCGCTCAGCGCCCGTAAACTCCCGCAGAATCAGGGGTTTCTTAATAAAGTATAAAGAAACGAGAGGGGCGCATGCCGCATTTGTGACCTTTCAGCAACAGCGCATGCGGAAGGCTGTCGCAAATACCCCAAACGGGCAAGTTGGTGATTGCGTGACAGTCCCGGTCTTGTATTTTCAACTTCGGAAGCGAGGGCGGTTGATCGTCCGACTTCTTGAAACATGGGGATGGGGCAGGGAACGCTGCTCTAACGGCGAAAAACCCAGACCCGATCGAAACTTTGAATTGGAGGTCAATATGAACATCAAGAGCCTTCTTCTCGGCTCCGCTGCTGCTCTCGCAGTAGTTTCCGGTGCTCAGGCTGCTGACGCTATCGTTGCTGCTGAGCCGGAACCGGTTGAATACGTCCGCGTCTGCGACGCTTACGGCACCGGCTACTTCTACATCCCGGGCACGGAAACCTGCCTGAAGATCGAAGGTTACATCCGTTTCCAGGTTGACGTTGGTCCGGATGAATCTGGTCCGTCCAGCTGGGATGCGTTTACCCGTGGTCAGGTTCAGTTCACGGCCAAGAGCGACACCGAGTACGGCCCGCTCACCGGCGTGATCGTTCTGCAGGCAAATGCCGACAACGCTACCTTCCAGGACACGATCCTCGACTCGGCTTACCTGGACATCGCGGGCTTCCGCGCTGGTCTGTTCTACAGCTGGTGGGATGATGGTCTGTCTGGCGAAACCGATGACATCGGCAGCCCGGTTACCCTGCATAACTCGATCCGTTATCAGTACGAAAGCGGCGACTTCTATGCTGGTATCTCGGTTGACGAGCTGGAAGACAGCCCGTTCTACAATGGCGAGACCCCGAACAACGTAGGCGTTGCTGTCGGTCTCGGCGGCAAGGCTGGCGCCTTCTCGTATCAGGTCACGGCCGGCTACGACACCGACAACGAAGCTGGTGCCGTCCGCGCTATGGGTACGGTTGCTGTTGGTCCGGGCACGTTCGGCCTCGCAGCTGTTTGGGCAAGCGATCCGGGTGCGTACTACAACGCTGCTGAATGGGCAATCGCTGCTGAATACGCTATCCAGGCTACCGACAAGCTGAAGATCACCCCCGGTGCTCAGTGGTACGGCAACTACGGCGTAGTTAACGGCGCTACCGATGCCGACTTCGGCAGCGACGACGCTTGGAAGGTTGGTCTGACGGTTGATTACCAGATCACCGACAACTTCTACGCCAAGGCCACTGTCAACTACCTCGACGGCGACGACATCGACGACGTTACGACTGGCTACTTCCGCCTGCAGCGTGCATTCTAATCTGGTCTGACTTCGGTCAACTAGGAGAGCCCGGCTTTCGAGCCGGGCTTTTTTGTGGGACGTTGCGCACTCCTTGGTTGCGTCGCCTCTATGCTTCTGCAACGAAGCGCCGGATATGCCTGAAGATTGGCTCCAAATGAAGCAGCGGCGCGTGCCCCTGGCCAGGCGCCTCCAGTATCGCGAGTGATGGATGTCGGGCGTTCATCTCGGCAAGTGTGTCGTCCGAGAGAAGATCCGAGTATTCCCCCTTGATGACCATCAGTGGCTTTGCAGCCAATTGATCGTAGTACCGCCAGAGATCCGATAGCGGCTGGTCGAAATCAATCCTCTGCAACTGAGCGGCAATGGCGGGATCGAAATCGGCGACGGGCATGCCATCGGCGTCGCGATAGATCGCCGCGGCCATCTCCTGCCAGTCATGCTCTTGGAGGGCGGGGAAATACTGCCTATGGCAGGCCTTGAGGAACGCGACGGCTTCCGGCCAGTCGCGCGGCGTCACGGTGGAATTGAGATAGTCACGAATGCGCTTGAGGCCGCTTGGCGCGATCTTCGGCCCGATGTCGTTGAGAATGACCGCGGCAATCAGATCCGGCCTCATCTCGGCCAGAAGATGAAGAATCAGCCCGCCACGCGAGGTGCCGATGAATATGGCGCGATCGATGGCGAAATGCTGGCAGGCTGATGCGACATCCTGGCTTTCGACGCGGAGATTGTAGTTCGCCTTGTTGACATCCCGGTCGGAGCGACCCCGTCCGCGATAATCGAGCGTGATGACGCGTCTCGGTGTCCCTGGATCAGTCGACAGTAGCAGCGCCAGTTGGTGGAAATCGCGCGAGTTTCGCGTCAATCCGGGTAGGCAGACAATCGGCAGGCGGTCCACGATCTCGGGGCCGCCATAGTCTCGCGCATAGAGCGTCAGTCCATCATCGCTCCGGTAGGTTATTGCCCAGAAGCCATCGTCTCTTGCCGTATCCACGCTCACGTCCTCCCGCCTGTAGTGGGTACAGCTTAGCGAGGCCGGCAATATTCGCAAATCGCGGCTAGGAGGAGCGACCGCCGATCAGGTCGCGGACGATGTCGCTCGGCTGGCCGAGCCGCGCCTTGTAGACTTCGTAGTTCTCCATCACCCGCTGCACATAGTTGCGCGTCTCGGGGAAGGGTATCCGCTCGATCCAGTCGACGATGGCATCGATCGATTGGCCACGTGGGTCGCCGTAGCGCCCGATCCATTCGGGTACCCGCTTGGGACCGGCGTTGTAGGCGATGAAGGTCATAATATAGGACCCGCCAAAGGCATCGATCTGCTCGCCGAGATAATGTGCCCCGAGTGTCGCATTGTAGCCGGCGTCGGCCGTCAGCCGGTCCTTGGAATACGAGATGTTGTGGCGCTTGGCGACGGCCTTGGCCGTTCCCGGCAATATCTGCAATAGCCCGCGCGCATCCGCGGCCGAAACAGCGGCCGGATTGAAAGCGCTCTCCTGACGGGCGATCGCGTAAGCGAGCGCCTTGCCGGAACCGGAAATGTTGGCATTGGTCGGAATGACGCCGAGAGGGAAGGCCAGTGCTGCGACATCGACGCCGCGCGAATAGGCAATCTTGCCGACCTGCAGCGACAGATGGTGGTCGCCGGAGCGCTCCGCCTGCGCGCTCAAAACCGCAAGTTCGCCGGGGCTCTGCAGTTGCTCGGCGAGCGCCAGATAGAGGCTCTGCGCCCGCCAACCATGGCCGGCCGCATCAAGGCGGGCGATGGCCTGTACCGCTTCGCGTGCGAGATAGCGCTGCCGGTCGGCCTGGCTGGGCGATGGGTAGGTCACATTCAGTGTCTTGCGGCCGAGCTTGTCGCTGGCGAGCTGCCCATAAAAGGTCGTCGGATAGCTGGCGGCCTTGGCGTAGAACTCGGAAGCCTTCCCGGGTCCGCCGGCCTCGGCGGACCGTCCCATCCAGTACCAGGCGCGCGATACGGAAATCGGTCCATTGGAAAAGTTGAGGATCTTGCGGAAGTGCGCCTGTGCCGCCGCGGGGTCCTGCAGGCCGCGCAGCGCGTACCAACCCGCATGGAACTCGGCCTCGACGATGTCGGTCGGTGTCGTTGCTGCATAGTTGGCAACGATCCCATAGGCGGCCTTGAATTCCCCCTGGTCGACGAGGCCGCGGCTGACGATTCGTTGCTCATTCCACCACTCGCCTGCATTGACCAGTTCATCGCGATTGCGTGGCGCCTTCTGCAGCAGCTTGGCGGCTTCCGCATACTTGTCCTGTTTTCGCAGGTATTCGATGCGTGCGAAGAGATAACCGGCATCGCCTTTCCACTGGCCGTCGACAGCGGCAAGAAGCGCGCCGGCGTTGGGCGCCTTGCTCATAACCGCCGCCCAGGCCTTGTAGAGCGATTGTGCCTGACCCATGTCGCCAAAGCGCTTAGCCTGCGCCGCGCGATTGCGATACATCAGGTAGTCCATTCGCGCCTTATGATCGGCGGGCGTCAGCAAGCCGGAAAACTCCGCCAGAATCTTATCTTCGGTCGGCTTGTCTAACGTTTCACCGCGCCAGACCTTGCGAATATACTTAGCCGCCTGGCTCTGCTTGCCTGTTGCAACGAGTGCACGCGAAAGGATCATCGCGCCGGAAGTCGTCTCGGGCGCGGTCTGCCCGAAGGCGGCCAGAACAGAGCTTGGGCCAGGGTTTTCGTCGTAGAGGGCGCGTTCGGAATAAGCGCGCAATTTCGCGAGCCCCGGCCACCCCTGTAATTCCTGTGCGGCGGCAGCAATCTCTGTAGAGGGAATGCCCTTTTGTCCGGAGACGGCTATCGCCCAGGTCAGAATATGGCGGTCAAGCGTCCCGCGTCCCATGCGGTCGCGAATGGAAAGGGCCTGCAGTGGATCATTGCCCGAAAGCGCATCCAACCCTGACTTCAAATCACTGTTGACGGGTGTGATTGCCTGGCTGCGCGGAATCGAACCGGTGACGATCGATTCCGGTACCGATGTTTGCGGGACAAAACCGATCGGCTTTACATCGGGAACGGGGGCGTCCTCGTTCGGAAGCGAAGACGCGACGCTGCTCCACGCGGCGGCGGTAAAGCCGAGGGCGGACAGGATCAGGACTGCTTTCTTCATGGGACACTCACAACGAAAACACACCCAACCATTTGGCGGGAGCCATCTTAACGAAAGCTTACTGAAGTCAGTAAACTTCGTTCACATTTGCTATCGGAATTTGCCCTAAACCGATCCATGCGCGCTTGTCGCGGCGATTTCACCGCACTATGGTGCCCCACCAATATTCAAGGAATGCGGCCGAAGCGTGAATTCGGTCATGAGGAGTTCTGCATGTTCCAGGGATCCATTCCCGCTCTCGTCACTCCCTTCACTGATGCTGGCCAGGTGGACGAGGCCTCGTTCGCGAGCCACGTCGACTGGCAGATCAAAGAAGGCAGCAGCGGTCTCGTTCCGGTCGGCACGACCGGCGAATCTCCGACGCTGTCGCATGCCGAGCACAAACGGGTAGTGGAACTCTGCATTGAAGCCGCAGCCAAGCGCGTGCCCGTGATGGCTGGCGCTGGTTCCAACAACACGCGTGAAGCGATCGAACTTGCTCAGCACGCAGAGAAGGCGGGGGCGGATGCGATCCTCGTCGTCACGCCCTACTACAACAAGCCGACACAGAAGGGGCTGATCGCGCATTTTTCAGCGATCGCAGAGGCCGTGAAGCTGCCGATCTATATCTACAATATCCCGGGTCGCTCGGTGATTGACATGACACCGGAGACGATGGGTGCGCTTGCCAAGCTGCACTCCAACATCGTTGGCGTCAAGGATGCGACCGGCAAGATCGAGCGCGTGTCCGAGCAGCGCCTGACCTGCGGCAAGGAGTTCAGGCAGTTGTCCGGCGAAGATGCGACGGCACTCGGGTTCAACGCCCATGGCGGCGTCGGCTGCATCTCGGTGACGGCCAATGTGGCGCCGCGCCTTTGCGCGGAGTTCCAGGCAGCGACGCTTACCCGTGACTACGCGAAAGCGTTGGAATATCAGGATCGCCTGATGCCGCTGCACAAGGCAATCTTTCTGGAGCCCGGCCTCTGCGGAGCAAAGTATGGCTTGGCAAAGCTGGGGCGGATGAGCCGCAACGTGCGTTCGCCGCTGGTATCGACTCTAGAGCCTGCCACGGAAGCGGCGATCGATGCCGCCATGCGCCATGCCGGCTTGCTGAACTAAGGCAGCTGCTCGAACTGCCTTCACAGGCGGGCGATGTTCCCCTACATACAAAGTAAGAGATATGGGCGCGACAGTCGCGCCCTCAAGCATTTGGAATGTGTCATGGCCCCCAAAGGCAGCGAGCGCGTGGTCAAGAAGATCGTTGCGGAGAACCGCAAGGCGCGCTTCAACTATGAGATCATCGATACCTACGAAGCCGGCCTCGTGCTCAAGGGCACCGAGGTCAAGTCACTGCGCGAGGGTAAGGCCAATATCGCGGAATCCTATGCCTCGGACGAGGACGGAGAGATCTGGCTGATCAACTCCTACTTGCCGGAATATCTGCAGGCAAACCGCTTCAATCACGAGCCGCGCCGGCGCCGCAAACTCCTCCTTTCCAGCCGCGAGATCAATCGCCTGCGGGCAGGGATCAACCGTGAAGGCATGACCTTGATCCCGTTGAAGATCTATTTCAACGATCGCGGCCGCGCAAAGATGGAACTGGCGCTTGCCAAGGGCAAGAAGCTCCACGACAAGCGCGAGTCCGAGAAGGAGCGTGATTGGAACCGGCAGAAGAGCCGTCTTCTCAAGGATAACGGCTAACCAATCCCGGCGGCATTTCTGCCGGGACATAATGGCACTCCATTGATCGGTCTAAGCTTCCAGATCGGTTGGCGCGGCGGTTTCGGTGGGCCGCGGCGGCCGCTCCGAGGGATCGCGCCCGATTTCGCTCTTCAGGGACAGAAGGTCGATGAAGTGATCGGCTTGTCGGCGCAGGTCGTCGGCAATCATCGGCGGTTGTGTTGCCATCGTTGATATGACCGAGACCTTTCGGCCCTTGCGCTGCAGCGCCTCGACGAGCGTCGTGAAGTCTCCATCGCCGGAGAAGATGACGAGATGGTCGACGGTCTCCGATTGCTCCATCGCGTCGATCGCAAGCTCGATGTCCATGTTGCCCTTGATCTTTCGGCGGCCCATCGAATCCGTGAATTCCTTCGCCGGCTTGGTGACGACCTTGTAGCCGTTGTAGTCCAGCCAATCGATCAGCGGACGAATGGAGGAATACTCCTGATCTTCGATTAGCGCTGTATAGTAGTAGGCGCGTAAGAGATAGCCGCGTTTTTGAAATGCCTTCAACAGCTTGCGGTAGTCGATATCGAAACCAAGGCTTTTGGACGCAGCGTAGAGATTAGCGCCATCGATAAAAAGAGCAATTTTTTCGCGTGGATCAAACATCGCGTACCAATCCAATGTGAGCAATCTCGGTGCTTCCGTCAAAATCCAAAGAAACAATGGGTTATGCGGCCGCTTGGAACAATTCTTACTTTATGAACTATTCATATAAGAGAGATTTAGGGCACGATTCGTGATATTCCAAGCAACTTTTGGTGGAAACCCGCTTTCGGTTTCAAAATTCACCGCCGTCGCCCGTTGGGGCTTCGCACAATGAAAACTTGAATTTGTCCGGTTTTAATTGTATCGGGCGTGTTAATCCCGAGATCACGACCGTAAAGGACAGGCAATGGCCCGTGTCACCGTAGAAGACTGCATCGATAAAGTTGAGAACCGCTTCGAGTTGGTTCTGCTTGCCAGCCACCGTGCCCGGCTGATTTCCCAGGGCGCCTCGATCACCATCGATCGTGACAACGATAAGAACCCGGTTGTGGCGCTTCGCGAGATTGCCGATGAGACGCTGTCTCCGGACGACCTCAAGGAAGATCTGATCCACTCGCTGCAGAAGCATGTCGAAGTCGACGAGCCCGAGCCCGATGCGGCGAGCCTCATCGCAGCCGGCGGCGTCGCTGCCGTCGATAGCGAAGAGCAGGAGGATCTTCCGGAAACGATCACCTTCGACCAGATGTCGGAAGAAGAGCTTCTGGCTGGCATCGAAGGCCTCGTGCCGCCGGAAAAGAGCGACGATTACTAATCGTCAACCTTGCGCCGTTATTGCTTCGGCATATTATTGCATATCATGTGCGCCAATCCGTGATTGGCGCGCTTTTCTTTTTTAATGGAGTGGTTTCGGGATGATGCGGCAGTACGAGCTCGTGGAGCGGGTTCAGAAATATAAGCCCGACGCCAACGAAGCCCTGCTGAATAAAGCCTATGTCTATGCAATGCAAAAGCATGGACAACAGAAACGTGCCAGCGGCGATCCCTACATCTCGCATCCGCTGGAAGTCGCCGCCATTCTTACCGACATGCATCTCGACGAGTCGACGATCGCCGTCGCCTTGCTGCACGACACCATTGAGGATACGACGGCGACGCGCGCCGAGATCGACGAGCTGTTCGGCGAAGACATCGGTCGGTTGGTCGAAGGTCTGACGAAGATCAAGAAGCTCGATCTCGTCACCAAGAAGGCCAAGCAGGCCGAAAATCTGCGCAAGCTGCTCCTCGCCATCTCCGACGACGTGCGCGTGCTGCTCGTAAAGCTTGCAGACCGACTGCACAACATGCGCACGCTGGATCACATGTCACCGGAAAAGCGTGCGCGCATTTCCGAGGAGACAATGGATATCTACGCACCGCTCGCCGGGCGCATGGGTATGCAGGATATGCGCGAGGAACTGGAAGACCTCTCGTTCCGCCACATCAACCCGGAAGCCTACGAGACGGTCACTGGGCGGCTTGAGGAACTCTCCAAGCGCAACGAAGGTCTGGTCAAGAAGATCGAGACCGAACTGGGCGATCTGCTCGAAGCAAACGGACTGACCGGCGCCATCGTCAAGGGGCGTCAAAAGAAGCCTTACTCCGTGTTCCGCAAGATGCAGTCGAAGTCACTGTCCTTCGAGCAGCTTTCGGACGTCTACGGCTTCCGCATCATCGTCGATGATATTCCGGCTTGCTATCGGGCTCTCGGTATCGTTCACACCCGCTGGCGCGTGGTTCCTGGCCGCTTCAAGGACTACATCTCGACGCCGAAGCAGAATGACTACCGTTCGCTGCACACGACGATCGTCGGCCCGTCCAGCCAGCGCATCGAGCTGCAGATCCGTACCCGGCGCATGCACGAGATCGCGGAGTTCGGTATCGCCGCCCACACGCTCTACAAGGATGCCGCTTCGACCTCTGACAACGATATCCTGTCGCGTGAGTCAAACGCCTATTCATGGCTGCGACACACGATCGAGGCGCTTGCCGAAGGAGACAGCCCGGAGGAGTTCCTGGAGCATACAAAGCTCGAGCTGTTCCAGGATCAGGTCTTCTGCTTTACGCCCAAGGGAAAGCTGATCGCGCTTCCGCGAGGCGCGACCCCGATCGACTTTGCCTATGCGGTTCACACCAATATCGGCGACACGACGGTCGGCGCCAAGATCAACGGTCGTATCATGCCGCTCGTGACCCGGCTGGCAAATGGCGATGAGGTCGAGATCATTCGCTCCGGCGTGCAGGTGCCACCTGCAGCCTGGGAAGAGATTGTGGTAACGGGCAAGGCGAGGGCCGCGATCCGCCGCGCCACCCGATTGGCCATCCGCAAGCAGTATGCCGGCCTCGGCCATCGCATTCTGGAGCGCACCTTCGAACGGGCCGGCAAGATCTTCTCGCGCGAAGCGATGAAGCCCGCGCTCCATCGGCTTGGGCAGAAGGATGTCGAAGACGCCATCGCCGCTGTCGGTCGTGGCGAGATGTCGTCGCTCGACGTGTTGCGCGCCGTTTATCCGGACCATCTGGAAGAACGCGTGACGGCCAAGCCGAGCGGTGACGACGGTTGGTTCAATGTTCGCAGTGCCTCGGGCATGATCTTCAAGATACCGGGCAAGGCGAAGTCGGGTGTCGACGGCGCGGTCGCGGACCTCAAAGCCGATATCGATATGGATACCATGCCGATCCGTGGCATTTCGAGCAATGTCGATGTGCAGTTTGCGCCGACGGGCGCCGTACCCGGTGACCGCATCGTTGGGATCATGAATACGACGGAGAAGGGCAACGGCATCACGATCTATCCGATCCAGTCGCCGACGCTGCAGCGTTTCGATGATCAGCCGGACCGCTGGATCGATGTTCGCTGGGATCTTGATGAGGCTAACAAGTCGCGCTTCGTGGCGCGGATCATGGTCAACGCGTTGAACGAACCTGGCACCCTGGCTAAGCTCGCCCAGACCGTTGCTGGCGTCGACGTCAATATTCGGGTGTTCAACACGGTGCGCGTAGCAACCGACTTCACCGAAATGACGCTCGATGTTGAGGTTTGGGACCTTCGGCAACTGAATCAGCTGCTGGCGCAGCTGAAGGATCTGGAGTGCGTCGCGACGGTTCGCCGACTTTACGAATAGGCCGGCCAAGCCGGTTGGTGGGGCTGTCTGCACATTTTATGATCGTTTCGTGACCAAAGTCGCACTTATATAAGGCTAGTTATGCGCACAGTGCATGGCTGTGCCGACCTTAGAGCGTTGGTAATTGCTGCTGCGAGCGCCTATCTTCCAGTCATCAGTAAATGAACAGAAGATGAGGCAAAGAAATGTTTACACCGATCAAGAAGATCGCCCGCGCACTGCGCGCTCCGACTGCTGAAGAGCGCGAAATGGCTTACCTGAACGGTTCGTTTGACCGTATCGATCTTGAATATCGTCAGCGTCAGGTTGACCGCGGCCTTTTCCGCGCCCGTTAATATCGGGTCTATACTTGAAGAATGGAAGGGGCGTATTGCATATCGCGCCCCTGGTGAGCGCTCAGTCCGCCGTGATCAAATAATGACTGAGATGGTTTGACGCTCTTGTCACGCTGGTGCGGGTTGCACTACATACGCGCCATGTTGTTCCGACGTCGAAAACCTGCTGGATTTCGTGAAAAGCTGCGTGAGTTGTTATGGCCTCGCAAGGGATTCTTTCGGCCGCTCCGCTATCTCACGATGCGTGTTCTGCGCTTGACAGCATCGCCGCACGCCGTTGCCATGGGTGTCGCCGCAGGGATCTTTGTGTCCTGGACGCCCTTTATTGGCGTTCATTTCGTCATGGCCTTCGTGCTCAGTTATCTCTTCTCCGGCAATATGGTCGCCGCCGCGCTTGGCTGCGCGGCTTTCGGCAATCCGCTGACCTATCCGTTCATCTGGGGGGCGACCTGGGAGATCGGTCACCTGCTGCTTGCTCGTCAGGATGCGATGCAGGGGCACTCGATCGATCTCGGCGCCCTGTTCCATGAGCTGCATTTCAGCGAGCTCTGGCGACCCGTTCTCGAGCCGATGCTGGTTGGCTCCATCCCGCCGGCACTTTTGACTTCCGTCATTGTCTACTTCGCGACCTTCTACATCGTGAGGGGCTTTCAGGCGCGCCGTCGCGAACGCCTGATGATGCGTGCCCGTGTACGGCTGTCACATCCAGCGCAGGAAACCGTATGATTATCGGTATCGGTAGCGATCTCATCGACATCAGGCGCGTCGAGAAATCCCTCGAACGCTTCGGCGAGCGTTTTACCAATCGCTGCTTCACCGAGATCGAGCGGGCAAAGTCTGATCGGCGGGCCAATCGCGCAGCCTCCTATGCCAAGCGCTTTGCCGCCAAGGAAGCTTGCTCCAAGGCTCTTGGTACGGGCATGGCGCAAGGTGTGTTCTGGAAGGATCTCGGCGTCGTGAACCTGCCAAGTGGCAAGCCGACGATGAAGCTGACGGGCGCAGCAGCCGAGATGCTGCAATCGCTGCTGCCGGCGGGCCACAAGGCTGCCATTCATTTGACGATAACGGATGATTATCCCTTGGCGCAGGCTTTCGTCATCATTGAAGCTTTGCCCGAAAATGCCTGACCAGCGACGTAGAGTCGCTTTTAATGTTGGCGCCATTGCCGCAATCGGCCGAAGCCGCTAGAGAGAAGCAAACAAGAGTTGCGCCCTTGGGGTGCATTGAAGGAATAAGACTGCGTGTCCGAAAAAGTCGAAACCAAGCCGAACGCCCTCTGGGAAAACATCAAGGTCATCGCCCAGGCGCTGATTTTGGCAATGGTTATCCGAACGGTATTTTTTCAGCCGTTCACCATTCCGTCCGGCTCCATGATGCCGACTCTGCTTGTCGGCGACTACATCTTCGTCAACAAGTTCGCCTACGGCTATTCGAAGTACTCGCTGCCTTTCTCGCCGAACCTCTTCAGCGGCCGCATCTTCGCGAGCGAGCCGAAGCGCGGCGACATCGTTGTCTTCCGTTTCCCGCCGAACCCGGACGTCGATTACATCAAGCGTCTGGTAGGTCTTCCCGGCGATCACATTCAGGTCACGGAAGGTGTGCTCTACGTGAACGGCAAGCCGGTGCCGAAGGTACCGGATGGCACGTTCAATTCCGACTACGCCCAGGATCCGGGTCAGGACGTGCCCGTGTTCCGCGAGACGCTGGATAATGGTGTTAGCTACGATACGCTGGATCAGTCCCCGGTTTCGCGCGGCGACAACACACGCGAGTTCATCGTTCCTGAAGGTCACTACTTCATGATGGGCGATAATCGTGACAATTCGCTCGACAGCCGCTTCGATGTTGGCTTCGTGCCGGCGGAGAACCTGGTCGGTCGCGCCAGCGTCATCTTCTTCTCGCTCGGCAACGACACTTCATTCCGCGAGATCTGGAAGTGGCCGACGAACATGCGTTGGGATCGTCTCTTCAAGGGCGTTGAATGAGTAAGGCGCAGACGCTCTCGGCGGCGGATCGAACAAGGCTTGAAACCCTGATCGGTCACCAGTTCGCCGAGAAAGAGCGGCTCGATCGGGCTTTGACGCATGCGAGTGCCCGAACGCAGAAGGGCGGGAACTACGAGCGTCTGGAGTTTCTTGGCGACCGTGTGCTTGGCCTCTGCGTCGCCGAACTGCTCTTCCGCACGTTTGGCGCGGCGACCGAGGGCGAACTTTCGGTACGCCTCAATCAGCTCGTCAGTGCCGATACCTGCGCGGAGGTTGCCGACGAGCTCGGCCTGCACCTGTTCATTCGCACCGGCGCCGACGTCAAGAAGCTGACCGGCAAGCGCATGATGAATGTGCGCGCCGACGTGGTCGAAAGCCTCATCGCGGCGATCTACCTCGACGGCGGCCTGGAGGTCGCCCGACGTTTCATTTTGAAGTTCTGGGAAAAGCGGGCAGCACGCGCCGACGGTGCTCGGCGCGACGCAAAGACCGAGTTGCAGGAATGGTCGCACGCCAAATTCGGCATCACGCCGATCTACCGGGTTGAAGAACGCACCGGACCGGATCATGATCCGCGCTTCACGGTGACGGTGGAGGTCGCCGGTGTTCAGCCCGAGACGGGCATCGAACGCTCAAAGCGGGCTGCAGAGCAGGTCGCAGCCACACGAATGCTGGAACGCGAAGGCATTTGGCAGAAACCCTCTGCCGGAAACTGACGGGATAAATGACGGAAGAACACGATATGGCGGATGACGCCGCTGAAACCGCGGGCGCGACACGGTCGGGCTTCGTCGCGCTGATCGGGCCGACCAACGCCGGCAAATCGACGCTGGTCAATCGCCTGGTCGGCGCCAAGGTCTCCATCGTCAGCCATAAGGTGCAGACGACGCGTGCCATCGTGCGCGGCATCGCGATCCACGACAATGCGCAGGTTGTGTTCATGGATACGCCTGGTATCTTCAAGCCGCGCCGGCGGCTCGACCGCGCGATGGTGACATCTGCTTGGGGCGGCGCAAAGGATGCCGACCTGATCATGTTGCTGATCGACAGCGAACGCGGTCTGCGCGGTGATGCGGAAGCCATTCTTGAGGGCCTCAAGGAGGTGCATCAGCCGAAGATTCTTGTCTTGAACAAGATCGATCGGGTCAAGCGCGAAGATCTGCTGGCGCTTGCGGCGGCTGCCAACGAGAAGATTGCCTTCACCCATACCTTCATGATCTCGGCCGAGAATGGCTCCGGTTGTGATGACGTCATGGACTATCTGGCAAAGACGCTGCCCGAGGGACCTTGGTACTATCCCGAAGACCAGATTTCCGATCTTCCGATGCGCCAGCTTGCGGCGGAGATTACCCGTGAGAAGCTGTTCCTTCGCCTGCATCAGGAGCTTCCCTATTCGTCGCATGTCGAGACGGAGAAGTGGGAGGAGCGCAAGGACGGCTCGGTGCGGATCGAGCAGGTGATCTACGTCGAACGCGACAGCCAGAAGAAGATCGCGCTCGGCAAGGGCGGCGAAACGATCAAGGCGATCTCGTCGGCATCACGTCGGGAGCTTTCCGAAATCCTCGAGCAGCCGGTCCATCTTTTTCTGTTCGTGAAGGTTCGCGAAAACTGGGGCGATGACCCCGAGCGCTTCCGTGAAATGGGGCTGGATTTCCCGAAGTAGAGCGATAGCTTCCGCAGCGTTGTTTCTATGGTAAAAATTGCCTCTGCGTGGAACAGCCCTCGGGGTTCGCGTGTTCTTATGTGAAGCGCCGCCAATCCCGGCGGCGCCGTTCCGTCGAGCACAAGGGCCTGTATGGCGACCCAGCGCCCCACTTACTCGTTCAAAACGCCGTGCGAGCGCTGTCCGCTGCGTGCTATCGCGACGTTCAGGGAGTTCAGCAGCGAAGAGCTCGAATTCGTCTCGAAGTTCAAGAGAGGCGAGCTGGCCGTGGATGCCGGTGCCACGATTCTCGTCGAGGGCGCACATAGTGCACACCTATTCACCGTTCTCTCCGGCTGGGGCTTCCGCTACAAGACACTGGAGGACGGACGCCGGCAAATCCTGAACTATGTAATGCCGGGTGATCTGATCGGTCTTCAGGGAACGATCATGGGGGAGATGCAGCATTCAGTCGAAGCATTGTCGCCGGTGTCTCTTTGCGTCTTCGAGCGCGACAAGCTGATGACCCTCTATAACAAGCATGCGTCCCTGGCCTTCGACGTCACCTGGATTGCTGCCCAAGAGGAACGCATCCTTGACGAACACCTATTGAGCATTGGCCGTCGGACGGCGCTCGAACGGGCCGCCTACCTCATCGCCTTTTTGTTTGAACGCGGGAAACGGCTGAAGCTGTTCAACGGTGAGGCGTCGATCCCGATCACGCAACAGCACGTCGCAGATACGTTGGGGCTTTCGATTGTCCATACCAACAAGACATTGAAAAAGCTTGCTAATCGTAATCTCATCTGCTGGCAGGAGCGCATCTGCGAGGTGATTGACGGCGACGGCCTGATGGCTGCTGCCGGCTGGGAGGGGCTTGGGGAGAAAGTCCGTCCATTCATATGATACGCGTCGCCGATGTGTCTTATTTAAATGCACATCACGCGATCTGGACCTAAGTTCCTCCGTGCCATCTTTCTTCCTGTTTTGCTTTTTATCGACGCGAAACGAAAAAGCGGCTATGCAAGTTAAGCGGTAAATGGTCATCGGCCAATGAGCCATGGGGCGTCAGAGTGGAAATCCGGGAAATGCAATGCCGAGCGTCTTAGATGACACTCAGCGAGGGGCGTATTGGGTATGAAGGCAAACCGTGTTCTGGTCCTTGAGGACAGTTTGATCATCGCCATGGAAGCCGAGGATATCCTTCGCCAGGTGGGCGTGGAAACAATTGGTATCGTCAGCAGCCTCGACCAGGCAATGGAGGCGACCAGGACCGAAACCTTCGATTTCGCGTTGCTGGACGTCAACCTCGGCGAAGTCATGAGCTTCGATTTCGCCCGTCATTTGGCCAACATCCATATCCCGTTCGGGTTTGTGAGCGGCTATTCGGACACGAAGGACTTTCCCGAAGATCTCCAGAATGTGCCGCTGCTCGTCAAACCGTTTGGCGAATCGGCGATGCGCGACTTCCTTCAGAAGCTCTTCCCAGCCAGCGTCTGAATGCCTTTTCATGACAGAGTACCAGTGTTGCGGTAGGATCGAGTCGTAAGGTTTAAGGTTCGCTTCCGATGCAGTGGTACGACCGGGCAATCATCTTGGGTGTCAAGCGCCACGGCGAGACGAGCGTCATCGCCGAGGTGATGACGCGTGAGCGCGGGCGCCATCTGGGCATGGTCCGTGCCGGCCGGTCGCGGGCGATGCAACCTGTCCTTCAGCCCGGCAACGAAGTCGAGGTCACATGGCGCGCGCGCCTTGATGAACACCTTGGCGAGTTTCGCGTCGAGCCATTGACGTTGCGGGCCGCGCGCCTGATGGAAACGGCGACGGCCGTCTATGGTGTGCAGGCGATGGGCGCGCTGTTGCGATTGCTGCCGGAGCGCGATCCGCATCCGCATCTCTTCGAGGCACTCGAGGTCATCCTTGATAATCTCCACAACCCGGCCGATGCCGGTGAGCTTTTCGTCCGCTTCGAACTCGCAGTTCTGAACGACCTTGGTTTCGGCCTCGATCTGACCGAATGCGCTGCTACGGGCGCACGTTCCGACCTTGCCTATGTATCGCCGAAGTCGGGCAGGGCGGTCAGCCGGACAGCAGGTGCTCCCTGGGCGGACAAGATGCTGCTCCTGCCGTCATTTCTGAACAGCGAGGAAAACCGCGCGGCCGATATCGATAGCCTCAACGCCGCGTTTCGCCTGACTGCCTTCTTCCTCCATCGCCATGTCTATGAGCCACGCGGAGTGGAGGCGGCAGCTGCGCGCGAGGGCTTCGTACAGGCGGCACTGAAAGCACTGAAGGTAGCCGCTACGCAGCACGAACTGTCTACCTGATCGATCGTTTTTCATCGGTGAAAAATGTCGTGCAGAGCAGGTGCTTTACGCGCCTCACGCTCCTGCCTATTTCGATCGCATGCAGCCAGCGATCGGAGGAGTAGACGATGCTGACCAAGCCCAATATGACGACCACGATAAATCTCTGGAACAATTATGAAATACCCAGATTGGGCATGGGCTGCTGGGCAATCGGCGGACCGTTCTATGCCGGCGATACGCCGCTCGGCTGGGGCGAGGTCGATGACGACGAGTCCATCGCCGCCATTCATCGCGCAATCGAGCTCGGCATTCGTTTCTTCGATACCGCCTCGAACTACGGGGCGGGGCATTCAGAGGACATCGTCGGGCGTGCGATCGGCAATCGCAGCGACATTGTCATCGCGACCAAGTTCGGCTTTGCCACCGACCCCGAGTCGAAGCAGGCAACAGGCGCCTTCGCCGATCCGGAGTTTATTCGTCGCTCGGCCGAAACATCGCTACGCAGGTTGAAGCGGGATCGCCTCGATCTGCTTCAGTTTCATCTGAACGACTTTCCGCTGGAGCAGTCGGATGGTGTCTTTGAAACGGTGGAGAAACTGCGCAGCGAGGGCAAGGTCGACGCCTTCGGCTGGAGCACGGACTATCCCGATCGTGCCGCGCGACATGCCGACCGCCCTGGTTTCGTTTCCGTCCAGCATACGATGAACGTCTTCGAGCCTGTGCCGAATATGATCGCGGTGATCGAACGGCATGGACTGATCTCGATTAACCGCGGGCCGCTCGCGATGGGGTTGCTCAGCGGAAAATTCCGCGCGGACACGAAGGTCGGCGATAAGGATGTTCGCGGCTCGAGCCTCGACTGGATGATCTATTTCAAGGATGGGCGCATTGCGCCGGAGTTCGCAGCACGGCTGGAGGCGGTTGGCGAGCTGCTGAAGTCCGACGGACGAACTCTCACGCAGGGCGCTTTGGCCTGGCTATGGGCGCGCTCGCCTCGAACTGTGCCGATCCCAGGCTTCCGCACCCTCGCCCAGGTTGAAGAAAACGCCGGCGCGTTGGCCAAAGGCCCGCTATCGCCAGCGGTCATGACGGAAATAGACGAGACGCTTGCGCAGCTTCGGACCTAGGCGCGCTCGCGGATCTTGAAAGACCAGCCTTCGGGCCTCTCCTCTATGATCCTGACCGGGTCACCGACCGCAATCCGACCGGTTCCGCGAGGCGTGACATTCCAGCCGAAGAGCGGGCCGGGTACACGCCGGTCCGCAGACATCCGAATGCGCCCCATGGCCGGCATCGGATTGGGAACGTCGCGCGATCCGGTCGATTGGTCCTGCGTCGTCATGATGCAGCGCGCACAGGGCTTGACGAGGTCGAAACGAATACCGCCGATCTCGACCGCTGCCCAGCGGTCTTCCGGCCAGGCTTCCTCGGTGGCGACGACGATGTTCGGCCGAAACCGCTCCATGTCGACACGACCTTCGCCGTGCTTTTCAAGGTCGTCATTTAGCGCCCGCAGCGAGCCGGTTGTCGTCACCAGGATCTGGTAGCCATCGGCAAATGTGACGGGCGAGCCTTCGCCAGCCCATTCCGCGCTTGCGGAACGGCTAGCGTCCTGATCGAAAAACACCAGTTTCACTTCTCGCCCAAGCCAGGTTGAAAGTTCGTCATTTACGGCGTCATCGGCAACTGCGGCGTTGACGATGGACTTCCATATCGAGACATTCATCCGCCGCGCGGCATTGGGGGTTTGCACAGCCATCTGCTGGCCACCCATGGTGAGGCGCAGCTCCGAAGACCCGGGCTGTACGGCAATGCGGGCAAGCTCGGGCAACTCGCGCTGTGTAACGAAGTGTCCGTCCCGATCGGTGATCATCGCGCGTCGATCGCCCGGTAGGCCGAAGGCGTCGATCTCGGTTGATGGTAGGGCAATGCCGCGGGCGCTTTTGAGCGGATAGATGAAAAGCTCGGTGATATGCATCGTACGCTCCTAGATTTCGTCCATGAACGCTGCAAGGAAATCGCGCAGCCGTTGGTCACGCGTGGCCGCAAGCGCCCGGCCGGCTTTCGTTTGAAAGCCATCCGCCAGTTTGAATAGCTTGGTCTGGAAGTGGTCGATCACATATCTCTTGTCGTCGAGTTCGCGGTTGCTGCCGGCCGGATCGAACGGATCATAGAGCGCCGACGACATTCGACCGCCGATATAGAAGCATCGGCCCGCGCCGACCATTCCTATCGCATCGAGCCGGTCGGCATCCTGCAGTATCTTGGCCTCCAGGGTTTCCGGCGGGACTTTTGCGGAGAAGCTGTGCGCTACAATGGCATGTGCGACTGCTGCGATATCGTCACGATCCCAGCCAAGCTCCGCGAGTACGGCCGATGCCTTCTCTGCCGCCAGCGCTGACGCTTGCGACCGCATGGGCGAATTCTTCTCCACGGCAACACAGTCGTGCAGGAGGACGGCAGCCGCCAGGATCCTTGCATCACCACCCTCAAGAGCCTGGATTCGCATGGCGTTCTTGAAGACACGCAAGACATGCGCGATGTCATGCGAACCGTCATCGCTCTCCGACGAATGCGGCCCGAGCAGGGTGGCGAGGTCTTCAAATGGAGCGAAAGCTTTCGCTTGGAACATGGGATCACCGCGTTGAAAAGAAGGCGTCCTTCATAAACGCAGGAACCACGAGTCGCAACGAGCGCACTAACTCGCGCGGGCGCTGGCATGCTCCTGCGGCGGCCGGGCCAGCAGGTAAGGCACGTCAGCTGCAGGCCGCGGCGGACTGATGTGATAACCCTGGATCTCATCGCAGGCTTCACGCTGGAGCAGGGCCAGTTGCTCGGCCGTTTCTACTCCCTCCACAGTTACACGCATGCCGAGCGCGTCGCCGAGAAGGATGATGGCGCGCATGATTGCAAAGGCTTCCTTGCCTTCGACGATACCGTCGACGAATGACTTGTCGATCTTGATCTTGTCGAAGGGGAACCGCTGGAGATAGCTGAGCGACGAATAGCCGGTGCCGAAATCGTCCATGGCGATGCGAATGCCGCTTCGCTTGAGCACGTGCAGGATGGGCAGGGCCTCATCGAGATTTTCCATCAGCACGCTTTCGGTGATCTCAATTTCCAGACGGCCGGCCGGAAGCTGCGCTTCAGCCAGTGCCGCGGCGACATCGGCCGGCAGATCACTGTTCGTGAATTGAATGGCTGATACGTTGACTGCAACCTTGATATCTTTCGGCCAGTGCACCGCATCGCGGCAGGCGCGGCGCAGCACCCAGCGTCCGATGTCGACCACGAGACCGACCTCTTCCGCAAGAGGGATGAATTCCAGTGGCGGCACCCGACCGCGTGTCGGGTGGTTCCATCGTACGAGCGCCTCGAAACCGCAGATCCGCTGCTGGCTGAGATCATAGAGCGGTTGATAGTGAAGCTCGAATTCCTCGCGCTCGACTGCTTTCCGCAAATCCGCTTCCAGTGCATGCCGCGCTTCGATTTGCGCTTCCATCTCGGCGGTGAAGAAACGCCCGCCGTTGCCGCCGCTGCTCTTGGCGTGCGACAGTGCGACGCCGGCATGTTTCAGCAGGACATCCGTCTCCGTTCCGTCTTGCGGACTGATGGCGATACCCATCGATACGCTGAGTTCAACGGCCTTGTCTCCGCGAAAGAACGGTTCTGACAGTTCCCGCCGGATCTGATCGGCAAGAGCCGTGACATTCCATGGCTGCTGCCGGCCGGATTGGAGAATGGCGAATTCGTCGGAGCCAAGGCGCGCCAGTACATTGCCGGCGCCAGCCGACATGCGAATGCGCTCGGCCACCTGTCGCAGGATCTTGTCACCGGCCGAGACACCGAGCGTGTTGTTGATCGATTTGAAGCGATCAAGATTGAGGTGCACGAGTGCGATGTGTTCGTCCGGCTTGCGACCGGCCAGCGCTGCGTCGATGCGTTCCCGTAGGCTGATACGGTTTGGCAGGCCTGTCAGCGGATCGTGATGAGCAAGATAGGCTATGCGCTCGGCCGCCTTTCGGTCTTCGGTAATGTCGGCGTGGATGGAAATATTGCTACCATCAGGCAGCACCGTGATAACGCTCTGGATGGTACGTCCGTCTTCCATCATCCATTCGCGGTGACGGATGTGTCCGCCCTCCGAGGTGGCGTCCCGCAAACGGGAAGCCTTTTTCTCAACGCGCTCGGTGCCGCGGATCTTTGCGATCAACGATCCCATCGAAGCCCCAGGAGAGGCTTCCTCGGCGCTGAACCCGAAGAGTTGCCGGAAGCGGATGTTACAGACGATCAACCGCTGCTCTGAATCGAAGACACTCAGGCCCTGAGGCAGGTTGTCGAGAACGATCCCGAAGAGGCGCTTTTGCTCCGCGAGACTTTCCTTTGAGGCGACGAGGCTGCCCTTCAGCTCACCGTTTTCCTTGACGAGCAGTCGAGAACGATCCTCGGCGGCCCGCTTCTTTCCTGTCTGCAGCCGATATGTCTCGACGACAAGAGTCATCAAGCGCTCGGCGTTGGCAGACCCGTCCTCATTGACAGCGGTTGTGCACTGTTGCCGAAAAAGGGCTTCAGCGTCCATTTGCGGCAATCTCCACGTCGGGAGAGAAAGGAACGTGAGCGGCCAGTGGACCACTTGCTAATCTGCAATTGCGACGCGGCGCGTCAGACATGAAAGGACCTTCTGAAACAATCGAAAAAATATCGTCTATACAATCTTAAACTCAACCGGCGTTGTGCCGCCGTGGCGAAGATAATCCGTCGGTCGCATTAAAATTCTATTGCAACGCAAACGAATATATCCCTGGCACTATATTTAGCTGCTTCAGCCGAAATGCCCGCAAATGCAGGGCATCTGAGCCCGAACCACACGTCGCCGATGCGTGAAGATCACACTTTGTCAATCATGGTTAATGGCATGTTAACAGCTTATTGACGCAGTGCGCAAATCAGTTTAACGACTGATTAGTCTTTGATTTTCCCCACTTCGTATTGCGTACAAACATCACCGAAACGGCGGTGAATGGAGGTTTGTATGAGCCAAGTTTCATCGGTTAGCGACACGTCCTACGCGTATCTCGCGACGCTGTCGCGGCTGGACACAAATGGCGACGGCGTGCTGAGCCGGGGCGAGCGGGCGGCTGATGATAAGCCGGGCATTCTAAAGCAGTTGGGCGAAGAAGATACGATCCAGGAATTTGCACCCAAGCTGTCTGACGGCGTGCTTGCATTCATGATGGGCACTCGCGAGAGCGGAAGCGTCAATTTTCATCAGCAGTCTCAGCAAAACACGTCTTACGATGTGTATAAGAGCACTTACGGTCAGTACGATCTCGATACCGTCGCCTGATTGTGTCGCGTGTGAATCGTCAAGGCCGGCCGCTCGAGGCCGGCTTTTCTTTGTTGCCAATTCAGGAACAGCTTCACGCCTCGCACGTTGGAAACGACGATGCAACAGTCCTCTCGATTGCCGCTCTGGCGTTCATTACGGTCTCTTCAGCCGTGTTGGCTCAGGATAAGCAAACGGCCACTGCGGACTTCGTGGGCGGTGATGGAAAGGCAAGCGGTCGGGCCACTCTGACGGCTGCAGCAAGCGGTGGCGTCTTGATCGAGGTCGAAGTAACTGGATTGCCTTCCAACAGATGGGTCGCATTCCATGTCCACGAGACCGGTAATTGCGACGCCGCGGGACATCACGAGTCGGCTGGAAAGCACTTCAATCCGACTAACGCTGAGCACGGTCTGCTGTCCGCAAAGGGACCCCACACCGGCGACATGCCCAATCAGTATGTTGACCAGGATGGCGTTCTGCGGGCGCAGGTGTTCGACAGCATGGTCACCCTCGACGGCAAGACCGACGGCATCCGCGGTAGAGCCTTGATCGTTCATTCCAATTCCGATGATTATCGTAGCCAACCTGCAGGGGACGCAGGCGAGAGTCTAGTATGCGGCGTCATTAAGTAGGCTATTTCTGCTGCGACGTTGGTCGGTCAGTGATAGTAGTATCGCTCTGCGTACCACTCGCTTGATGCCATGGGCTTATCTGTCGCGATCCACTGTCCGACACTGCTCGTTTCGAGCACGTCGGCTGTTGCGTGATCCTCCAGTCCGACGAATATGATGTTTGTGTTCTCGCGCAGCCGATCGGTGGCGAGGCCCATGCGGCCATCGTCTCCCACGTGCATCAGGCTCATCCTGACGTAGAAGAACTCGGCCTGATAATCCTCCATGCCTTCCTCGTTGAAAGCATGAGCAACGTCGATCACCGACTTCTGTGGCCCATTGTAGACGGCGATCGTCTCGTTGAGCCCAAATGTTGCTCCGTAGAGCGCGATCGAGCTTGTCGGAACTGGAGTTGTGGCGCCGGTGGTCATGTCCATCTGCTGGCCGAAGAAGCTGGTTTTCCCGACATTCAGGTCGCCGCGAAAGAAATAGGAAAATCGATCACGCGTCAGATAAATCGCCTGCCATCGAAACCGTATATACGCGTCCGAGGCGCTGCTCAGGCCCTTGAGCGTGGCCAAACAGCTTACAAACGTATCGCGATAATTCTGCAGCGACATAGATCAACCTCCTCTAAGAGGTTAACCGGTATCGACTCAAAACGTTCCGGTAGTCGGCCCTTCCACGTTCAGCGTAAACGGCGCGTTTCCGTCCGCATCTGCGCCCCTGCCGATGGCGCGAACCGAATCCACCAATCGTCCGCCGCGACCGAGCATGTCGTCACCGATTTGAACGAGCCGGGCATTGGGTGTCGCATAGGGTGACGCGGCACGCAGCCGGCGAACCAGCGCACCGTCGTTCTGCTCAGGCGACAATGAGAGAGCGGCAATCAAGGCGGCTGCAGGTGAGCGAGACACGCCCATCCAGCAATGGATCAGTAGAGGCGCGCCTTGGTCCCAACCACATACGAAATCGATGATTTCCCGGACATGGGTTTCATCAGGCGCCACGAGATTACCGGTTCCCTTGAAGGCGATGTCATTCATATTGAGGAGAAGATGCCGGTGCGCCTGGATCACCGCGGGACGGTGAAAGGCGTGCTCTTTTGCCATCAAGCTGATCATCTCGCGCGCGCCATGCCTGACTGCCATCTCGGCGATCCGGGCAAGAGGCGCGACAACGATCATCGTCATGCTTTGCTGCTCCGTATGGTCTCGATTGCGTTGAAGCGTTCGCAAAAGAGGCGCTGCGCCTCGACAGCCGGCAAGGGCGTCATCAACAGCATGTCTTTGGTGATCCCGCGTGGCTGACCAAAGAATTTCTGCGCCTCCGCCGAGGTAAAGCCGGCAAGCTGCGTTGCCTCGAAATAGGCGGCGATGGTATCGGCCTTCTTGATCCTCTCCTTAAGCTCGCGCGTCGGGTGAGGCGGCAGCCCAAAGCGAAGGTGGATGGCCGCTTCCAGCCGCTTTTCGACGGCCTTGTATCCGCCGCCTACGACCGACTTGAAGGGTGAAATCATGTCGCCGATGACATACTCCGGCGCATCGTGCAGCAGCGCCATCAGGCATTGGTCGGCTGTCGCATCGTTGAGACGGCGGAAGATATCCTCCACGACAAGGCAGTGCTGCGCGACTGAGAAGGCGTGATCTCCAGAAGTCTGTCCGTTCCAGCGGGCAACGCGCGCGAGCCCATGCGCGATATCGCTCATCTCGACGTCAAGCGGCGAGGGGTCGAGCAGATCGAGCCGGCGGCCCGAGAGCATGCGTTGCCACGCGCGCGGCGCCTTTGTCGTCACGCGCTCGCCTCGTCCGCCGTTGACGGGAATATCAGCCCCGTCCAGGCAGGCAATTCCAGGGTAACGGATGTGTCGCCCGCCAACAGCGGCGTGTGTGCCGCCATGGCTTCACCGGCACGGTCGATGCGAACGATCGCAAGGCCGTCATTTCCGACGACCGAACCGAGCGTGCCGACCGGCTTGCCGGCGGCGGTTATCTCCGTCCCCGATGGCGGCAGTGCCACCTCGGCCTTCACCGTGACGACGCGGCGGCGCGCCGTTCCACGATGCTGCATGCGCGAAACGACCTCCTGGCCGACATAGCAGCCTTTCTTGAAGGAGAGGCTGCCATTGAAATCCATCAGGACATCGTGCGGGAAGGCGTCCTGCAGGGCATAATCCTGTCCGGACACGGCGATGCCGTTCGCAATGCGCAACGCATCGTAAGCCTCGAGATCATCGGTGCCGTGCTGCCCCGGTTGCCGGATGACCGAAATACCTGCCTTGGCAAAGCGACTGTCTGCCAGCCCCTTGCTTGCAGTTTCCCAGGAAACCGTCACGCCTTCGCCGGCCGGCGACAGCTCGACGGCAGCCCTGAGCTTATACACCGTCAGCCGCTTGAGCAGCGCATCGCACTGATCGTTGTCCGTCTCGATAACGAACCCGTCGCCGTCTCGCCAGATCATGAAGTCGAAGAGAATTTTGCCCTGGGGGGTCAAGAGCGCACCTGGTCGTGCTTCGTCCGCCGAAAGCGCCGCGAGGTCCGTCGTGATCAGATTCTGCAGAAAGGATTGTGCCTCCGAGCCGCTGACCCGGATGAGCGAGCGGTTCTTCAGAAATACGGCTGGCATGGCGGCACCTGTCGCGTTCGTTCTGGCTCAGAAGTATGTCTTCAGTGAAGGGATCGCAAGCCTCAGTCGCCGGCGGTGAAGTACTTCCACTTGCCGTCGGGGGTGATGCCCAGCCGATAAAAATTATAGCCGCCGAATTCCTGCATGTCGGACAGGTCGCCTGCTGTCACGATGCGCAGCAATTCCACCCGCTCGGGAGGCGTCAGCGCCTTCAGGTCCTTCTCGGCGAAGTAAGGCCAGACATACATCTCGTCAGCTGTACCTTGGCCAACATGAACGAACCCGGTGGAAATAATGTCGAGCATAATTGCCAGGATCTCATCGCCCTCGGGATCGCCTGAAAGGTCCTTGAGCGCGCTGATTGGATCGTCGGTCGGCTCGCCGACAGTCACCTGGGTCTGGCTTGAGCCGGTGCCGAGCAGAGGCCGCAGCCGCTCGAGATCGCCCGAAGCGGCAGCTTCGACGATCTGCTCGCGCATCTTGCGAACGGGCTCGGGGACTTTGCTGATGTCGTAGATGATTTCGACAGGCTTCGTGCTGTCCTGGGCGCCGGGTGTCTTGTCGTTGCCCTGACCGGCCTGCGAGTTGACCAACGGGTCGGGCATCGGAACGCCGGGCGCGGTTGGCGATGCTGCGGGCTTGTCGCCGCTTTGGCCCGGAGCGCTCTGCTCCGCCTGGCCGGGGGTCTTCTGCAGCTCGGACAGTGCCAGGGCCGAGGTCCCGGTCAAAAAGCTGCTGGCGCTAAGGCCGATTGCAAGCAAAAGCGGCACCATCGCGGGCCGCGAAGCATTGTCCCTAGCGGTATGCATGAAGCTCTCTGTGATTGTTATTGCAAGGTGCGGCTTGGAGAAAACTCGCCGGCAAGCATGCGCTCGCGCAAGGAATCCAACAGCGCTTCTGCACTGTTTTCGCCATGTAGGCGAATGGTTTCGCGCAGCGCGTGGATGATTGCCGTATCGGCGATGATCTCGGGTTCGATTCCGTCTGCCATGCCGTCGGCCCAGGCTTCGTTATGGTACTCCAAGGCCGCCTGAGTCTTCTCATGAACGATCATGTCGTCGATGTCATTGAGGCTTGGTTCCATTGTCATTTCCTCAAACTGCATGCCTTACTGCCTAGTTAACAACCTTATCAGCCTTTTCCCAAAACGACACGGCCGGGTGTGAAAAGAGGTTAATTAACCGTTAATTTCCGAACCGCGACGTAATTTCTGTGGCAAGTGTTGCACCTTCGGCACGGTATCGCTCTTCTGCCACGATGGCTGCCTGCGTGCAATCCGTATAAACCGACGCGAAGGCGCGGTAGCCGCGATTGAAGGCCGCAGTTAGCTGTTCCTTGCGCTGCGGCTCGTCTTTGGCTTCTGAATCAAGCAATTGCTGCATGCGCCCTCGCCATTCGCCGCCGTTTTCCGCTTTACACAGAGTCCTCAGGTAGTGCACTGAGCCCAGCACTTCAGCAAGCCGTGAGAGCTTGTCGTCGTAGGGCACGGTGACTGTTTTTGGCGCATTCTCCTCCGGCAGCGGTGTCGGCGCTGGACCCTGTGCCCATACGCGGGCGGGTAGGACGGCGCTTGCGCACAATGCAAGAGACAGGAACACGCGTCGAACGGCAATCATGTCCATAGTTGATACTCTGACAGTGACAGGAACAAGGCGCATGCAGGAGTTTCCACCGCTTATTCGCTGCCGGACGCCAAGCGTTCGGCACATTCAAGCACGCTTTGAGGGGTGGGTAGCCGGCGAATCTCCTCAACAGTGAACCAGCCGATATCGGCGGCGTCGTCGGCTGCGATGGCGACAGCCGTTCGGTCAGCCTCGACGCGAAACACGGAGAGAAAGAAGTGGCTGACGACAGCCCCGTCGGCGGCGTGTGTCTTCAGATCGTATGTCGCGAGAAGGTTAGGGCTCTCCGCCTTTATGCCCGTCTCCTCCTCGAACTCGCGCAAGGCTGTCTCCTCAGGCGTTTCGCCGGGTTCGGCCCGGCCTCCCGGGAAGGCATACATGTCGGCCGACGGCGGATTGCGCCGGAGCACGAGGAGGAACCTGTCTCCACGCTGGAGGATAGCGGAGGACGCCGCCTTCGGAATAGAACTCATGGGGATGCCGCATTGATCTTGTTGTTGGCTGTGCTTGGCGCCGCTGTCGTTCCGCCGGATATTGAGTTTGGCGATTCGAAGGAGCTATCGTGACATATATCATCTATGCCGCTGCAGCTGTCTTCGAGATTGCCGGTTGCTTTGCTTTCTGGGCATGGCTGAGAATGGCAAAGCCCGTCTGGTGGTTGGCACCGGGCATGGTGTCCCTGGCGCTTTTTGCATGGCTCCTTACGTTTGTGCCAAGCGAGGCCGCCGGCCGCACCTTCGCCGCCTATGGCGGTATCTATATCGTGGCTTCCCTGACATGGCTGTGGATGGTGGAAAGCCGGGTGCCCGACCGCTGGGACATCGGCGGTGCGCTCGTGTGCCTGTGCGGCACGGCAGTGATCCTGTTCGCGCCGCGTGGCTGAGTTAGGCTAGCCTTGACCGCAATGGATCGGAGTGCAAAGACATGCCTATGTGTGGACGTTATGCGCTGACGATATCCCCCGAAGAATTGAAGGAAATCCTCGGAATCATCGATCTCGAGGACTTTCCGGCGCGCTACAACATTGCCCCGACCCAGCCCATTCTCGTGGTCGTTTCTGATGAAACGCGGGAGAAGGGCAGCAACCTTCCGGAGCGGCGCGCGGTCCTCGTGCGCTGGGGATTTACGCCGGGCTGGGTGAAAGACCCTAAGCAGTTTCCGCTCTTGATCAATGCCCGCGCCGAGACAGCGATCGGCAAGGCGTCGTTTCGCGCGGCCATGCGTCATCGGCGCGTGCTCGTGCCCGCTTCCGGATTTTATGAATGGCATCGCCCGAGTAAGGAGAGCGGCGAGAAGTCCCAGGCCTATTTGATCAAGCCACGGCGCGGCGGCGTCGTCGCATTCGCGGGCCTGATGGAAACCTGGTCCTCTGCCGATGGTTCGGAAGTCGACACCGGCGCGATCCTGACGACTGCGGCAAATGCTGCCATCGCTTCCATCCATGACCGCATGCCCGTCGTCATCAAACCGGAGGACTTTTCGCGCTGGTTGGATTGCAAGACGCAAGAACCGCGCGACGTAGCCGACCTGATGAAACCGGTCGAGGAGGATTTTTTCGAGGCAATCCCCGTTTCCGACAAGGTCAACAAAGTGACCAATATGGGAGCCGATCTGCAGGACAGAGTGATGGTCGAGAAGCCGCCGTCGCTGCCTGAAAAGAAAAAGCCGGACGACGGCCAGCTGAGCTTCTTCTAATCCGACATTCCCACCGCATCATTTTCCGGGAAATTACATGATCTCCATCTCGGCCGCGCTTGCGGGCTTCTTCCTTGGGGCCTCGCTCATCATCGCAATCGGCGCACAGAACGCATTCATTCTGCGTCAAGGACTGCTGCGGTCGCACGTCTTCATCCTGTGCCTGATCTGCGCCTTATCAGATGCCGTGCTGATTGCCGCCGGCGTTGCCGGGCTTGGAACCCTCGTCTCCCGCTCGCCGACGCTCATCTCGCTCGTGACGATAGGGGGCGCGATCTTCCTCGGCACATATGCGGTTATGGCATTCCGCCGTGCACTTCATCCGGGCGCGATGCAGGCGGGTTCTCCGCAGGCTCTGGGCCTGAAGGCGGCCGTCGCGACATGCCTGGCCTTCACTTTTCTGAATCCGCATGTCTACCTGGATACGGTCGTTCTGCTCGGCAGCCTGTCCGCGGCCTATAGCGGCGCGGACCGCTTGGCCTTCGGCCTCGGCGCGGCGACCGCATCGTTCGTCTGGTTCTTCGGATTGGGCTACGGCGCACGCCTGCTGCAACCGGTCTTCGCAAAACCTGCTGCCTGGCGAGTTCTCGATGTCATTATCGGCATTGTCATGGCGTTGCTGGCGATCAGCCTGCTCGTTCGCTTCTGCAGCCCTGCTTAGGTCTCCGGCATTCCGGCGAGCGACAATCCCTCGAGGATCGGCTCGACGCGGTCAGGGTTCTTGGCTGCTTGGCCGGCGCGGATACGGGCGACGGTGACACCGGGCGAGAACGCGAGCAGGCCTGTAAGGTACCGCCGGGCGTCCTCTATGCACCCGAGCCGAGCATTGGCTGCAATTAGCATCCAAAAGCATGGACTGTAATAGGCGTCGGCCGCCATGGACTTGTGCGCCCAAGCCAGCGCCTCTTCATAATTGCCGCGCACCATTTCGACATGAGCCAGACCGGTAAGGTTCCAATGAGCGCCCAGCCTGTTTGGACTTAGTCGGTCATCGCAGCTCCGAGCTTGCTGATGCAAACGCATCCTAACAAATCGGCGTAGTCAGGTCGCGCACGATGATGGTACGTGTCGGATTTTCAATCAGTCCGCATAGGTAGAGCGGGCTGACGGCAGCAGCCCGCGGCGCCGGCCCTAGGCAGTCTTCTTGACGAAGGGCGGTTTGCTCTTGAGCATCAGGGCGGCCGCAAGGACGGCCTTAAGGCCGAGCGGGCGGTAGTTAGCGCTGAGGTCGGACTTTGCCGGCTGTTTGACGCTTGTCTTCTTCGGGGTCACAATACTCTCCTTACGTGCTGTCCCTAGACTCTTATTTTTATTGCTCTTTTGCCTGTAATAGCGACAAAATAGAGGCGCCGCGTATCAGGAATTATGTATCCCATGCATAATTCGCGAGGCTTGAGTCAGGCATTCTTCCGCAAGGAAAGTCGGAAAATATCAGATGTGACGGCCGATATCGTCTTCGCCGACGCCGGGTTCCTCGATCGTCAGCGTGCCGTATTTGCGCTTCCATTTGCGGGCGCCGAAGGGCAGCGTGAGGAGGTAAAGAACCGCGGTCACGACCATGACTTCCCAGGTGAAACTCGATAGCAGCGCAACGTAGAGAACGACGCCGAGCATGACAGGAAGTACCAGATCACGCCGCAGCCTGCTGCCCTCGGACTTGCCGGACCATACGGGCAGACGGCTGATGAGCAGGCACGCGATCAGAACCGTGTAGGCGGAGGAGATATAGGCGAAGGTACGATCCGCCGTCAGGCCGAGGAAGCCGAGATAGACGGGCAGCAGCACCAGCATCGCGCCGGCTGGCGCAGGCACGCCGACGAAATATTCGGACTGCCATGTTGCCTTGTTTTCGCGCTCGGCCATGACGTTGAAACGAGCCAGGCGAAGACCCGCCGCAATGGAATAGATCAGGGCGGCGATCCAGCCGATCGAGCGGGCCTGATCCAGTGCAAAGACATAGACGACCAGTGCGGGCGCCACGCCAAAATTCACGATGTCCGCCAGCGAATCCATTTGCGCGCCGAACTTCGACGTCGCCTTCATCAGGCGCGCAACGCGGCCATCGATGCCGTCGAGGAATGCAGCGAGAAGAACCATGCCGACCGCCAGCTCGTACCGGTTCTCGAACGCAAGGCGGATTCCCGTGAGGCCGGCGCAGATCGCCAATATCGTAATGAGGTTGGGAATGATGAGGCGAAGCGGGATTTCGCGAAGCCGCGGTCCGCGGCCCGAATCATCGGGAGGGCCATTGGGTTCGAAGGGCGGGAAGGGCGTTTCCATGTCGCTCTCCAGTACTGTTAGCTTCGGCGGCTGACGATCGGACCCTTGGCTGAGCCGAATTCGGCCAGCACCGTTTCTCCGGCGATTGCCGTCTGGCCGAGTGTCACGCGGGGTGCTGCGCCTGCCGGCAGAAATACGTCAAGGCGCGAGCCGAAGCGAATCAGGCCGAAACGCTCGCCTGCATCCAGAGGTTCGTTCGGGTTTGCCCAGCACAGGATACGCCGTGCAACAAGTCCGGCGATTTGAACAACGCCGATCTGGCCATGCTTGGTTTCGATCACGAGGCCGTTGCGCTCGTTGTCCTCGCTTGCCTTGTCGAGCTCGGCGTTCACGAAGCTGCCCGACCGGTAGTTGACACTGACGATCCGCCCGCGCACGGGGGAGCGGTTCACGTGGCAGTTGAAGACGTTCATGAACACCGAGATGCGCAGCATCGGCTCGCTGCCGAGGTTCAGTTCGGCAGGCGGCACGACCAACTGGACGGACGACACCCTGCCATCGGCCGGGGAAATGACGAGATCGTCGTCCTGAGGCGTCATTCTCTCGGGGTCACGGAAGAAATAAGCGCACCACAGCGTCAGGATCAGCCCGATCCAGAACAGCGGCTTGAAGATCCAGCCCAGGATCAGCGATGCGACGAAGAAGGCGGCGATGAAGGGATAACCTTCCTTGTGTACCGGAACGATCGTGTTGCGCACCGTATTGAACAAGCTCATTTATACCGCTCTCCTAAAGCATGTCTCCCAAAGGCGGGAGCCGGCTTCGGGCCAAAGACATGCGTGAAAACAAAGAACTAAAGCGCGACAAGCGAATCTCAAAGATCGCGCCGTGCTTTAGCGTTCTTTTCTCACCGCTGGTTACAGGGAAACCGCCGCCGGGGCAATCCTGCGGCTCCTTGACCCACATCTGTGACAGGCTTCTGAATAGTAAAGCGGCCGGATTGCCGTTCACCCAGGCTAGCTCGCGGGCGCAAGCCTGTTCACGACGCCCATGTCGTCGCTCTCGCGGACCTGCTTCAGAAGCTCTTCGGCCTGCGTGGCTTCGCGCTGGCGGTTCCACATCGAGGCATAGAGGCCGTTCTTTTGCAGAAGCGCGGCGTGCGTGCCGCGTTCAGCGATCTCGCCGCTTTTCAGAACGATGATTTCGTCCGCGCTGATGACCGTAGACAGGCGGTGGGCAATGACGAGCGTCGTGCGGTTCTTGGATACGACATCGAGCGCGGTCTGGATGTCCCGCTCGGTGGTCGTGTCGAGAGCGGACGTGGCTTCGTCAAGGATCAGAATCGGTGGCGCCTTCAGGATCGTCCGCGCGATCGCGACGCGCTGCTTCTCGCCGCCCGAGAGCTTCAGGCCCCGCTCGCCGACCTTGGTATCAAAGCCCTCCGGCAGCAAATCGATGAAGTGCGCGATCTGAGCGATCTCGGCCGCAGCCTTTACGTCTGCATCAGTGGCCGATGGACGCCCGTAGCGGATGTTGTAGGCAACCGTATCGTTGAAAAGGACGGTGTCTTGCGGAACCATGCCGATTGCCGATCGCAAGCTCTTTTGGGTCACCGTCCTGATATCCTGGCCGTCAACCGAGACCGAACCGCTCTGGATATCGTAGAAACGGTAAAGCAGACGCGACAATGTCGATTTTCCGGCGCCCGATGGCCCAACGACGGCAACGGTCTTCCCAGCCGGCACCTCGAAGGAAATGCCTTTGAGGATCGGACGGGCAGGGTCGTAGGAAAAATGCACGTCCTTGAAGGAGATGGCGCCCTGATTGATGTCCAGAGGGGCGGCATCGGGCGCATCCATCACTTCAGCCTTGACTTCGAGGAGATCGAACATCTGCTCGATATCCGTCAAGCCCTGGCGGATTTCGCGGTAGACGAAACCGATAAAGTTCAAGGGAACGGAAAGCTGCAGCAGCATGGCGTTAACGAATACGAAGTCGCCGACCGTCTGCTCGCCGCGCTGGACTGCGAGCGCCGACAGGATGAGCATCACCGTCGTGCCGAGTCCGAAAATCACCCCCTGACCGAAGTTGAGCCAGCCGAGCGAGGTCCAGACATCGGTGGCCGCCTTTTCGTAGCGTTCCATCGACCTGTCGAAGCGCCGGGCCTCCATCTCCTCGTTGCCGAAATACTTCACCGTCTCGAAGTTGAGGAGAGAATCGATCGCCTTTGTATTGGCGTCAGTATCGCTGTCGTTCATCGTGCGACGGATGGCGATGCGCCAGTCGCTGGCGCGGATCGTGAACCAGATATAGGCCCAGACAGTGAATGCGGTGACGGCGAGGTAGGAAAACCCATAGCCCCACCAGAAGACGATGGCCGTCAGCAAGAATTCGATCAGCGTCGGTACGGAGTTGAGAATCGTGAATCGGACTATGGTTTCGATTCCCTTTGTGCCGCGCTCGATAACACGCGAGAGCCCGCCGGTCTTTCTCTCGAGGTGAAAGCGCAATGACAATTCATGCATGTGCACGAAGGTCTTGTAGGCCAATTGCCGAACCGCGTGCTGCCCGACGCTGGCGAATAGCGCGTCGCGCAACTGGTTCAGACCGAGTTGGAGCAGGCGAGTGAGGTTGTAGGCGATGACCAGTGCCGTCGCGCCGATCAGCAGGTCCGGCACCTTGCCGGCCAGGTCCATCTTCCCGTTCAGCGCATCCGTCGACCACTTGAAGAAGTAGGGGACGAGCAGCAGCACGAACTTGGAAACAAGGAGATAGACCGACGCCCAGACCACTCGCATCTTGAGATCCGTCCGACCGGTCGGCCACATGTAGGGCCAGAGATTGAACAGTGTCCGCAGGAGGTTGGAATCAGAGACTGTTTTGTCATTTGCCATGCGAATCTCCCGCCGATAGGGCGCTGCGATGCCGACAAATTTGGGAGCGGCGGAAATGCCAAAAAGGCCTCGCCGGACATGATCGTCGTCACCGCCATATAGGGGTTGGCGGGAGCAATACAACAAATGGACGCTGCAGGAAAAGAGCGGCCGGACATGATCTCCGTCCAGCCGCTCGATTAGGGCATGATCGCCTTAGAGGTGCTCGCCCGAAAGCCGCTTGCGATGAAGCTCTTCCGCGTTCGGCAGGGCATCCTTGGGAAGACCGAAAATCTGGCCCGGCAAGATGCGGTCCGGGTTTGTGATCTTGTCCTCGTTGGCGACATAGATCGTCGTATAGCGCACGCCCGCGCCGTAGATGCGCCGCGATATCTGCCAGAGTGTATCGCCGCGGCGGATGATGACCGTCTCGTTACTCGGAGCGAGCGGTGCCTGCTCGATTGTCGTTGGCCCGCCTTGAGCTCCTGCGATCTCGTTGGTTGCGAGTGCATTCGGCGCGGCCGGCGCAGTGGCAGAACCCGTCAGATGGGCTATATCGCCGCCGAGCTTGCCGAGCGCATCGCCGACGGACGTCGCATCCGTGGGCAACGCCTGCAGCGTCTTCAGGGCACCCGCTGCGGCTTCTGCTGCCGTCGAAGCCTGCTGCTTGACGTCGGCTGCGGCATCGGCTGCGGTGCGAAAGTCCACGATGGCGCGGAGGGCAAACTCGTTGGCGGAGCGGGCTGCGGCGAGCTGTTCTGCTCCTGGCACCTTGCCATCGGCAAAGAGCCCACTAAGAAGAGAGAAGGCCTTGGCGGCATCATTCTTCAGCTTTCCGAGCGCACCCTCGTCAAGCGGCACCATCGCTGTCGGGCTTCCGGCCTGAGGGATCGCGCCCTGCGCGGCAACCGTTACCTGATTTCCTTCCGGGCGGTTGAAGTTCACAAAGGCGCGAACGGCGACCTTGTCGGCGTCATCGAGAACGTCGACGCGAATCTTGTGATCGCCAATTGCGAGCGGCATCACGCCGTCGACAACGAAATGACCGTCGGGACCCGCTTTCGTCTTGCCGATCAGCTTGTCATCGGCATAGGCGACGACGTTCGCCAAGGGCTTCGCCGTGCCTGCAACAAAGATCTTGTCGCCTTCGATCTCGACAGCGCTGACCACAACGTCTGCAGCCGTTGCGGGGCCAGGCTGCGCACCAGCGGCTGCGGGCGCGCTCGCCATATCCGTCGAGCCAGGCGCTTGGCTGGCGTTAGTTGCAGGCTGGCCCGACGGCGCAGTGGAGGCTACCTCAGCATCCGGCTTGGGTGCCGTGATGATTCTGCTTGCGGTGCCGGGCTTGGAAACCATCGCCAGCAACTCGGAGCTCTTGCCATCCTTGGGGACGGATACGGTTGCAACCTCTTCCGATGTCGACGCCTTGCCATCCTTGCCGGTGGCTCGCAGGACGAGCTGGTGATCGCCGGCGGAAAGCGGATTGTCGAGCACCGCGACAAAATCGCCGGTCGGACCGACGTCCGTCGTGGTCACGACTTTGTCCCCGTCCATGATTTCAAGCTTGCTGTTCGGTTCGGCCGAGCCGGCGATAACCGTCGAGCCATCCGGCTCTACGCGCAGCACGTCGAAGGTCGGGAGGTTGTTGGCGTTTTCGGCAGGGGACGCCGCGGATGGAGGCTGGCTGGCGGGTGCTGTTAGCTCAGGCGAGGCGGTCAGCGCTGCTTCGGCTTTCGCGATCGCGGCTGCCGCGTTGGCGGTGTTTTCCGGCAGTGCCTTGATGATGGTCAGTGCCTTGGCTGCGCCATCCTTGATCTTGGTGGCGGCCGCCGCCGTCACCGGGTTCGTGCCTTCCGGGATTGCAAGATCGGCGAGGGTCTGCAAAGAGGTCGTCGCCTTCGACTTGGCCGCTTCGAAAACTTCCTGGGTCGGGTCATTGCCGTCTGCAAAGAGCGCCTTAAGTTCCGAAATGGACTGGCCTGCCTCCGAAGCAAGGCGACCGACTTTCTGGGTTGTTTCGGCATCGTCGGGGGCTGACGGGCGTGAAGTCTTGGCAGATTCGGTGACCGTCTTCTTCACTTCGGAGCCGGCCTGGTTTATTGCGTCACCAACTTTGGCGGCGTCTCCGCCGATGCGGGGCATGACGAAAAAGACCATCAAAAGAATTGCGACTACAAGCACTGCAAGGGCCAGCAAGCCGGCACGGTTTCTCATCATCACGTCTCCCCAGGCGGCAATCTTGCCGGACTTCCTAAAATTGCTAGCGATTCCCGCTGCTTTGCACAAGCAGTCAAAGTAGCCGGGCAAATGTAAGACGCAGGTTTTCCGTCATTTTTCTTGACTGGAGCCAGAGAGAATAGTTGTTTGCCCGTATGACAGATCAATCTCATTCCATTCGCTCCATCTGTGTTTACTGCGGCTCGCGACCGGGCAGCGATCCCCGCCATATGGCAGCCGGCCGTGCGCTGGGTAAGGAAATCGCCGAGTATGGCCTGCGCCTCGTCTATGGTGGAGGCACCAAGGGCATAATGGGGGCTGTGGCGAGCGGCGTGCTTTCGAACGGTGGTCAGGTAACCGGCATCATCCCCGAGTTCCTGATCGACATGGAGGCAACGCGCCATTCCCTCGGCCAGCTCAATGAGTTGATTGTAACGCCTGATATGCATACGCGCAAACATGCCATGTTCGAGCGCTCCGATGCCTTCGTCGCGCTGCCGGGCGGCATCGGCACGCTGGAGGAAATCGTCGAGATCATGACCTGGGCGCAGCTCGGCCGTCACGAGAAGCCGATGGTGTTTGCCAATGTCGGCGGCTTCTGGGATCCGATGATGGAGCTCATGCGCCACATGACAGACGAAGGTTTCGTCCACACGGCCCATCGCGTCCAGCCGCTCGTTATAGACGACATATCCGAAATCATCCCCGGCATCATGGCACAGGCGGCCGAAATCGCATCGCTGGACCGCGAGGGCGAGGATGCGGTGATCTCGAAGATGTAACGCCGTCCCTAGATCAGGATGACTTTAGGCCCGATGGGCTGAAGTCTGAACTGACGCGGCATCCTGCTAGCGCTCCCGGCTCCCCTTGAGCATCGCCCAGCTGTAGACGAACAAGCCCGCCCAGATCAGTGGGAAGGCGATCATGCGCGCGGTGCCGAGCGGTTCGTGGAACACGAAGATCGCGATGAGGAAGATCATCGTCGGCGCGATGTACTGCATGATGCCGATGGTCGAAAGGCGCAACAGCTTGGCGCCATTGGCATAGATCATCAGCGGTACGGCGGTGACGATGCCGCAGCCGAGCAGCAGGGCGGTATCGGCCCAGCCGGTGCGATAGAAGTGTCCTTCACCGCTGCCGAGCTCCAGATAGAGAACGTAGAACAGGGCCGGGACGCTGAGGATCAGAACCTCGAGGAAGAAACCCTGGTTCGGGCCCAGCGGCAACGTCTTGCGAAACAGCGCATAGAGACCCCAGGAAATCGTCAGCGTCAGCGCTATCCAGGGAATGCCGCCGCTATCAAGCGCCAGCACGATGACCGCAAGGCCAGCCAACGCAATAGCTGCGATTTGCGCCGGGCGCAGCTGCTCCTTCAGCACGACCGCGCCGAGGAAGATGCTGAACAGCGGGTTGATGAAATAGCCGAGCGCCGCATCGATCGCGTGGCCACTGCCGATCGCCCAGACATAGGTGCCCCAATTGACGGTGATCAGCGCAGCAGTGAGCGCCGCCATGGCCAGCATCCGCGGCGACCGCAAGGCCGTGCGGATATCTTGCGTTCGGCCGAGGACGATGAGCACTAGACCCGCCAAGGGCAAGGACCAGAGGATGCGATGAGCGATGACCTCCGCCGGCGAAATATGAGCGACGGCCTTCATGTAGATCGGAAGGAAACCCCACAGAAGATACGCCGTCAGTGCAAAGGCGAAGCCACGTGGACTGTCTTCGTTCTTGACGATCGGAGCGCTTGCATTGGCGGACATCGAGTGTTTCCATATTTGTTCTTGTTATGGATCCGCTTAACGTAACGGACGTGAATAGGCCAATTCATTTCGGTGAATAGATGCTGGCCCATCGCGACGGTGAAGACCATGGACGAAGAAGCTCTTGCGAACTGCCGCAGAGCATTTGCCTCCCGGGTACTTGCGAAGGAAGGCGTGCAAGACGACGACGCGCTGCTACAGGCCTTTGCAGCGGTACCGCGCGAGCGGTTCCTAGGGCCGCCGCCATGGAAGATGGCGGGATGGGGAGGCTATGTCGATGCGTCGGGAGATCCCTCAGTCGTCTATCAGGACGTGCTGTTTGCGCTTCAGCATGAACGGCATATCAACAACGGCAGCCCGAGCCTTCACGCCCGGGGAATCCACAAGTTGGCGCTCCGCCAGGGGGATGTCGTCTGTCATGTTGGCGCCGGCAGCGGCTACTACACGGCAATCATGTCCCTGCTTGTGGGCAGCGGCGGTCATGTCACCGCCGTCGAATTTGATGGCGAACTGGCGATGCGGGCAGAAGAAAATCTCCGCGACTATCCGAATGTTCGCGTTGTCCATGGCAATGGGGTCGAATGGCCGCGCGAGCCGACAGATGCCGTCTATGTGAACTTTGCCATCCACTTTCCAGCCGAAGCCTGGGTGGAGCGGTTGAGTGTCGGCGGCCGGCTGATCCTGCCGCTGGGCGTCCCTGATGTCGATGCGGCGGGGCCGACCGGTCTTGGTTCTTACGCTGGCTTCTTCCTGTTCCGCCGCGAAGACCTTGGTTACGCTGCCGAATATCTTGGGCCCGTCGCGTTTGTCTGGGCGGAAGCCGTAAAGGGTGGGTTCGATAGTTACCGGCGGCTGGAGGCCGCCTTCTACAAGGGCGGTGTGGAACAGGTCCGCGCCCTGCGCTGGAAGACCGCGCGACAGGGCAAGGAGTGGTATTCGGAGGCGGATTGGGGCCTCGTCTTCGGTGCCTGACGCCTACTCGGCGGCGATCTTGCCGGCTAGTTGTCGGTTCTTCATCAGCTTGTAGATCACCGAGTCCATCAGCGCCTGGAACGACGCATCGATGATGTTCTCAGACACGCCGACCGTCCACCAGCGAACACCGTCACTATCGGTAGATTCGATGAGAACGCGGGTGATCGCCTCGGTACCGCCGTTGAGGATACGGACCTTGAAGTCGGCCAGCACCAGATCGTCGATCTCGTGCTGGTATTTGCCGAAGTCCTTGCGCAGTGCGAGGTCGAGCGCATTGACCGGACCGTCGCCTTCTGCCACCGACATGATCGTCTGCCCGTCGATAACGACTTTCACCACCGCTTCCGAGACGATCTTAACGCGCCCGTGGGAATCGAAGCGGCGCTCGACCATCACGCGGAACCCCTCGATCGAGAAAAATTCCGGGATGGTTCCGAGGGTCCGCCGAGCAAGCAGCTCGAAGCTCGCATCGGCGCCCTCATAGGCATAGCCCGATGCCTCACGCTCCTTGACGAGCGCGATCAGGCGGTCGAGCTTCGGATCGTCCTTGCCGACCTCGATGCCGCGCCGCTTCAGTGCGTTAATGAAGTTCGCCTTGCCCCCTTGGTCGGAGACCATGACCTTGCGGAAATTGCCGACGCTTTCAGGCGTCACATGCTCATAAGTGCGCGGATCCTTGAGCAAAGCCGAAGCATGAATGCCAGCCTTTGTCGCAAAGGCAGACGCGCCGACATAAGGCATCTGATGATCGGGCGAGCGGTTCAACAGCTCGTCGAAAGCGTGCGACAGTCGTGTGAGATTCAACAATCGCTCGGCGTCGATCGAGGTTTCGAACCGGGATGAATACGCTTCCTTCAGCGCCAGCGTCGGGATTAGGGTCACGAGGTTGGCATTGCCGCAGCGCTCGCCGATGCCGTTCAGCGTGCCCTGAATCTGTCGCACACCCGCTTCCACGGCCGCAAGCGAATTGGCGACCGCCTGACCGGTGTCGTTGTGTGCGTGGATGCCAAGACAGTGACCGGGAACGCCCGCCGCAATAACTGCGTGGACGATGGTCCGGATTTCCGGCGGCTGCGTACCACCATTCGTATCGCAGAGCACGACCCAGCGTGCGCCGGATTCATAGGCGGTCTTGGCGCAGGCGATAGCATAGGCGGGGTTTGCCTTGTAACCGTCGAAGAAATGTTCGCAGTCGACCAATGCCTCCTTGCCGGCGGCGACGGCAGCCTTGACGCTCTCAGCAATGCTTTCGAGGTTTTCCTCATTCGTGCAACCGAGCGCCACCTTCACATGGTAGTCCCAGCTCTTGGCGACAAAACAGATCGCGTCACTCTTGGCCTGCAGCAGGCTTGCCAGGCCCGGGTCGTTCGAGGCCGAAACACCGGCTCGCTTCGTCATCCCGAAGGCGACGAAGCGAGCTTGTGTCGTGCGCTTCTCGGCGAAAAAGGCAGTATCCGTCGGATTGGCGCCGGGATAGCCGCCTTCGACATAATCAAGGCCGAACTCATCAAGCATGGTCGCGATCGCAATCTTGTCCTCGACGGAGAAGTCGATGCCGGGCGTCTGCTGCCCGTCGCGGAGCGTCGTGTCGAAGAGGTAGATCTTTTCGCGTGTCATGATGGTGGTCCTGTCGGCCTTGTGGGCTCGTTATTGCTTTCCGGCGAACTTGTCTGTGGCGCGGATCAGCTTGTCGAGGATGCCGGGCTCCGAAAACGCATGCCCCGCGCCTTCGATCAGATGGAACTCCGCCGTTGGCCATGCCTCGTGCAGCAGCCAGGCATACTTTGCCGGGCAGGGCATGTCGTAGCGGCCATGCACGATGACGCCGGGAATGTCCTTCAGCTTATGGGCATCATGCAGCAGCTGGCCTTCGTCCATCCAGCCGGCATTGACGAAGAAGTGGTTCTCGATGCGGGCGAAGGCATAGGCGAAGTCGGCCTCCTCGAACTTGCCGCTGGTCGACTTTTCCGGCAACAGCGTGATCGTTTCGCCTTCCCAGATGCTCCAGGCTTGGGCCGCTTGAAGGGCAACGGCCCGGTCCGACCCGGTCAGTCGGCGATTGTAGGCCAGCATCATCTCATGGCGTTCTTCCGGTGGGATCGGCGCGATGAAGCGCTCCCATTTGTCGGGGAACATCTCCGACACGCCGAACTGATAATACCAGTCGAGCTCGGCTCTGGTGAGCGTATAGATACCGCGCACGACCAGCTCGGAAACGCGCTCCGGGTGCTTCTCGGCATAGGCGAGCGCCAGCGTCGAACCCCATGAGCCACCGAACACCTGCCATTTCTCGATGCCTGCCATCTCGCGCAGCCGTTCGATGTCGGCGACGAGGTGCCAGGTCGTGTTGGCATTGAGGTCTGCGTGCGGCGTGGATTTGCCGCAGCCACGCTGGTCGAACAGCAGCACATCGTAGAGTGCGGGATCGAACAGGCGGCGGTGGCTCGGCGAAAAGCCGCCGCCGGGACCGCCGTGCAGGAACACCGCTGGCTTTGCACCCGGTGTGCCCGAACGCTCCCAATAGATCTTGTGACCGTCGCCGACGTCGAGGTGGCCCGACGCATAGGGTTCGATTTCGGGATAAAGGGTGCGGAGCACTTCAGTCATATTTTGACGCCTTCGGCTGGCCAGGTTGCAGTATCGTGATCGGGATGCTGGAAGGAGATGATCGCCTCCTGCCGCGCATAGAAATCGGGGTCCGTGTGAACAGGCTGGTCGAAGATCGTCTCTACCCACGGAATGCGTGCGTCGTAATTGACCTGGATTTGTGGTGCCAGATCGCTGCGATCGTCGAAGGTGCCGATCGCCAACTCCAATCCGCCGGGGTGGCGGTACGTCATCGGAGTGCCGCAGTTCTTGCAGAAGCCACGCTCGATGTTGACGGAAGACTGGAAATAGCTCGGCTCGCCGCGCGTCCACTCCATGCCTTCGTCAGGCGCGGTGACGAGGGCGGAGAAAAAGCTGCCGAACTGCTTCTGGCACATGCGGCAATGGCAGATCGAAGGGCGGCCAAGCTTGCCGCTGATGCGGAATCTAACCGCGCCGCACTGGCATCCGCCGGTTCGAATGGGTTGTCTCATGCTGATGCTCCGGTTGGCCAATGGGCTGTGTCATGGTCGGGGTGCTGGTGATTGCTCGCGGCAATCGCGTTCTCACGCTCGCGCATTTCCGGTTCGGGCTCGACGGGCAGGGCATCGAGTTCGTGAAACCAGCTCATCTTGCGTCCGGTGTTCGATTGCATCACCGGCTTGACGCTATCGGGATCGTCCAATGAACCGAGCACGATGTTGATGAAGTCCGCACCCGGCACATCATAGAAAAGCGGTGTCCCGCAGTCGGCGCAAAAGCCGCGGCGGACAATATCGGACGAGTGAAACCACTTTGGCTCGCCGCGCGTCAGGGCAAAATCCGTTCGCTTTGCGGCCGCCAGCGGCATGAAGTAGTTCCCGGCCGCTTTCTGGCACATGCGGCAGTGGCAAAGGTGCGGATAGCCGAGTTCGCCAACGGCCCGGTAGCGAACCGCGCCGCATTGGCAACCTCCGCTCAGAGCCGTAGCTGGTGTCACGGGTTTCTCTCCTCAGGCCACGTTGCGGTGTCGTGGTCCGGATGCTGGTAGGAGACGATGTCGAGCACGAAGGGGGCCGCCTCGGCATCCTCGTCGGTCTCGCGCGCAGGCAGCTCATGTAGGTGGTCAACGAAGCCGATCTTTCCCTCGGTGCCAAACTGGATGACTGGCGGAAGGGCGGAAGGATCGTCGAAGGCGCCTGCTGCGACCGCCATTCCATCCGGCGCCTCATAGGTCAGCGGCGTCCCGCAATCGGCGCAGAAGCCGCGCTCGACCATGTTGGACGAACGAAAGCGCTTGCGCTCACCGCGCGTCCATTCGAACTCGGCCCCGCGTACGGAGACCAGCGGTGCGTAATAGGCACCGAACGCCTTCTGACACATGCGGCAATGACAGATGGACGAATCCTTCAACACTCCGCGAACGCGGAAGCGGATCGCCCCGCACTGGCAGCCGCCGGTATGGGTGCTCATCTCTTCACCTCCCACTTGGTCACTCGTTCGCCGGTGGCCGGATCCTTGCCGTCCTTGAGCTGGATGCCTTCGGCAAGCAGCGTGTCGCGGATCTTGTCTGCCTCGGCGAAGTTCTTCGCCTTGAGCAATTCGAGCCGCGCCTTCACGCGCCGGTCGATTTCGATGGCGACCGCTTCGTCGATCTCGGCCTTCTCAGGCAGAACGCCGAGCAAAGCCGCGCTGGCGGCGAATGTCGCGTGATCGCCGGACTGGGCAAGCGCATGCAACGCCTGGATGGCTGCCACCGTGTTGAGGTCGTCGGCCAAGGCGCTGAGGACAGCGGCGTCGGGCTGCGCGCCCGCAGCATCTGCTGCCGGCCATTTGGCGAGCACCCGTTCGGCCTCCTCCAGCCGCTTGACCGAAAAGTCGATCGGCTCGCGGTAGTGGGTCATCAGCATGGCAAGACGCAGTACTTCGCCGGGCCACTGCCGGCCGCCGAATTTCTCGGTGTGCAGCAACTCGTAGATAGTGACGAAATTGCCTTCCGACTTCGACATCTTTCGGCCCTCGACCTGCAGGAAGCCGTTGTGCATCCAGACGTTCGCCATGACCTTGGTGCCATGGGCGCAACGCGACTGGGCGATCTCGTTCTCATGGTGGGGGAAGATCAGGTCGAGACCGCCGCCGTGAATGTCGAAGACCTCGCCGAGGTAGCGCTCGCTCATGGCCGAGCACTCGATATGCCATCCCGGACGACCGCGCCCCCAGGGGCTATCCCAGCCGGGCTCGCTCTCGGTCGAAAGCTTCCACAGCACGAAGTCGCCCGGGTTTTTCTTGTGCGCCTCGACCGCGACGCGGGCGCCGGCCTGCTGTTCCTCCAGGTTGCGCCTGGAAAGCGCGCCGTAATCTGCCATCGATTTCGTGTTGAACAGCACTTCGCCCTCCGCCTGATAGGCGTGGCCCTTGGCAATCAGCTTCTCGATGATCTCGATCATCTGGGCGATGTTGTCGGTCGCCCGCGGCTGGATCGTCGGATCAAGGCAGCCAAGGGCCTTGGCGTCTTCGAGGTATTGCGTCTCGGTTCTTTCGGTGACCAAGCGGATCGCCTCATTCAGCGGCAAGCCGGGGTGGTCTCGCAGAGCCCGTGCATTGATCTTGTCGTCGACGTCGGTGATGTTGCGCGCATAGGTGACGTGTTCGGCGCCATAGACATGGTTCAGCAGCCGAAACAGCACGTCGAAGATGATAGCGGGACGCGCGTTGCCGATATGGGCGTAGTCATAGACAGTCGGGCCGCAGACATACATGCGGACGTTTAGCGGATCGATCGGCGCAAAGGCCGTCTTTTCGCGCGACAGCGTGTTGTAAAGCTTCAGTTCCGGCTTCTTAGTGTCTGGCGCGCCGGCCATATCTACTCTCCCAAAATGCAATGATCCGAAAAATACTTCCACCGGCGGGCCGGGGCGTTTCTCATCTTGGGTCTTTGGGAGACGAAAACGGCCAGGCCAGCGAGCGCGCTAGCGAATAATCTTCCGGCAGATAATGCAGGTAACCGTTTTCATGGCGGGTTTTATGGCGCGGGAACGGGGATTGGTCAAGGGGGGGTGAGAAGCGGTCCGGCGCCAGCCGGAGCAATCGATCCAGCGAATCGATTGCGGCGACGAACGCCCGCGCGTAAGCCGGGGTTGGGCTGGTGCCGTCCGCCGCGACCTCGCAAAATTCTGCTACAAGCGCCAAGGAAAGCGAAAGACCCCCGATGTGAAAACCCTCTATCGAATAGTCCTCGCGGTGGTAATTCTGGCTGTCGCGGTCGCATCGTATCTGGCATACGATCGCGCCATGGCACCGTTTTCTCCTCCGACGCTTGCGGACTATCCCATCCAGGGCATCGACATCAGCCACCATCAGGGCGCCATAGATTGGCGAGCCTTGGCACGGCAGCCGAACGTCCGCTTCGTGATCATGAAGGCGACCGAGGGCGGCGATCACCGCGATACGCGCTTTGCCGAAAATTGGAGGGCAGCGAAGGAGGTCGGCATCGTGCGTGGCGCATATCACTTCTTCACCTTCTGCCGTCCCGGCCGCGAGCAAGCGCGCAACATCATCGAAACAGCGCCTGTCGAAACGGACACGTTGCCGATCGCGATCGACCTCGAATTCACCGGCAACTGTGGCAAAGTACCGACGCTCGATGAACTGACCTCGGAAATCAAAGCATTCTTCGACGAACTGAATGGTGCCTATCCCGGCAAACCGATCTTCTATCTGAACCAGCAATTCTTCGATCAGTACCTGAAAGGAAACCAGGCACGGTTCCCCGATCACTATCTATGGCTGCGCAGCATTGCGCAGGAGCCGCGGCAGAACGATTGCCGTGACTGGTCAATCTGGCAATTCGCCGACAACGGCACGCTGGACGGCATTCAGGGGCCGGTGGATCTCAACGTGCTATGCCCGTCGGAAACAGGCTTCGCCGACCTGTTCCCAGCTCTCGCGGCCAAGTGAGCGCCGCTCAGTTCGGCAGAGGATAATCGACGAGCTTGTTCTCGCGAACGATGAAGAGCTTGCCGGTCTCGGTCACGTCGGGACCGACCAGCGGCAGGATCGCCTTGGCGACCTCGGAAGGATGCGGCAACGTCTCGGGATCTTCGCCCGGAACGGCCTGCGCGCGCATGGCGGTGCGGGTTGCGCCTGGATCAACGCTGGTGATACGAAGGGGCGTGCGCTGCGTTTCACCTGCCCAGGTGCGGGCCAGCGCTTCGACAGCTGCCTTGGAGGCGGAGTAGGGACCCCAGAACGGGCGACACTTGTGAGCGGCACCGGATGAGAGAATGACGGCGCGGCCGGCATCCGAGCGTGACAGCAGCGGGTCGACCGAACGGATCAGCCGCCACGTCGCGGTCACGTTGATGTTCATCACCTTCTCGAAGGTCTTCGCCTCGATATGCCCGATCGGCGAGATCACGCCGAGCACGCCCGCATTGGCGACGAGGATGTCGAGCTTGCCCCAGCGCTCGAAGATCGAGGCGCCGAGCGCATCGATGGCGTTCATGTCGGCAAGATCGAAAGGAACCAGTGTCGCGGACCCGCCAGCCGCCTTGATCGCATCATCGAGGTCCTCGAGACCGCCGACCGTGCGGGCGCAGGCAATTACGTGCGCACCGGCCTTTGCCAGTTCCATTGCCGTGAAATAGCCGATGCCGCGGGATGCGCCGGTGACGAGTGCGATCTTGCCTTCAAGGTTGATAGTCATTGTGCCCGGTCCTGCATCGCTGAAAAATTAAGGGGCGCAATAAGCGCCCCCTAGTCAAATGTCAAAGCCAATGGCTGTCAGCCATTGGTCGCGAGCAGGGAAACCTTGCGGCCCATCGTTTCGCCGTCCTTGTCGAGAAGGCGGGTCGGATAGTCGCCGGTGAAGTAGTGGTCGGTAAACTGCGGGCGGGCGTCGTTACGGTCCTCGCCGCCGACGGCGCGATAAAGGCCGTTGATCGACAGGAACTCCAGGGAGTCCGCCCCGATATATTTGCACATGGCCTCGAGGCCGTCGTACTGGTTGGCCAGCAGCTTCTCGCGATCCGGCGTGTCGATGCCGTAGAAGTCAGGATAGTAAATCATCGGGCTTGCGACGCGCAGATGCACTTCCTTGGCGCCGGCATCGCGGATCATCTGCACGATCTTCAGCGAGGTGGTGCCGCGTACAACCGAATCGTCGACGAGCACGACGCGCTTGCCCTCGATCATCGCACGGTTGGCGGAGTGCTTCAGCTTGACGCCGAAGGCGCGGATCTGCTGCGTCGGCTCGATGAAGGTACGGCCGACATAGTGGTTGCGGATGATGCCGTATTCGAACGGAATACCGCTTTCCTGAGCGTAGCCGAGCGCTGCCGGCGTGCCGCCATCCGGTACCGGAACGACGACATCAGCCTCAACAGGCGCTTCCTTTGCGAGGTTGACGCCCATGTTCTTGCGCGCGACATAGACGCTGCGACCACCAACGACCGAGTCCGGACGGGCAAAGTAGACATATTCGAACAGGCAGAGGCGCTCCGGCTGGCCGTTGCCCGCCTTGCGGGCGTCGATCGAGATCGAGCCGTCCGGCTGGATTTCGCAGATGATGACTTCGCCGTTCTCGACATCACGGACGAACTTGGCGCCGATGATATCGAGCGCGCAGGTCTCCGAGCAGAAGATCGGCTTGCCGTCGAGTTCGCCCATGACGAGGGGACGGATACCGGTGGGATCGCGCGCCGCGATCAGCTTCGTGCGCGTCATGGCGAGCATCGAATAGCCGCCTTCCATCTGGCGGATCGCGTCGATGAAACGGTCGGCCGTGGAGCTGTAGCGCGAGCGGGCGATGAGGTGGAGAACGACTTCCGTATCCGAGGTCGACTGACAGATAGCGCCACCGGCAATCAGCTGGCGGCGGAGCGTCAGGCCATTCGTAAAGTTACCATTATGAGCAATGGCGATGCCGCCGACTTCGAGTTCCGCAAAGAGCGGCTGCACGTTGCGGAGCGCTACTTCGCCGGTCGTCGAATAGCGATTGTGACCGATCGAGATGTTGCCAGGCAGGCGGGCGAGGGTAGTCGGGTCAGTGTAGTGATCGCCGACCAGGCCCATATGCCGTTCGGAGTGGAAGCGCAGCCCGTCGAAGGAGACGATACCGGCCGCTTCCTGCCCGCGATGCTGGAGGGCGTGAAGGCCGAGCGCCGTCAACGTTGACGCATCGTCATGGCCAAGAATGCCGAAGACGCCGCATTCTTCGTGGAGCGTGTCTCCATCGAGTTCATCATTGAGCGTCAAGGAATGAGACTGGTTCATCGATGCGGGCCTTTGCTCTCACAAGAATGGATCGGCTTCCATAGCATGACGCCGTTATCATGCGTTTTAAACGGCTGAGGCCCGGCAGAGCGGATGCCCGGCCGGACCTTTATTCACGTTCCCCTCAAATGGCAATTGCCAGGTGGCGGGTCAAGCTGTTGAACACTGCGTCAATTCGACGGCTGCTGTGCACCATTCGCAGGCGCGGGCGCTGCGTCTTCGGCTGGCGCCTGATCGGATGCCGGCGCGTTGCCGCTCTCAGTATTGCCGCCCTGCGGCTGAATTTTGTCCATCACGCTCGCCCGCACCATCTGCGCGAATTCGGCCGGCAGTACGGACTGCAACTTGACGACCATCGAGTCCAGGAACGGCTTCGACTTGGCGTTGTTCACCCAGGCCGGGCGGTGATCCGCGTCCACGAGCCAGTTCCAGAAAGCGACGGCGACGACGAGAAGAAGTATGCCCCTAGCCGCGCCGAAGAGAAAGCCCAAAGTGCGGTCGAGAGCGCCGATCCGGCTGTCGATGATGAAGTCCGCGATCTTCATGGTGATGAACGAGATCACGATCAGCGCAATCAGGAACACCACCGCGGCCGAGCCGACGATCGCAATGCGGTCGTCATCCGTGTACCTTTTCGCGTAAGGGACCAGATAGGGGTAGAAATAGTATGCGGCGACCGCAGAGCCGCCCCAGCTTGCGATCGAAAGAACTTCGCGGGAGAAGCCGCGCACCATTGCAAGTACGGCGGAGAAAAGAACGACGCCGATGACAATACCGTCGAAAATCGTAATGGGCATATAAATTCAACTCCAGGACCGCCGTTTATATACGGCTTGGTCGCGCCTCATTGCGTGCTTCCTATAACATCACCGATGCTGGTGATGAAAGGATCAAACCTCTTCTTCCACACGTCGCAGTGCGCCTTTCGACCCAGCAATACGTGCAACCAGGTCCGGCAGGCTCTCGATCTCGCTCCAGCGACTGCCGGAACCCTTCGGCAGGTCGGCTGACGCCGAGGGAAGCAACGCGGCAGAAAAGCCCAGCTTCTCGGCTTCTTTGAGGCGCTGGGACGTATGTGAAACCGGCCGGACGGCGCCCGACAGGCTGACTTCGCCGAAATAGACACAATTGGCCGGCAGGGCAATACCGGCAAGCGACGAAACCAGGGCCGAGGCGACGGCGAGATCGGCGGCTGGCTCGGAGATACGGTAGCCACCTGCGATGTTCAAATAGACGTCGTGCTGGCCGAGCCGGACGCCGCAATGAGCCTCGAGTACGGCAAGGATCATCGACAGGCGTGCGGAGTCCCAGCCGACCACGGCGCGGCGAGGGGTCCCGAGCGACGTCGGGGCAACGAGCGCCTGCACTTCGACCAGGATGGGGCGGGTGCCTTCCATGCCGGCGAAGACGGCAGCTCCCGGCGATTTCTCGTTACGCTCGCCGAGGAAGAGTTCGGAGGGATTGGCAACCTCGCGCAGCCCCTTGTCCGACATTTCAAAGACGCCGATCTCGTCCGTCGGTCCGAAGCGGTTCTTGACGGTGCGCAGGATGCGATAGTGATGGCCGCGATCGCCTTCGAAATAGAGCACCGCATCGACCATGTGCTCGACGACACGCGGACCGGCGATCTGGCCGTCCTTGGTGACATGGCCGACGAGAACCATGGCCGCGCCGGTCTGCTTGGCGAAGCGGATCATCGACTGAACGCCGGTGCGCACCTGCGTCACGGTTCCAGGCGCGGATTCGGCCAGTTCGCTCCAGAGCGTCTGGATGGAATCGATGATCACAAGATCGGGCCGCTTGCCTTCCGCCACCGTTGCCAGAATGTCCTCGACATTGGTTTCGGCAGCCAGCAGGACATCGGTGTCCGCTGCCTGCAGGCGTTGCGCCCGCAGCCTTACCTGGGCCACCGCCTCTTCGCCCGAAACGTAGATGATCCGATGGCCGCGACGCGAAAGCGCTGCCGCGCCCTGCATCAGCAGCGTCGATTTGCCGATACCAGGATCGCCACCGATCAGCACGGCCGAACCGCGCACGAAGCCGCCGCCGAGTGCCCGGTCGAGTTCCGAAATGCCGGTGTGGATACGCGGAGCTTCCTCGATCTCGCCAGAGAGTGCCGTCAGTGCCACTGGGCGGCCTTTTTTCGGCGTCTTTGCCGGTCCGCCGCCGATGCCGCCCATGGGGTCTTCTTCGACGATGGTATTCCACTCGCCGCAGCTATCGCACTTGCCCGCCCAGCGGTTATGGACCGCACCGCAGCTCTGGCAGATGAATTGTGTCCTGGCCTTCGCCATCAATCATGCTTTCGGTTGGATGCCGCCAGGGCGTCGCATCGAATCAGTTTGCTTGCTCAAATAATCATTCCTGGCACCGATCAAAACTAATGATTTCCCTATCAGGGGCGACGGTGGCACTTGTTCTCCACTGTCTTGGAGGCCACGACGATGCTGGACTATTCGCTCGCGCACTGGATCGCGTTCTTGACCGCGGCGGTCCTGCTCAACCTGTCGCCCGGTCCCGACATGGCTTTCATTCTCGGCCACACCCTCAAAAGCGGGACGAGGACCGGTTTTGCCGCGCTGTTCGGCATCTGGACCGGCGCCTGCCTGCATGTGGCGATGGCAGCATTCGGTCTGTCTGCGATTCTCGCCGCCTCCGCACTGGCCTTTTCGGTGGTCAAGTGGGCAGGTGCGATCTACCTCATCTGGCTCGGCATTCAGGCATTGCGCTCGAAAGCCGAGGGCGGCCTAGTCAGGGCGGCGAAGGACGCCCTGCCCGGGAGCCATGTCTACAGGCAGGGCATCCTCGTTTCGCTGCTGAACCCGAAGGTCGCGATCTTCTTCCTCGCCTTCCTACCGCAATTTGTGGTCGCGGGCGCCGGACCGACCTGGCTACAGCTGGCGGTCCATGGCTTATTCATCATTGCGGTTGCAGCCTTCATCGAGCCTCCGCTCATCCTGGCGGGAGGACGGCTTGCCGATCTCGTCAAGCGTAGGAGAAGCATCGGCCTCTGGCTCGATCGCGGCCTTGGCGCGCTGCTGGTGGCGCTCGGCGTGCGGTTGGCCCTGACGACGCGGTAGGTCCTTAGTTTTCCTCGTACAGGTAGCGTCGCTCGTGCCGCAGGCCGATGCTGGTCAAGATCTCGTAGCCGATCGTACCCGCCGACCTCGCGACGTCGTCGACGAGCACGTTCTTTCCGAACAGTTCGACGTAATCGCCTGCGAGCACTGCATTTTCCGGAAGATCCGTGACATCGAAAATCGTCAGATCCATGGTGATGCGGCCGGCAACCGGAACCTTTCGCCCGGCCAGAAAACCCTGGCCTCCCTGCGGCACGACCTGGCGCAGAGGCACGCCGCCGCTCGACTGGCTTCGCAGGTACCCATCGGCGTATCCGGCCGACACCACGGCGAGCCTGCTGTCACGGGTCAATCGCATGGCGCGGCCGTAGCCGACGGTATCGCCCGCCTTGGCCGTACGAACCTGAATGATCCGCGCCTCGGCGGTCACGACCGGCCGCATCGGGTTCGCCACGCCGTTGACGGCTTCGCCGCCATAGACAGCGATGCCGGGGCGCGTGAGATCGAAGTGATAGTCACTGCCGAGGAAGATGCCACCCGATGCCGCTAGGCTTGTATCGATACCTTCATAGGCTGCGCTAACCCGCCGGAACGATTCAAGCTGTTGCTTGTTCATCTCCGAGGAATGGTCGTCGCTGCAGGCGAGATGGCTCATGACAAGCACCGGCGCAAAACTTACCGGGCGCGAAACGTCGTCGGCAAGCGCGATCGCCTCGTCCATGGACAGGCCCAGCCTGTTGAAGCCCGTATCGACATTGAGGGCGCAGGGGTAGTCGCCGTATTCGGCGAGCACCGCCATCCAGAAGGCGAGTTGTTCTTCCGACGAGATCACCGGCACGAGGTCGTTTTCGAAGAGCCGTCGCTCTGTGCCGGGCCAGACGCCCGCGAGCACGAAAATGCGAGCGTCGGGCGTGTAGGGCCGCAGCGTCACGCCTTCATCGACGGTGGCGACGAAGAAATCACGCGCGCCGGCCATAAAGAGCGCTTCGCCAGCGTCTTCGATGCCAGTGCCGTAGGCGTCCGCCTTCACGACAGCCGCGGCCCGAGCCTTGCCGGAGCGTCGCGCCATGTCCTTCCAATTTTCCGTCAGTGCCGTCAGGTCGACGGTCAGGCGCAGGCCGGCAGAGTCGAATGGGTCTTCATCTTCGAAACTATCAACAAAATCAGTCATTGTGCTTCACAAAAGTAGGGAGAACGTTTGTCGCGTGGTAGTCTAGAGATCAATAAGGCAAAGTGAAAGCAAGCCAAGGAGATATCGATCTTGCGATCACTTTTGTTCAAGACGCAGGGTCGCGCGTGAAGTAGTCTGGTTTGATGGAGAATGTATCGCAGAAAGAGGCGGCGGAGGCGATGCCGCTTGCTGGTGTCGAGCGGGCGCGTTTCTGGCGCGACCGCCGATTCCGCAACATGGAATGCCTGAGCGCGAGCTTCCTGACGCACGAGTATGCGCCTCATGCCCACGACACCTTCTCGATCGGCGCCATCGAAAGTGGCACGCAGATCGCAACGATGAAGGGTGTTCGCGAGGAGACCGGCGCGGGCGATCTCTATCTCATCGACCCCGGCGTCGTGCATGACGGCGTTCCCGGCGGCGAGGGGTATCGCTACCGGATGATCTATCCCGATACCAAGCTCTTCGTCGATATTCTCGAAGACGTGACCGGCAACGCTTTCAACGCCACGCCGTCCTTCCCGAAGGAGCTTCTCAATGATCCCGAGATGGCGGCCGCTTTCCATACCGCCCATCGCGTGCTGGAGAGCGGTGCCGGAGCGCTGGAATCAGAAGAGGGTATGTTTCGCGTGCTCGCGGCAATCTTCCAGCGCTACGGCAGCACGATCGTCGTGCCGGTGGATACCAAGGAGCGCACCGCAGTCGGCCGCGCTCGCGACTATCTGACCGACAGTTTCGACAGCGATATCGGGCTTGACGAATTGGCCAAGGTCGCAGGCTTGAGCCGCGCGCATCTCATCCGGGCGTTCCGCCGCGAGTACCACATCACCCCGCATGCCTTTCTGACCGACAAGCGCGTGCGCGAGGCGCGCAAGCTATTGCGGTCAGGACAGGCGCCAGCCGATGTGGCAATCCAGTGCGGCTTCGCCGACCAGGCGCACTTCACCCGCCACTTCAAGGCACGCACCGGCGTCACGCCGGGACAGTATCGCGCGGGCTGATCACTTTCGTTCAAGACGATCACTGCGCAGCAGCTTAACACCTCCGACTTTAGCAGTTCTGGAGGTTCCAATGCTCACTCAAAGGCGATCGATCGGTGATTTTTTGGCCGGAGCGCGGGCAATCCTGCCGCTCGTCGTCGCCGTCATTCCAATTGGTCTCGTCTTCGGTGCGGTTTCGGCCGCGAAAGGTTTGTCTCCTGTCGAAGCGACCCTGATGAGCGCGCTCGTCTTTGCCGGTGGCTCACAGTTTGTCGCCATGGATATCTGGACGCACCCGGCAAGCTGGGCGGGCGTCGGCTTTGCCGCTCTGCTCGTCAATATCCGCCACGTCCTGATGAGCGCGTCCCTCGGCACGAAGATGCAAGCCTTCTCTGGCTTGCGAAAATATGCGGCCATGCTGTTCCTGGCTGACGAGATATGGGCGATCGCGGAATTCCGCGCAGGCGTGGCGCGGCTGACACCTTCATGGTTCGCCGGCATCGCCATGCCATTCTATTTGGCCTGGGTCGGCTCCACGCTGATTGGCGCCTCTCTCGGCGCGTTTCTAGGCGATCCCGCTGCCGTCGGGCTCGACTTCGCCTTTCCCGCAGTCTTTGTCGTGCTGGCGATGGGGTTCTGGAAAGGCCGTGAGACTGGTTCGGTATTGGCTGCGAGCGCTCTGGCCGCCGTCCTGGTTCACCAGGTCGTACCGGGTGTCTGGTACATCGCAGCCGGTGCGCTCGCCGGGCTTGCCGCGGCACTATGGACAGGCAAGGCAAAGGCGGTGACGGCATGACCCTGGACATGCAAACGCTTCTTGCGATTCTCGCCATGGCGGCTGCAACGGTGCTGACCCGCACGAGCGGCCTGCTTCTCATTCGCCATGTCGAAATGACCGAGCAGACCCGAACGGCCATCGAGGCGATACCGCCGGCGGTTCTAATGGCAGTAATTGCGCCCACCGCCTTTGCGACAGGCTGGGCCGAGACGGCTGCCTGCCTGGTTACAGCGCTCGCAGCGCGCCGGCTGCCGATGCTGGCAAGCGTTGCCGTTGGCGTGGCAACCGTTGCCATTCTGCGAGCGGCCGGCTTGTAGGTCGGGTAGCGTACTGACGAGAAGGATCTCGTCAGTGCTCTTCGTATTGGATGAAGGAGGGATCGGCGAGATCTGCGAAACGCGTGAATTCCGACTGGAAGGCGAGCTTCACCGTGCCGGTCGGTCCATGGCGCTGCTTGGCGATGATAACGTCAGCCGTGCCCTTTACCTTGTCGAACAGCGCTTCCCATTCGGCATACTTCGGATCGTTAGGATCGCGAGGCTCGAGATTCTTGACGTAGTACTCCTCACGGAACACGAAGAGCACGACGTCGGCGTCCTGCTCGATCGAGCCCGATTCACGAAGGTCGGAGAGCTGCGGGCGCTTGTCGTCTCGGCTTTCGACCTGACGCGAGAGCTGGGAGAGGGCGATGATGGGAACGTTCAGTTCCTTGCCGAGCGCCTTCAGGCCGGTCGTGATCTGGGTGATTTCCTGCACGCGGTTTTCGCCCGACTTGCCCGAGCCGGTCATCAGCTGGATGTAGTCGACCACCAGGCAGTCGAGGCCGCGCTGGCGCTTCAGGCGGCGGGCGCGCGCCGAAAGCTGCGCGATCGAGATACCACCGGTCTGGTCGATGTAGAGCGGTACCTTCTGCATCATCATCGAGCAGGCGACCAGCTTTTCGAAGTCGGCGTCGTTAATGTCGCCGCGGCGGATCTTCGAGGAGGAGACTTCTGTCTGCTCGGAGATGATACGCGTGGCGAGCTGTTCGGACGACATTTCGAGCGAGTAGAAGCCGACGACGCCCCCTTGTTTCGCCTTCATGCTACCGTCCGGTTGCACTTCGCCCTCGTAGGCGGCGGCAATGTTGTAGGCGATGTTGGTCGCGAGCGAGGTCTTGCCCATGCCCGGACGACCGGCGAGCACGATCAAGTCAGAGCGCTGCAGGCCGCCCATCTTGCCGTCCAGCGAATGGATCCCGGTGGAGATGCCGGAAAGCCCCCCATCTCGCTCCTTAGCGACAGCCGCCATGTCGATCGCCAGCGCTACCGCGTCATTGAATGACTGAAAGCCACCGTCGTAACGGCCGTTTTCGGCGAGTTCGAACAAACGGCGCTCAGTGTCCTCGATCTGTGTCTGCGGCGGCATGTCGAGCGGCGCGTCGTAAGCGATGTTGACGACGTCTTCACCGATGGTGATCAGCGCGCGGCGAAGCGCTAGATCATAGATCGCGCGGCCGTAGTCCTCGGCGTTGATGATGGTCACGGCTTCCCGGGCGAGTCGGGCGAGGTACTCGGACACCGTCATGTCGCCGACCTTTTCCTCAGCCTTGAGGAAGGTCTTGATTGTCACCGGATTGGCGATCTTGCCCATGCGGATGATGTCGCCCGCGACTTCGAAGATCTTGCGGTGCAGCGGTTCGTAGAGATGGATCGGTTTCAGGAAGTCCGACACCCGATAATAGGCGTCGTTGTTCATCAGGATCGCGCCGAGAAGCGCCTGTTCGGCTTCGATATTGTTGGGGGCTTCCCGGTAGTGCTGCTCCGCTGGAGCAACGGCGGCAATCTTTCGAGCGACGTCGTTCATCTTGATCCGTTCTGTCTTCTTCAGCTTCGGGTGTGGCGCGCGCAAGCGGCAAAATCAAGCGCGGAAGCGAGAAGGCTCCTGTGCCGTCGTCGATACGGGGAGGCTTTGCCCGTTGTTCGACTTCTCCACAGTCGTACTTGCGGTCAGTGCAAAAATACCGAAAGTGTCACCTGCAGAACACGGCCAGAAACGACTCACTTCCATCGTGGCTTGCGTGGTAGTCTAAGCCTGTCGGGGGAGACTTGCATCCAAACAGAGGCCGCCGGCTCTTGAAAAAGATCGGAAAACAATATAGATAGTAACGATATAATTAGTGCGCTAACAAAATAGGGCTGAAATATATGGGAAATCCCGTTCTCGGGCGTGAGCTTATCGAAGACCTTGCCGCTTTCAATCGTAAGCTAAGGGCCGTCTTCGACAAGATAGTGCGGGAGCGCAACATGACGTTGCCGCGCGCCCGTGTCTTCTTCACGCTTAATAAAAAGGACGGAATCAACCAGCGTGAACTTGCCGAACGGCTGGAGCTGGAGACGCCAACGCTCGTCAGGATTCTCGATGCAATGGAAGGGCAGGGTTTCGTCCAGCGGCGCGTGGCCGGCTCCGATCGCCGTGCCAAGGAAATCTACATCACCGAGACCGGCAAGGTCGTGGCGGGCGAAATCGATGACATTGCCGTAAAAGTGCGGGCGCAGGTTATCGCCGGTATTCCCGAAAATGATCTGAAGACTACTTTGGAAGTGATCCGCGCCATGCAAGCCAACCTGCAGGGCATTCGCGGAATTTGAGGTCCTGCCGATGAGCCTCGCCGAGACCGCCAACGACAATGTGGCGCCACGGCCCGCCGAGGAGGCGAAGCCGGGCACACAACAGATGCCGTCGCCGCCACCAGCAGCGGGCGTGCCGATGCCGGCCTGGAAGGTGCCGCTCTACATGGCGGCGTCGGTCCTGCTTTTTCTGACGCAGGGCCTCGGCATGAACCTGCTGACCGCCAACATCTATCAGCTGCAGGGCTCGTTTTCCGCGACCACCACTGAAGTTTCCTGGCTCTCGGCGGCCTATATGGCACCTTACGCGAGCATGTCGATTGCACTCTTCAAAATTCGTACCCAATACGGTCTTCGTCGTTTCGCGGAACTTGGCATTATCTGCTTCGTCGTTGCGGCGGTGCTCAATCTCCTCATCACTGACCTGCATTCCGCGATCGTTGTGCGCACCCTGAGCGGCATGGCCGCAGCCCCCCTTTCGACGCTCGGCTTCCTCTATATGCTGGAGCCTTTCCCGCAGGAAAAGAAGCTCTCGCTCGGGATCAGCCTTGCTCTGATGTGCACGCTGTTTGCGTCTCCCGTCGCGCGCATCGTCTCGCCTTCGCTGCTTCAGTTCGGCGGGTATCAGGCGCTCTATGTGTTCGAGATGGGCCTCGCGCTCGCCGTCCTTCCGATCATCTATCTGCTGCCGCTTACGGCGCCGCCTCGGGCGAACGTCATTCAACGACATGACATAGTGAGCTATCTCCTCCTGGCGGTCGGCTTCGGGTGTCTTGCCGTCGTACTGACGCTCGGCCGGCTCTATTGGTGGTTCGAAGCGCCCTGGATCGGCGTTCTACTGGCGGTATCGGTCGGCTCTCTTGCTCTGATGCTGGCCATTGAGCTGCCGCGCACCAATCCCCTGATCGATTTTCGCTGGCTGTTCTCGGGCGCCAACATGCGAATGGCAGGCGTCCTGCTTCTCTTCCGCTTCGTCTCCTCGGAGCAGTCGTCAACTGCCGCCAACTTCTATCAGCAGCTCGGGCTTCTGAACGATCAGACAGAGACGCTCTATGCGATCATTCTTCTCGCCTCCTTGGTTGGCGGGCTTTTCTGTGCGTTTCTGATGACGACGCGTTACGTCGAAACAGCCCACGTGCTGGCGCTCGCACTCATTGCAGCCGGCGCCTTTCTGGATAGCCAGTCGACGAGCCTGACACGGCCGCCTCAGATGTATCTGAGCCAGGCGATGGTCGCCGCGGGCGCCGCGATGTTCCTGCCGCCTGTCATGGCGAACGGCTTCAAGGCCGCGATCTCGCGGGGCGGGCAATACATCGTCAACTTCCTGGTGATCTTCGTCTTCACGCAGAGCATTGGCTCGCTCTTCGCCTCGGCAATGCTCGGGACTTTCGTGACAATCCGGGAGAAGTTCCACTCGAACGTGCTCGTCGAGCACATCCTGCTGCAGGATCCGATCGTGGCGCAGCGCATCTCACAACTGAGCGCCGCTTACGGCAAGGTGCTTGGCGACAAGATGCTGCTCAACGCTGAAGGTCTGGTGCTGCTCGCCCAGCAGGTCAGCCGCGAGGCCTATATTCTCGCCTACAACGACACCTTCCTCGTCATCGGCTACTCCTCTGTCTTCGGCCTGATCGTCATTCTTCTCCATCAAGCGTGGCGCCGGCTGACCTGGCCCAGGATAAGCCAGCCCGATGCAATCCCCGCTCAATCGTGATCTCAGGGTCCAGTATGTTGAAGTTCCCTCGCTCTCCTTCGACTATCATCGCAGTGCTCGCCGGCATCGCCGGCGTCCTTCTCGTTCTCTATGCGTGGCGGCTGCCGCCGTTCGTGACATCGGTGGAGACGACCGACAATGCCTATGTTCGCGGCTATGTCACGATCATGAGCCCGCAGGTGAGCGGCTATGTCGTCGATGTGCCCGTGAAGGACTATCAGCAGGTCAAGCAGGGCGATACGCTTGCTCAGATCGATGACCGCATCTACGCCCAGAAGCTTGCCCAGGCACGTGCGGCGCTCGATGGGCAGAAGGCGTCGCTGGAGAATTCCCGCCAGTCAGAGCTTGCGGCAAAGGCGAGCATCGCCTCCAGCGAGGCGCAGATCGATAGCGCAAACGCAGCCCTGACGCGCGCGCAGCAGGCCTGGGATCGCGTCAACAATCTCAGTAATCGCGGCATTGCATCGCAGAGTGAGACAGAGGCCGCGCAGGCGACGCTTGACCAGGCCAAGGCTGCCCTGAACCAGGCAAAGGCCGCGCTGGAGGTTTCCAAGCAAAATCTTGCAACGATCATCGTCAATCGCTCGCTTCTGGAAGCCAATGTGGCAAGCGCCGAAGCCGTCGTGCGCCTTGCGGAAATCGACCTGCAGAACACCAAGATCGTCGCACCGCGCGACGGTCATCTCGGCGAAGTCGGCGTACGCGTCGGGCAGTATGTGACGGCGGGTACGCAGCTCATGGCCGTCGTGCCGGAGGATGTGTGGGTCGTGGCGAATTTCAAGGAGACGCAGTTGTACGGCATGCAGGTCGGGCAGCCGGTGACCATCACGGTCGATGCGCTCGGCAAGCAGCGTCTGAAGGGATACATCGAACGCTTCTCGCCCGCAGCCGGGTCGGAATTCGCGGTCATCAAGGCGGACAACGCGACAGGCAATTTCGTGAAGATTGCACAGCGCGTCGGCGTGCGCATCGGCTTTGATCCCGACGAGCCGGTCGTCAAGGATCTGGGGCCGGGGCTCTCCGTCGTCGTCGACGTCGACAAGAACGCTCCGCCGCAGCAGAATACAGCCGCCAGATAAGCAGAAAGCCCGGCGCGAGCCGGGCTTTCGTCCATTTCCCGAGAGGATCTCTCGGGAAAATTAAGCTTCGTCGCCTTCGAGGTCGGCTTCCGGATCGAAGAAGTCTTCCGGACGCAGAGCGTCTTCGTCAACGCCGTAGATGGCATCGACGGAGGTGAGGGTTTCGCCCTTGGCCTGACGGCCGGCTTCTTCAGCCGAACGAGCAACGTTGAGTTCGACGTGGATTTCGACTTCAGCGTGGAGCTGCAGCTCAACCTTGTGCAGGCCGATCGACTTGATCGGCGTGTTCAGGTGAACCTGGTTGCGGCCGATGTTGAAGCCTTCTGCGGCGAGAATTTCAACGACGTCGCGAGCAGCGACCGAGCCGTACATCTGGCCGGTTTCGCCAGCAGAACGGACGACGATGAACGACTTGCCGTCGAGAGCGTCGGCGACCTTCTGTGCTTCCGACTTGCGCTCGAGGTTCCGAGCTTCGAGCGTTGCGCGCTCGGATTCGAAGCGCTTCTTGTTGGCTTCGTTGGCGCGCATCGCCTTGCCGAGCGGCAGGAGGTAGTTGCGAGCAAAGCCGTCGCGAACCTTTACGGTTTCGCCCATCTGGCCGAGCTTGGAGATGCGTTCAAGAAGAATGACTTCCATGTTCGTGTTCCTTTCGTGTCTCTAGATTTTCGTGTCTGTCTGTTTGGGGGCATCGACATCCTTGTTTGGGGTAAGTGCGATTGCCTTGCGGGTATCGCTCAAGCCCACCACGAGGATGAAAAAGGCTGGCACCATCAGGATGAGCGATGCCAGGTAGCAGAGGATAAGCGCTGGCAGGCGCCAATCCTTGCCGCGCGTGCGGAAATGCAGCGCGGCAAAGCCGGAAAGCAGGAAGCCGGCGCCGAAGGTGCCGACCACGGTTGCTCCGATCATCGCCGGCATGCCGCCGAAGAAGGTGGCGGCAAGACCGACGAGAAAAACGAAGATCGAATTGCGGTTCATGCGCAGCGCCGAGGGAATGTCCTCGCGGGGACGCAGGCCGCGGCCGGATGCGCTGACGATCCGGGTCGCGATGTAATAGGCGGCAAACAACATGACCACCCACATGCCGCCCTGAATGGCGGGCAGCATGAGGAGCACCAGCGATTTGGTCTGCGCCGTCACCGCCGGATCAGGCGAAAACTCGGGCTGCTGCTGGGCAAGCGAGCCAAACATCACGTCCACGAGCCGATCGATGAGATCCGGACCGTAACCGATCATCACGCCGACCACGATGACGGCGATTGTCACCAGACCGCAGAGGTGCAGCAGAATGTCCGAAAGCGGATACCAGGCCATCAGATGCTCGGGACCGCCGAGTTCGGAGGCGGGGCGGGCAAGGCTTGCAAGGTGGCTGAGCCAGCCGGCCGGCAGCAGCGTGACCAGCGTCATCATCAGCGCGAAGGACGGTGAGATGGCGATCGCGCCAACGGCAGCGGCGGTGACGACGGCGGAGATTGCCGCCATGTTGCCCCAGCCGAGGCCGACGAGAAGAATGGGAAGGGCGGAGGCCGCGTAGAGAACGGCACTGAACGACGGCTGCATGCTTGCGCCGAGCACCAGAAGTGCGGCGGTCAATCCGGCGAGCGCGCCGATGCCTAGCGTTTTTGCATTCAGTTGCGTCACGGTCGCTGTCCTGCTTCATCAAGCAGTTAGAGGGACTTTCCTGAATCGGTTTCAGAAAGGCCTCAACATGGGTTTTAAGAGTTCCGATCCGCGCCCATCGCGAAAGGGAGAAGGGAGGGCATCGCTGCCTTCCCTCGATTTGGTCTCGTCAGCTGATTAAGCGACGACGTACGGCAGCAGGCCGAGGAAACGAGCGCGCTTGATCGCCTGAGCGAGTTCGCGCTGCTTCTTCTGCGAAACAGCAGTGATACGGGAAGGAACGATCTTGCCGCGCTCGGAAATGTAGCGCTGCAGGAGACGAACGTCCTTGTAGTCGATGCGCGGAGCGTTTGCGCCGGAGAACGGGCAAGTCTTGCGACGACGATGGAACGGGCGACGAACCGGAGCGGAGGAAGCTTCAGACATTCTTAGATCTCCTTATGCACGGTCTTCGCGGGGAGCGCGGTCCGGACGCGGGCCACGCTGGAAGTCGCCGTCACGGCGCGGCGGACGGTCACCGAATTCGCGGCGCGGGCCACGGTCGGCACCATCACGCGGGCCGCGGTCGTCGCGGTCGCGCTTCTGCATCATGGCAGATGGGCCTTCTTCGTGTGCTTCGACAGCGATCGTCATGTAGCGCAGGACGTCTTCGCTGATGCGCATCTGGCGTTCCATTTCCTGGACGGCAGCTGCCGGCGCATCGATGTCCACGAGGACGTAATGTGCCTTGCGGTTCTTCTTGATGCGGTAGGTAAGGGACTTAAGGCCCCAGTTCTCGATGCGCCCGACCTTGCCGCCGTTAGCTTCGATCACACCCTTGTACTGTTCTACGAGGGCATCGACCTGCTGAGCGGAAATATCCTGTCGGGCAAGGAATACATGTTCATAAAGAGCCATGACAGCTTTGCCTTTCTTGCGTTGGTTCAACCCGATAATCGGCGGCTAAGCCTCAACGACTGCTCCTGAGAGGCGGCAAGCGCCAAGCAAGAAAAGCGTTCCGAGACGGTCGAGAGCGGAGACACGGGAGGCTGGAACACTTCCGTTCCGACGATTCTCTTGCGAAAACCGGCCCTCCGTTCAGCCACCAGCCAGAAGACCGGGTTTGCGAACAGAGCGGCTTATACGGAATTTTGGCGGAAACGCAAGGGACACTCAGCAATGTTCTTGCTGTGAGTTCAGCGAAGGCAGCCCCGCCTTGCGCAGGCCGTCGACGAAGTGGTCGTAATGGCTGTGCGCCACATAGGGTGTCAGCATCTTCCAATAATGCTCGAGATCGGCCGGTACGTTTGCGAGGATTTCCGGTATCAGCCTCTGCGCTTCCTCCTGGCGTCCGAGTTGCCCCAGGCTGGCAAGAAGCACAACGCGATTGAAATAGGCGCGGCGGAGCGAAAGACCTCGCTCGGAGTAATGCACAGCCTCTTCGTAGTTGCCCAAGTGGTAGTGCGATAGCGCAATACGGTCGAGTATGAGGTAGGCCAGCGGATCGTGCGGGCTTAGCCTTGTCGCCATATAAAGGGGGTCCAGAGCTTCGACAAAGTGACCGTTGAATATCCGCGCCCAGCCAAGAGCCATATGTGCGAGGGCAAAGTTGGGATTGAGGTCAATCGCCTGCTGGGCGGCCTCAATCGCCGCCGGCGCGTTATGGGCTACGAAATGCGCAAGGCACATTGCGTAGTGCGAGTAGGGGTCACGCGGGTCGAGCGCGACAGCGCGCTCGGCCTCTATTCGCAGCTCTGTGCTATCCCGGTCCACGTCGTCGCTGAAACCATGGAAGCATCGGGCGTAGAGTGAGCGGGCAAGCATCATATGGGCGCGTGCAAAATCGGGATCGAGCTCGATTGCGCGGCGATGCCAGACAATGGCTTCGATGAAATGCTCGACCGTATCCTGCGCGTTGTGGAGCCAGGTGCCGCGCATATGGCTCTCATAGGCGTCCAGATTGTCGGTTGTCCTTATCAACGCACGCCGGCTTTCACCGATTAGGATTTCCGGCTCGATTGCGCCGACGACATTCTGCGTCAGTTCGTCCTGAATGGCGAAGATATCGGATATTTCCCTGTCGTAGCGCTGCGCCCACAGGTGAACGCCGCTTTCGGCTTCGATCAGCTGTCCGGTGACACGGACGCGCGTCCCGGACCTGCGGACACTTCCTTCGACGAGATAGCGCACGCCGAGATCGCGCCCGATTTGCTTTACATCGACCGCGCGCCCCTTATACGCAAAGGATGAGTTCTGGGCGATGACGAAAAACCAGCGGTAGAGCGATAACGCGGTGATGATGTCCTCTGTCAGCCCGTCCGCGAAGAACTCCTGCTCGGGGTCGTCGGACATGTTGACGAAGGGCAGTACTGCGATCGAGGGCTTGTCAGGCAGCCTGAGCGGTCCACCGAGCGCACCCGCCTCCACGGGATCCTCCCGGCTCCAATGAACCCGATGCACCGGTACCGGGCGAGGAATATTCTTCAGCGTGCGGTCGCCCATCGGCACGAGGGGGAAGTCGAGCTTCCCCTCGATTTGTTCGCGTAGCGCGCCAGAGATGCAGATACCGGAAGGCAGCGACACCTCCTGGAGACGGGCTGCGACGTTCACGCCGTCGCCAAGCAGGTTCTCCCCGGAGACGACGACATCGCCGAGATTGAGCCCGAGACGGAACTCCATCCGCCGGTCCGCCGGCAGGTCGGCATTGCGTCGATGCAGCGCACGTTGAATGGCAACAGCTGCGCGAACACCTTGTACGGCACTTGGGAATTCCGCAACGACGCTGTCCCCGGCGCTGCCGAAGACGCGCCCTCCGTGCTCTCGCACGAAATCGCCGATCATGGCGGTGTAGATGCTCAGCGTCGCAAGCGCGTCTTCCTCGTTGGTTGCAACGAGGCGGCTGTAGCCGGCAACGTCGCCGGCAAGGATGACTGCGAGCTTCCGTTCCACGGTATGAGCGCTCCTGCGGCGCTACCAGAGCCTTGCAAACCTAGCTGAAATGCGCGGAACGGAGAAGCAGAAATTGACGCCCTGGCGAAGTCGCCGAAACTTGTCGTTGTAAGTGCTGGCGAAGGCCGCATGGCTTCCATGCGGCGAACGACCTGGCCAGGCAAGGTCAGATCGCTATGCGTCGTCTGACTGCCCTAGATCGGCATCGGATACTGGCGGTGAACTTGCTCGATTTCAGCCAGAACCTCGTGTGACAGCTTGAGACTGACCGAGCTCAGGTCCGTTTCAAGCTGTTTCATCGTCGTTGCGCCGATGATCACGGACGCCATGAAGCGGCGGCTCAGGCAGAAGGCGAGCGCCATCACGCAAGGGTCGAGCCCGTGCCGTGCAGCGATATCCAGGTAGGCCTTCGTCGGCGCTTCCTGCAAGGGCTGCAAACGACCGCCGATGTCGCCGTTGATCGACCCGCGCGAGCCATCCGGCTTGGCGCCGTCGACATACTTGCCGCTGAGGATGCCGCCGGCAAGGGGAGAATAGGCCAGCAGACCGACGTCCTCATGATGCGACAGCTCCGCCAGATCGAGATCGTAGTGGCGGTAGAGCAGATTGTATTCGTTCTGGATCGTGGCGGCGCGCGGCAGGTCGAGCTGTTCGGAAAGCGCCAGATATTTTTGCGTGCCCCAGGTTGTCTCGTTGGAGAGACCAAAGGCGCGAACCTTGCCCTCTTTCACAAGGGCGCCCATCGTTTCCAATATCTCGGTGATATTGGCGATCGCCTTGGCGTGGTCCTGCTTGAAGGGATCGTAGTGCCAAGCCTGACGGAAATGGAAATGCCCTCGGCTCGGCCAGTGAATCTGGTAGAGGTCGACATAGTCCGTCTTTAGGCGCTTCAGGCTTGCCTCGATCGCCAGGCGAATGTTCTTGGCGTCGGCCCCGTCGCCGCCCCGAATATAGGAACGGCCGGGACCCGCGACCTTCGTGGCGAGCACGATATCCTTGCGCTTGCCCGTCTTCTGGAACCAGCTGCCGATATAGTCTTCGGTCAGCCCCTGCGTCTCCGCGGAGACAGGAGTAGTCGGATAAAGCTCGGCCGTGTCGAAGAAGTTGACGCCTTTCTCGACGGAATAGTCCATCTGCTCATGCGCCTCGGCTTCCGTGTTTTGCGTGCCCCAGGTCATGGTGCCGAGGCAGATTTCGGACACGGAAATATCCGTGCGGCCAAGTTTCTTATATTTCATCTGAAAGCCCTGAAGGTAATCTGGAAAAGGAATGGTCTGGAAGGACGGCGCAAATCTAGACCGGAATTGAGCAAGCGCAAGAGGCAAAACCGGGCTTTCTCGCAGCCGCAAAAGCCTTGGAACGCGGGCGTCCGGCACTTGACTCTGCAGGAAAGAATGTCAATTGGAGGCGAAATAACCAGAGGTCCGTATAAAAGGGACATAGCATGACCATTGCTTTTACATTCCCAGGTCAGGGCAGCCAGGCTGTCGGCATGGGCAAGGATCTCGCCGAAAACTTCGCCGAGGCACGCGCCGTCTTCCACGAAGTCGACGAAGCTCTGGGCGAAAAACTGTCGGAGACCATGTTCAACGGTCCGGAAGACAAGCTGACGCTGACGGCGAATGCGCAGCCGGCCTTGATGGCGGTCTCGATGGCGGTCATCCGTGTTCTCGAGGCCAGGGGCGTCGATCTGAAGGCGAAGGTCTCCTACGTTGCCGGTCATTCGCTCGGCGAATACTCCGCTCTCTGTGCCGCAGGCACCTTCTCGCTTGCCGATACTGCGCGCCTGCTGCGCATTCGCGGCAATGCCATGCAGGCTGCCGTGCCCGTTGGCGTCGGCGCGATGGCTGCCATCATTGGCCTTGAACATGACGATGTCGTCGCCGTCTGCGAAGAAGCCACTGCCGTCGGCTCCTGCCAGATCGCCAACGATAATGGCGGCGGCCAGATCGTCATTTCGGGGGAGAAGGCCGCCGTTGAGAAGGGTGCAGCGATCGCAACCGAGAAGGGCGCAAAGCGCGCGATCCTGCTGCCGGTCTCCGCTCCATTCCATTCTTCGCTGATGGCGCCTGCTGCCGAAGCAATGCGCGAGGCGCTGGCGGGGGTGAAGAAGTCGAACCCGGTCGTGCCTTTGATCGCCAACGTGCGCGCTGCACCGGTGACCATCGCAGATGAGATTGCAAACCTGCTCGTCGAGCAGGTGACGGGCCAGGTCCGCTGGCGAGAGACGGTGGAGTGGTTCGCGGCCAACGGCGCGACGACGCTCTACGAGATCGGCTCCGGCAAGGTCCTGACCGGCCTTGCACGTCGTATCGACAAGACCGTGAACGGCATCGCCGTTAACACGCCTGCTGATATCGATGCGGCCGTTGCCGCCCTGATGGCCTGATAGATTTAACGAATACAAGGAACACTTCCATGCTCGATCTTTCCGGCCGCAAGGCTCTGGTTACCGGCGCCTCGGGCGGCATCGGCGAAGAAATCGCCCGCATCCTGCACAAGCAAGGGGCAATCGTCGGCCTGCACGGCACGCGCGTAGAGAAGCTTGAGGCGCTGGCGAACGAGCTTGGAGATCGCGTCAAGATTTTCCCGGCTAACCTCGCAGACCGCGACGAAGTCAAGGCGCTCGGCGTCAAGGCCGAAGCCGATCTCGAAGGCGTCGACATTCTTGTCAACAATGCCGGCATCACCAAGGACGGCCTCTTTGTTCGCATGAGCGACGAGGATTGGGATAACGTCATTGAAGTGAACCTGACGGCGATGTTCCGCCTGACGCGCGAGTTGACGCATCCGATGATGCGCCGCCGCTATGGCCGCATCATCAACATCACCTCGGTCGTTGGCGTCACCGGTAACCCAGGCCAGGCCAATTACTGCGCCTCCAAGGCCGGCATGATCGGCTTCACGAAATCGCTGGCTCAGGAGATTGCAACCCGCAACGTCACGGTCAACTGCGTGGCGCCGGGCTTCATCGAGTCCGCGATGACTGGCAAACTGAACGACAAGCAGAAGGAAGCGATCATGGGAGCGATCCCGATGAAGCGCATGGGCACGGGCGCCGAAGTTGCCTCCGCCGTCGCCTATCTCGCCTCGTCGGAAGCTGCGTATATGACAGGCCAGACGCTGCACGTAAACGGCGGCATGGCCATGATCTGAAACGGGAAACTGCCTTCCGGGCAGATTTTCCCCGCAATAGCGTGTTGACCAACCCGATGGGGTTGATTTTCTGGCTTTGCGGCAGACTTAAACCGTGTTAAGCGGGCCATGACTGTGAACAGTCTCCCGAGAAAGCAGACGGACCGGCGGGCTTTTGTGCAAGCCTGGGACATTTCTGGTAGCCGGGTTCAAAGAGTTTGCCGAGGTGGCTTTAAGGGGCGCCGCAGGCTGAAACAGGGTAGGAATGTCACAAGGCATTCTGATCAGGACATAAGGTCGAGGAAACCGACATGAGCGATATCGCAGAACGCGTAAAGAAAATTGTTATTGATCATCTTGGCGTCGATGCCGACAAGGTTGTCGAAAGCGCCAGCTTTATCGACGATCTGGGCGCTGACTCGCTCGATACCGTCGAACTTGTTATGGCGTTCGAAGAAGAATTCGGCGTCGAGATTCCGGATGACGCTGCTGACTCGATCCTGACGGTCGGCGATGCGGTAAAGTTTATCGAAAAGGCTCAGGCTTAATCCTGAGCATTTAAGAAAGGGCGGACCCGGAGTCCGCCCTTTTTATTTCGGGCATGGTTCTCCAAGAACATAAAAGGCAGGGGAATGCAGTCGATGAGACGGGTCGTTATAACAGGTACCGGTATGGTCTCGCCCTTGGGATGCGGAACGGAAGTGACGTGGTCCCGCTTGCTTGCGGGTCAGAACGGCGCCCGCCTGGTCACTGAATTCGAAATCGACGACCTTCCCGCAAAGATTGCTTGCCGCATTCCGGTTGGCGACGGTAGCGACGGCACGTTCAATGTCGACGACTGGATGGAGCCCAAGGAACAGCGCAAGGTCGATCCTTTTATCATCTACGGCATGGCAGCCGCTGACATGGCGCTGAACGATGCGAACTGGCACCCAGAAAGCGATGAAGACCAAGTTTCGACGGGTGTCCTGATCGGTTCGGGTATCGGCGGCATCGAAGGCATCGTCGAAGCCGGCTACACGCTGCGCGACAAGGGCCCGCGCCGTATTTCTCCTTTCTTCATTCCGGGCCGTCTGATCAACCTCGTATCCGGCCAGGTATCGATCCGTCACAAGCTGCGTGGGCCGAACCACTCGGTTGTCACGGCATGCTCGACCGGCGCGCACGCGATCGGCGACGCCGCCCGTCTCATCGCATTCGGCGATGCCGACGTCATGGTCGCCGGCGGCACGGAGTCCCCGGTCAGCCGCATCTCGCTGGCCGGCTTCGCCGCCTGCAAGGCATTGTCCACCCAGCACAACGATAATCCGACCAAGGCATCGCGCCCCTACGACAAGGATCGTGACGGCTTCGTCATGGGTGAGGGCGCCGGCATCGTCGTTCTCGAAGAACTGGAACACGCCAAGGCGCGCGGCGCCAAGATCTATGCCGAGGTCGTGGGCTACGGTCTTTCCGGTGACGCCTATCATATCACTGCGCCATCAGAGGACGGCGAAGGCGCGCAGCGTTGCATGACGATGGCCTTGAAGCGCGCCGGCTTGACGCCCGCCGATATCGACTACATCAACGCGCATGGCACGTCGACGATGGCTGACACGATCGAACTCGGTGCCGTAGAGCGCTTGGTCGGCAATGCAGCCTCCAAGATCTCGATGTCGTCGACGAAGTCTGCGACGGGCCATCTGCTCGGTGCGGCTGGTGCGATCGAGGCGATCTTCGCAACGCTTGCCATCCGCGACAACGTTGCGCCTCCGACGCTCAATCTCGACAATCCTGAGCGCGAGACCGCAATCGATCTCGTTCCGCACAAGGCGCGCCAGCGGGAAATCAACGTCGCGCTGTCGAATTCTTTCGGATTCGGCGGTACGAATGCATCATTGGTGCTGCGCCGCTACGTCGCCTGAGTGCAGGCGTTGACGTCCTGACAGTAGGGCTGCACCTTGCGCGGCGCGGCCCCACCTGCATTTTGCCGCATTGCTTAGCAAGAAGCGGGACTTGAGGCCAAGTTAGAGGATTGCCGGTGAGCGATACGAACCAGAGCAACGGGACGATCGGCGAGGAAAGCCAGCAGACGCAGAGCGGGCCGATCATTCCCAAGTCGCCGAGCGAGGCGCTTCGGCCGGAACGCGTACCCGAGCCGCCGAAGCGCTCGAAGAAGGCGCGCAGCCAAGTTATCATTTTCCTGAACTTCCTGATGACGCTTGTCGTGCTCGGCTGCGCAGCGGCCGTCTTCCTTTTCTATTACGCGATCTCTGCCTACCAGAATCCCGGTCCGCTGGAGACAAACACGAATTTCATCGTGCGAAGCGGCGCCGGCGTTGCTGAGATCGCCGCAAGCCTCGAACGCAACAACATCGTGTCGGACGCGCGTATCTTCCGTTACCTCACCACGACGCATCTTGATGACGGCGAGAGCCTCAAGGCGGGCGAGTACGAAATCAAGGCGCATGCTTCCATGAACGACATCATGGAACTGCTGAAATCCGGAAAGTCGATCCTGTATTCCGTAGCGTTTCCGGAAGGCCTCACTGTCCGCCAGATGTTCAACCGGCTGAACGAGGATGCCGTGCTGGAAGGCGACCTGCCGACTGTCGTGCCTGCCGAAGGAAGCCTGCGTCCGGATACCTACAAGTTCTCGCGCGGCACGAAGCGGGCCGAAATCATCGAGCAGATGGCTGCTGCACAGCAGAAGCTGGTCGACCAGGTCTGGGACAAGCGCGACCCGTCGCTGCAGCTCAAGTCAAAGGACGAACTGATCATCCTTGCTTCTATCGTCGAAAAGGAAACCGGTGTTCCCGACGAGCGGGCCCATGTGGCCTCGGTCTTCCTCAACCGGCTGGGCAAGGGGATGCGCCTTCAGTCCGATCCGACGATCATCTATGGCCTCTTCGGCGGCGATGGAAAGCCGGCGGATCGCCCGATCTATCAATCGGACCTCAAGAAGGAAACGCCCTACAACACTTATGTGGTCAAGGGCCTTCCCCCGACGCCGATTGCCAATCCGGGTCGTGATGCGCTGGAGGCTGTCGCCAATCCCTGGAAGACGCAGGATCTTTACTTCGTTGCCGATGGTTCCGGCGGGCATGTCTTCGCAGCCACGCTCGAGGAACACAATGCCAACGTCAAACGCTGGCGTCAGCTGGAAGCGGCCAAGGGTGCCGACCCCAATATTGTCGTTGATGGACAGCCTGAAAGCCAGACGCAGTCGGACGCACCTGCCGCTCCGGCTCCCCAGAAGAAAAAGAAGACCAACTGATTTTCGGAGGCTCGCATGGCTTTGCAGTCCATGACCGGTTTTGCGCGGCGTGAGGGCACGAGCGGCCGCTGGCGTTGGGCTTGGGAGCTGCGCTCGGTCAACGGCAAAGGCCTGGATCTGCGCTTGCGCCTCCCGCCGGGGCTGGAGCGTATGGAAAATGACGTGCGTCGCCTTGCCGGCGAGCGCTTTAGCCGGGGCAATATGCAGGCGTCGCTGTCCGTCTCTGCCGGTGAGAGCCGCATCGAAACCGTTCTCAACCAAGAAGCGCTTTCCGCAGTGCTCGCTTTGCGGGACCAGCTTGGCGGCATCATCGATCCCGCGCCATTGCAGCTCGATACTTTGCTCGCCATTCGCGGCATTATCGAATTCCGGGACAGGGAAGACGGCGATGAAGCGATTGCAGCGCGCGATTCCGACATTGTCGATGGCTTGATTGCCGCCCTTGTCGATTTGCGTCAGATGCGGGAATTGGAGGGCGCCGCATTGTCGCGTGTACTGCTGGATCATATCTCGACAATTGAGGGACTGACGCAGGTGATCGAGCGTGATCCTTCGCGCTCCCCGCAAGAGATCGCTGGCCGATTGGCCGCACAGGTCGCAATGCTCATGGACGGGTCGGGAAAGCTGGATCGCGAGAGGTTGCATGCGGAAGCTGCTCTGCTCGCCACGAAGGCGGATCTGCGTGAAGAGATCGATCGGCTGAAGGCGCATGTGGTTGCCGCTCGCGACCTGCTCGGCAAGGGCGGCCCGGTCGGGCGCAAGCTTGATTTCCTTGCACAGGAATTTAACCGAGAATCGAATACTATCTGTTCGAAGTCGAATGCCGCGGCGGTTACGGCCGCCGGTATCGAACTGAAAGTCGTCATCGACCAGTTCCGCGAGCAGGTCCAGAATCTGGAGTGATACATGAGCCCGGCCCACTCGAGCACACCCACCAAAATTGCCCGGCGCGGGCTGATGCTTGTCCTGTCCTCGCCGTCTGGCGCAGGCAAGTCGACGATTGCCGGCAACCTCCTGAGGGACGACCATAGCCTCGAAATCTCTGTCAGCGTTACGACCAGAGCCAAGCGGCCGAGCGAAATCGCCGGTAAGCATTACCACTTCATCACTGTCCCGCAGTTCGAGAGGATGCGAGACGCAGGCGACCTGCTCGAATGGGCGGAGGTACACGGCAATTTCTACGGGACGCCGCGGGAACCCGTCGAATCTGCGATGGCTGAAGGTCGCGACATGCTGTTCGATATCGACTGGCAGGGTGCGCTGCAGCTTCAGGACAAGATGAAGGCCGATATCGTCTCGATATTCGTTCTGCCGCCTACCATGACCGAACTGCAGTCGCGCCTGCATCGGCGTGCAGAGGATTCGGAAGAGGTCATTCGTACGCGGCTTCTGAATTCTCGCGCCGAGATCGAACGCTGGCGCGAATATGACTATGTCATCGTCAACGACGATCTCGACGAGGCTTTTCGCAACGTGAGCTGCATCGTCAATGCCGAGCGCGTCCGCCGGGACCGCCGCCACGGTTTGTTCGACTTTGTCAACAGCCTACTTACGGAAGAGCCAAAGCTTTAAGACCAGCAAGTTTGAAGCAAAGGTATCTGTGAGCAGGTCCGCTTGACGTTACCACCTGTCTCCAAAGGTTAAGCTATCGCTCTGCGTGAGAGATCGCCTGCACATCGCCTAGAGGCAGTTCGCCAGTCGAACGAACTCGGCGACCGAAAGCGTTTCGGCGCGTCGCTGAGGATCTACGTCCGCCTTGTTGAGCAAGGCTTCGCCCCCGAGGGATTTGAGGCTTTGCCGCAGCATTTTTCGGCGCTGGCCGAAGGCTGCTTGGGTGACCTTTTCCAAATCGGTGACCGAGCAGGGGATGGGGTTCTCGTTCGGCGTCAGATGGACGACCGTCGACGTGACTTTCGGCGGCGGCGTAAATGCCTGCGGTGGTATATCAAACGCCATACGCGCGTTCGTACGCCAGCCGCAGAGCACGCCGAGACGTCCATAGTGATCGTCGTCTTCGGTCGCGACGACGCGCTCTCCCACTTCCTTCTGGAACATCAGCGTCAGCGATTCCCAGAAAGGCGGCCACTGCTTCGGGAGGATCCAATTGACCAGCAACTGCGTCCCGACGTTGTAGGGAAGATTAGCGATGATCTTCACACGGCCCTCAGGCGCCAAAGCTTCGAAGTCCGTCTTCAAAGCGTCGCCTTCGATGACCTCGAGCCGCCCCGGATAGTGCTCCGCAATTTCTGAAAGCGCAGGCAAGCAGCGGGAATCGCGCTCGACGGCGATCACTTTCTTTGCGCCAAGTGCCAGAATGGCGCGCGTCAAGCCGCCCGGACCCGGGCCGACTTCAAAGACCGTGACACCGTCCAGCGAGCCGGCTGTTCGAGCAACCTTCTGCGTCAGGTTGAGATCGAGCAGGAAGTTCTGGCCGAGGGCCTTTCGTGCATCGAGGCCATGGCGTTGAATGACGTCGCGAAGAGGCGGAAGCCCATCCAAGGCAGCCATCAAATGCGCCCTTCCGCGGTGCGTCCGAGGTGGCCTGCGAGCTTTAGGGCCGCGACGAGGCTGCTTTCGCGGGCAAGCCCTTTGCCGGCAATGCCGAAGGCGGTGCCATGATCTGGCGAGGTGCGCACGAAAGGCAATCCAAGTGTCACGTTGACCGAGTCGTCGAAACCAAGCGCCTTGGCCGGTATCAGGGCCTGGTCGTGGTACATACAGATCGCAACGTCGTAGCGCGCCCTGGCCTCATCGTGGAACATGGTATCGGCGGGCAGCGGCCCAATTGCGTTGATGCCCTTGGACCTCAGGAATTGAATGGCCGGCTTGATGACCGCTTCATCCTCTTTGCCGATGGTACCATCTTCCCCCGCGTGCGGATTGAGACCCGCAACAGCCAGGCGGGGACTCGCGATCCCGAAGCGATTCCTGAGATCGGCATCGGCAATTCGGCAGGTCTTGATGATGAGTTCCGCATTGAGTGCTTGAGGCACATCCTTAAGGGGAATATGGATCGTGACCGGAATGGTGCGGAGCTTTGGACCAGCGAGCATCATCACCGGCATGGCCGTTTGTCCCGTCGCTCGTGCACCGAGATCTGCCAGAAACTCGGTGTGCCCGGGGAAGGGGAAGCCAGACTCATAGAGCACCGACTTGGCGATTGGATTGGTGACGACGCCAAGGGCCTCACCTGATATCGTCAACGATACGGCTTTTTCGATCGCGGCGATCGTGGGCTTGGCTGTCGCGACATGGGGCTCACCCGCCACGACCTCAATACCTGCAGATATGGGAAGCACGGGCAGGGCGTCGGCAAAGACGTCATTGGCGTTGGCGCAATCGGTCTCGCGAATTGCAACCGTCAGGCCCAGCAGCTTGGCACGCAACGCCAACACATTAGGATCGCCAATAAACACGAACGGAGGGAGACCAAGCTCCCTACGTCGCATCCAGGCCAGCAATGTTATGTCAGGGCCGACACCAGCCGGATCCCCCTGACTTAGAGCAAGCGGGCGCGAGAACGAGATCGTCATTTTGCTCAGGGACGCAAGATCTGCGCCTTCTTGCGCAGTTCTTCCATGTATTTCTGGGCGTTCGGATTCTCCGGAGGAGCGTTCTTCCCCGCCTTCGCCTTGTCGAGATCTTCCTGGCGGAACACCATTTCCGCAGCCTGGTCATCGGAAACCTGGCGCTGGCTGCAGATGGCAATGTATTCAACACCCCTGTCCGTTACGCGCGTGGCTGTCGTGTTGCCCTTAGCCTGCTCGACAAGCGGCTTCCATTCGGCCGGAAGTTCCGGCGCGAGAACGCGACCGAGATCGCGCACCGATACGTCGCGCATCGTTGCGGCAAACACCTTGGCCTGCTCGCAACCCGGATACTTCGACCGGGATGCTTCGGCCTCGCTCTTGCGCTTGCCGACGATGCCCTTCTTGCTGGCCGGGACGACGAAGATCATCTGCTGCAGAATATATTCCGTGGTTTCCGGCTTCTGTTTGTTCTGCATCATGCGGGCAACAAGGTCGGAATTCGACATACGGTTGCTTGAGCCGTAGCGCGCATTGACAAGACGCGGCCAGCTCATCTGCACGGCAATAAAAGCCTTGAAATGCGCGACACCGACGCCGGCGCGTTCGAGAATCTGCGCCATCTGATCGGTCGTCAGCTTGTTGCCGGTCGCAAACCGCGCGAACGATGCATCGACGTCGTCCTTGGAAACTGACATGCGCACGCGCGCGATTTCCTGCTGCTTCAGCGTCTGGTCGATCAGTTGCTCTTCTGCAGCCTTGGCATCTGCCTTCTGGTGCTGCAGCCGGAGGAATGCCTGACGCTTGGCAACATCACCGCTGGTAATTGCTGTGCCATTGACGACCACCGTGACTTCGCTTGCAGCGAAAGCTGAGCCGGTCTGAGGCGAGGCAAAAGCCGCCAGCATCGCGAAAGCCGCGCCGGCAATCATCGTCGTTACGGTTTTTCTTGCGCCAGTCATCTATCGACCCTTCCCATTGACGCCGCGCATTTACGTCGCGGCGCGCATACCTTCTCGAGACAAACGGGCACTGCCGCTCTAAATTGAAAATTCAGCATATGCCCCAGATATCAACTGGCGACAATGTCCTGCATAGTCTTACGGCGAAAGAAAGGCCCTTTCTTTCACCGTAAGACTGAACTCGCCGTCAATTCTGGTAGATGGTTGTGTTGGTATCGACCGCGCCGCCGAGGTTGATGTCGCCGAGCGTGCGGAAGGTCAACCTGGCGCCGATGCTCCAGTCGCTAGCGGTTTCGGCGGTGGTATCACGCTTCTCGCTATATGCGATCGTAAAGATCGTGCATTCGTCCTCATAGGTCAGACCGAATGTTTTCCTGACGATGCTGTTGTCCTGAAGATCCCAGGCTATGCCGCCAAATACCGACCAATAATCCTTGAACTTAACAGTTCCCTTGGCCTGGATCTCATCGTTGTCCTCAGCAAAGCCATACGCTGGCTGGGCTGCGACATGCGTGTAGATCAGCTGGCTTTGGAGATTGTCGTTCTGGAAGCCGGCCGTCAAATCGCCGCGACGGAAAGCCAAGCTCTTTTCGTCAAGCCGATAGGAGGCTGCGAGGGCGAGGCCCTGCGGCGTTTCGATACCGCCGAGACCGACGAAGTCGGAGACGTCACTTTCCAGACCGGAATCCGCACCGACATTCACCAGATCGGCTGTATCGAAAGAGTTCTGGCCGCCCAGCTGGTAGGATTGGCCGAATATGCCGTGCAGTTTGTAGCCATTGTCGAACGTGCCGGTGTACTGGAAGCCGACATTAGCGCGTGTGCCGCCTTCGATGCGATCATAGCCGGAGAACTTGTCACGCTCGAAAAGATTGGTCGCATCGAACACGAAGCTCTGTGCGTCTTCATTCGGAAGACCGCCAGCAAGGCGTTCGTCAGGCCGTGCATAGATTTGAACGATGGGTTCGAACAGGTGCGTGCTGTTTTCGGTCGTCCCGAGGATCGGATAGCGCATCTCCAGTCCGGCAGTAAACATCGAACGCGTCGCCGCATTGCTGTCATCATAATTACCATCATAGACAAACGTACCGGAAGTAGGCGGTGGCGTCATGTTCAGTGCCAAGGCATCGCCACGGGCAGCGAGCAACGGCGTGATCAGAAAACCTTCAGGCGTGACAAACGTCCGCTTCCATTCCAGTTCGCCCGTCAGGCGGGACGTCTGGCCCTCAAGGCCACGGAACCGATCGAAGCCCGCGACACTGTAGAAGTCGTCATGGGTGCGCGACAGGTTCGTGAAGTTGACGTCGGCGGAAAGTTCGCCCCCGGCTAGCGGCTGCGGCGCCACGAAGTGATAGTCCATCACCGGATAGACGATCGCCTGTTGCTTCTCCTTAACGTCGTTCGGATCGGCGTCCTGAACGTCGAAATAGAACGAACGCAGATCGAAGTAATTCCGTTTGCCGAGACCGGTCAGGTAGACCTGATTTGTCTGCGTTGAGTTGTCCAGCCCTTTTAGACTATAGGTCCGAGAAAAGTTATTGTCGCTCTGCGCCATAACGTCCCAGCCGAACGCCCAGCGCGGATTGATCCTGAAATCTCCCTTGGACGCTACAACGCCGCGGAAGTCATTTTCGGCATCACTGGTGCCGGGCGTAAAGGTCTCCGGGCTGAGCTGATTGATACCAGCCATGCGCAATATGTGCGTGCCGTTTTCGAATCGCTGACGATATTCCGCGTCCAGCAGGAAGCCCTGAGTGGTATAACCTGTGCCCGTCACCGTTATATCGCTGCTTGGCGAAATAACGTAGTAATACGGGACGGACAGACCGAAGCCGAGATTTTGAGCGGTGACAAAGCTAGGAAAGAGGAAGCCGGACTTCCGCTTCACGGTGTTGTCGGGGACTTCGATCCACGGCACGTAGGCAAGTGGATGACCAAGGAGCTCAAAGCGCGCTTTTTCGAGGCGAATCGTGTGCTTGACGCCGTCCTGAATGACACGCTCAGCCTTGACCTGCCAGAAGGGAGGCCGTTCCGGTTTCTCGGCGCAAGGCAAACAGGCAGTATAGACGCCCTTGTTCAGGATCATTTGCGTGCCGCCAACACGCTCGCCGGTTTCAGCAACCAGGCGCGTATTGTCGGCGGTCTCGATTCTGAGTGCGTTTACGAAGCCGTTTCCAAAGTCGTCTGTGACATCAAGCTTGTCGGCGTACATGCGGTTGCCATCGGGGCCGATGAGTTCGACGTTGCCTAGCGCCATCAGGCGCCCGGTCTGCTGATTATACTCTACGCGCTGCGCCACCATCCTGTAGCCGCCGTAGTTAATTTGCACGCCGCCGATGGCCGAAACGATCTGCGCGTCCTTGTTATAGACGAGTTCGTTTGCCGACAGAATCAGCTTCTGGTCGTCCGATACGTTCGGCTTCAAACCTTGCAGGGCATCCTGCGCGAAGGCAGCAGGAAAGCCATTGGAATAGGTAAACAGAGCTGCGCCTACGAACAGGGCAACCAACTGTTTACTAAGAGTCTTGCGGTCGCCTGCCGCCACTAGCCATCCTCCTGATGAAGCAGAATTGTTGCACCCAAAGCCAAGGCAACGGTGACCGGAATCCACGTCGCCACGAAAGGCGGGACAACCCCACTGCTTCCGAATGCTTTTACAAGCACGGTGACCACATAAAGCACGAAGCCTGACAGGATTCCACCCAGAATCACTGACCTCGATTGGTTGAACCGGCTAAATTTTAGGGACACTGTTGCAGCAATGAGAGTCATGGCGACAAGTAGCAGTGGTTGGGACAACAACGAATGAAATTGCGTCTCGAGAGCCTTGGTCGGAATCCCAAAGGATTTCGCGGCGTCGATTCGGCTCGAAAGATCAAAAAATCCAATACTTTCAGGGGCTGTTAGCCTCTGCTGGACGAAATCCTGTTTCAAATTGGTGCGGACACGCACCTCATCCTTGCGCGCCGCGACTTCGCCGGGACGGCGCTCGACAACATTCTTAAGAAGCCAGTAACCATCTTCCAATTTTGCCGACGCGGCGTCCTGTCTCAGGATGATGTGGTCGGTCGAATCGAAATGCACGAATACCGCATCCATTAGTAGCGTGCCGTTCTCGAGAACCGTATGCGCACCTATGATCGCATCGTCGCTACCGCTGATCTGCCGAAGCCACGGAACTTGCGGTGCGGTATTCGGTGCTGAGCCTTCTCCGCGCCAGTTGCTCTCTACGATGGCCGCCTGGCGTTGCCCCCATGCTGCCAGCGGATTGAGGACAGTCATGACCAGGACGCCAAGCAAAAAGGCGCCGATAAGGAAGGGCGACATGAACTGCCAAACCGAGATGCCGGCAGCGCGCGTCACGACCAGTTCGTATTTTCTGTTGAGGCCGATCAAAACCGTCATGCCCACAAAGAGGGCAATGAAGGGAACGGTCTGCTGCAGGATGAGCGGCAGGCGCACGGCTGTCATCACGAGGCCCCCGGTCACGGTATAGCCGGGAAGGCCCGATAGGCGGCCGGCCGTCTCGCTGAAATCCACGAGGTAGACAATGCCGATCACGCCGAGAAAGAACCACATTGTGGTCAGCACATAGCGACGGAAGAAGTAACGGCCGAGCGTCCCGAAGATCATGCACTGCCTCCCGCGGAGGGATCCGCCGACCGGCCGAAGCGTTGCAGCAATCTCTGCCAAGATGCGGCGATGCCGTCGCTCATTGCGGACACGACCGACAGACGCTTGTGATGCGACAGAGATGCGATTGCGAGGAGGCTGGCGATCACGGGAATCGCATACAGCACACCGATATACTCCGGGTCGGTGTCGATCTGATTTGCTGCGTAAAATGAGGCCCAACGAATCGCGAATGCAAAGATGAGCGCCGCCACCATCGGATGCAGCCGCCCTTCACGATGGGAGCGCGCATCGCCGGCAATCGCGAGTGAAATCAGCGCAAACACCATCGGCAGAGCCCAATCCGTCAGACGGCGGTGCAATTCGGCACGATAACTGCCGGGCTTGGCGATGTAGTCCTTGTCGTTCGGATCCGGACTAAGCAGGAATGGAAGCTCGCGGTCGGATGCACGAAGCGTTGCCTGACCGCGGTTCTGGGTCAGATCGGACAGGTCGAAAGAGTAGGAATCGAAGCGAATGACGGAGACGTCGCCGGTCTGCGTTTTGCGGTGAACCTCGCCATCATGCATGATGAGTGACGTGCCCTTCTCGTCAACAGCGCCTTCGCGTGCGTAGTAGATGAGCTCGAATGCAGGGTCACGCTCGTCAACGACAAACAAGCCCTTGAGCACACGACCGGCCAGTCGCTCCGATATCTGCACGTAAAGTCCCGTATCGATGCGGCGGAAGTTCTTCTCCTCAATAACGGAGGAGAGCAGATCCGCATAGGCAGCCGCCACCATCTGGCGAACGCCGGTCTTGGCCTTTGGCTCGACGACGTTGTCCACCAGAAACGAAAAGGCGCTGATGACGGCTGCGAGGATAAGAATCGGGCGCAGGATGATACTGCGCTTGGCGCCTGCCGCATCGATGACGGTCAGTTCCGAATCGTTGTTCATCGTCGTCAGCGTCTGCGTGACGCCGATGACAAGCGCGAATGGCAGTACGATGGGAATGATCGACGGAAGGATCAGCGTTGCCAACTTGGCGAACGAACCCATCGACTGGCCGCTATCGGTCACCAGATTGACGCGCTGCAGAACCTGAGTCGTCCAAATGATCGCGAGCACCGGCAACAGGGCAACGAGAAACATCTGGCCAACACGCCGGAGTATGTATGTTTCAAGCAGTTTCATTCATGCCCTTGAACGCCATTTGCGAACCGATGCCGCTATGCAGCAAAATCCATCTACGCTCTTTGGTTCGCTTTTGCGACAAGCGGGCGTCGAAAATTCATTCAAATTTCAATTTTTTTTCGCGCTGTTGCGAATCGGTGAGAGCAAGAAGACCTGCGAAGACCACGACGGACGAAAGCCATCCGAGGACCACGTCCGAAAGATAGTGGGCGCCGAAAGCAACTCGCATGGCGGGCGCCAGAAACGAGATTGCAGCAAGTGGCAGTGCAAGTGCCGAACGCGCTGGCTGCGGTATCAGGAAGATAAGACAGAAAACCCAGCCGGCGCCTGCCGCTTCGCCGGAAATGAAGGAGCAGTTCGACACGCATCGTCCGGCCATGGAGCCCGCCTGCACGAAGTCGAGATAGCCTCCAAAATCCAGCGTTTGGGACGGGCGCGGCCTGCCCCAGTATGTCTTGAGGATGAGATTTGTGAGGATCACGGGGCCGATGATCAGCGAGCCAAGAGCGATCTTGAATGCGCGGGCGCGTGTGACATTGAAAGTGGTTCCACAGTGCCAATAGCACTCCACCAGTTTCCACAGCAACACGATGGCGATGAGATACGGAAGCCGGAAAAAGAGCGTTCTCAGGAGCCCAAGGTACGTCTCATGCCGATAGGGAAAGTAACCGCAGTTTTCCCCGAGAGTCGCGGAAGCGCTGCATGCCTCGCGCACAAAAAAATGCGCCGACACGTCGATATCGATCTGCGGAAAGGCATTGAACAGCAGGAGCAGCAGCCACCACAGACAGAAGAGGCCTATGAACGCATGTGTGGTATCGCCGTCAGGCTGCCGTACGCGCCAAGACGCCCTTGTCCTTGCCGACATCAGAAGAGAGAGCAATTTGGAATTCCTGTGGACTTAGTTCCACGGGAGGAATATGCGCCGAAGATGACATCCCGTTAACGAGTTGGCGGCTAGTCGAGTGGCCACGTCTTCGGTCCGAAGACTTGTCTTCGGGGGTGAAACCCGAAATGATCGGATAAAGCGGATTTAGGACAATCCCACTGGAGAAGATATGTCAGCCAAGTTCGATATTTCATTTGCAACCTCCGCCGAGATCGCTGGTGCCTACGCGGTCCTACTGCAGACAAGCGGTGCAGATTTTGCCGCCGGGGCCAAGGTCGCGGACCCAACTGGGGTGATCTCGAGAGCGGCAAAGATCGCTGGCTTCTCCGCCAAGGCGACGACTGTATTGGATCTTGTCGCTCCGGAGGGTTCGGCAGCCGAGCGGCTTATCGTCGTTGGCCTTGGCAAGCAGGAGGATCAGACCGCTCACGATTGGCTCAAGGCCGGTGGTGTCGTGGCGTCCAAGATCAAGAAGGCCGAAAAGGTCGCGATCTTTGTCGATGCGCCGGGCGCCAGCGTCAGCGCGAAAGAGGCGGCGGATTTTGGGCTTGGAATGCTTCTGCGCGCTTACAGCTTCGACACTTACAAAACCAAGAAGAAGGACGAGGACGGCAATAACCGCAATGGACGGGTGGCAGTGACGATCGTTACCGCAAATGCCACCGATGCCGCAGAAGCCTTCAAGGTCTCGGAAGCCGTTGCGGCAGGGGTCAATCTGGCGCGCGATCTCGTGAACGAGCCGCCGAATGTTCTGGGCCCGGTGGAGTTTGCCGCCAAGGCGAGCGAACTGACGAAGCTCGGCGTCGAGGTAGAAATCCTGACCGAGAAGGAGATGCAGAAGCTTGGCATGGGCGCCCTATTGGGCGTTGCGCAAGGCTCTGTCAGACCTCCGCGACTTGCTGTCATGCAGTGGAAGGGCGGCAAGGACAATGAAAGCCCGATCGCCTTCATCGGCAAGGGCGTCGTCTTTGACACAGGTGGCATTTCGATCAAGCCCGCTGCCGGCATGGAGGAAATGAAAGGCGACATGGGCGGCGCTGCCGCGGTCACCGGCCTGATGCATGTCCTCGCGGCGCGTAAGGCGGCCGTGAACGCCGTGGGCATCATCGGCCTCGTCGAGAACATGCCCGACGGAAACGCCCAGCGTCCCGGCGACATCGTCACCTCGATGTCTGGTCAGACGATCGAGGTCATCAATACCGATGCCGAGGGCCGGCTCGTGCTGTGTGATGCGCTCTGGTATTGTAACGACCGCTTCAAGCCCAAATTCATGATCAATTTGGCAACGTTGACGGGCGCGATTCTTGTTGCGCTCGGCAACGTCCATGCCGGCTTGTTCTCGAATGATGACGAGCTCTCTGAGCAGCTGACTGCGGCTGGGCTGACGACGAGCGAGAAGCTCTGGCGCATGCCGCTCGGCAAAGAATATGACAAGCTGATCGACAGCAAGTTCGCCGACATGAAGAACACCGGCGGCCGTCATGCAGGCTCGATCACCGCGGCTCATTTCCTGAAACGGTTTGTGCAGGATACGCCTTGGGCGCACCTCGACATCGCGGGAACTGCGATGGGGTCGCCACAGGACGAGATCAACCAATCCTGGGGCTCCGGCTACGGCGTGCGCCTGCTTGATGAGCTGGTGCGCGCCAACTACGAGTCATGACGGAAGTTCTGTTCTACCATCTGACAGAATCCAAATTGGAGGACGCCCTGCCGCCTCTGCTCGAGAAAAGCGTCGAGCGCGGCTGGCGGGTTGCCGTACAGTTGAAAGACGCGGCGCGGCGCGACCTGCTCGATCATCATCTCTGGACATTTCGCGAGGATAGCTTCCTGCCGCATGGCACTGATGAGGGGGGCCTGGCAGCAAATCAGCCGGTTCTCCTCACGGTTTCCGAAGGGAATGCCAACGCCGCGGCAGTTCGGTTTATTGTCGATGGGGCGGAGCCACCTCCAGTTCAAACCTATCAGCGGATCGTCTTCATGTTCGATGGTCACGACCAAGAGCAGCTGGAAGGTGCCCGCGCGCAATGGAAGAAGCTGAAAGGTGAGGGGCACAGCCTGACATACTGGCAGCAAACATCCGAGGGGCGATGGGAGAAGAAGGCCTGAGCTCTATTGGCCCAGGCCGGAAGCCATCACGACCTCGTCGATGAAAGCCTGCTTTGCCTTGGTATATTGCGCGCGGCTTTCTGCATGCTCTCCGGCCAAGCCAACCTTCAACTGCTCGTAGGCACGTGCGAGCCCGACATCGCTGCGCAAGGCGTCGCGAAAGGCGATCATCCGGTTCCAGTTGTCGCCACGATACTCCACGACATGAACCAGATGGGTCCGGCTTTCATTCTTGATGCCGCGGCCGAAGATGTGATCGTCAGGAACGATGTCGCCACCGGCATAGTCGTAGCCTATTGCTTCCATGGCGCCGATGCAGCGCGGACCGTCATCCAAGTGTTTGACACCGACAAGTATGTCAATGATCGGCTTTGCCTTGATACCAGGAATGGCGGTGCTACCGACGTGCTGCATGTCGATTGCGATGTCCCCGAGCACTTGTCGGATGGCTTGCGCCTCGTTGGCATAGGCTTGTTGCCACAGGGTATTGGGTTCGGCGAGAGAAACCGTCATGTTCTTCAAGCCAAGACCGTAGGACGCATCGTCTCGCATTCCGAACCTCCGTGACAGACCGCGAGCTCTTCACAATATTAGGAGGTTCGGCACGTTTCTATCAATCGTGAAAAGCGTCGACGAATTTGCGCTTGCCGAGCATGAACGCGTCGGCAACATGGCGAAGAGGCGCGAGATCGACGTCGGATTTGCCGGCCTTGACGATTTCCGCGAAGCGACGGTAGAGCGCCGGATATTCCTCTTCCGGCGCCGAGAACTTCAGCTCGCCATTGATCGACAGCTTGGAACCGCCTTCCGCAAGCTGCACATGGCCGGCGTCCGTTTCCGCGAGGATGTCCCAACTCTGCTTGCCGGTTTGTCGCCAGTCGAATTCGGCATAAACAGGCACGTCATCAGCGTTCTTGAAATGCAGATCGGCAGCAATCGGTGCGTCACGATTTTCCGGGAATTCGAGCGTTGCGCCCGTGAGGAAGATCGCTTTCGGCAGAATGTGGGTGACGATCGAAAGGGCGTTGATGCCCGGGTCGAAGACACCGAGGCCACCGGCCTGCCAGATCCAGTCCTGGTTTGGATGCCAATGGCGAACATCTTCCTTCCAGATGACGTGAACGCTCTTGATCGTCGTCGACGCGAGGAAGGACTTCGTGGCTTCAACGGCCGCCGCATAGCGCGAATGCCAGCTCGCAAACAGCGAAACGCCCTTGCTTGCAGCGAGACTTTCAAGATCGGCCACTTCGCTCAGCGTTGCGCCCGGAGGTTTTTCGAGAAAGACGTGCTTGCCGGCGGAAAGCGCCTTATGTGCCGCTTCGTAGCGGTATTGCGGCGGCATGCAGAGGGAAACTGCGTCGATCGCCGGGACTGCATCGAGCATCGCATCGATCGTGGTGAAGCTCTGGATACCCTCGACGGTGCCATGGCGGCTCGCCGTTGCAACGAGCTTGAAGTCGGAATTCTTGGAGATCGAAGGAAGGTGCTGGTCGCGGACGATCTTGCCGACGCCAACGATGGCGAGGTTGATAGGTGACATGCTGGTGGCTCGCGTTCGGTGTTTCGCTCAAAAGTATGATTTATTTTGCGCCTGTTTTAACAGAAAGAAACCGGCGGGCAAGCGTCGATAGCCCCATCAGAGAGACGCCATCTCGGCGGGCGCTGTCGGCTTCTTGAACTGCAGCGTCACGACCTTATACCCCTCGGCCTCGAGCGTTGAAAGAAGCGTCGACAGCATTGTCGCGGTGCGATTGTGGATGTCGTGCATGAGAATGATGCCGCGGCCGCGCTTGTAATGTTGAGACAACCTTGATGATTATCGTTGTCGATCGGTTTCGATCGTCCGGGAATGAACCGAATAGTGCGGTGTCCGACTAGCTCTAGTAGAGCTGTGGCTATCCGGCCATGGCTTCCTCGTATTCCGACGAAAGCTCCAGCCACTGCTCTTCAGCCACAGCGAGCTTTGCGGCAGCCTCGCCACGCTGTTTGGCTTTCTCGGCAGCTTTTGCGGGCGCTTTCTCGTACAGCAGCGGATCCGCAAGTTCTGCATCAAGCGCCTGAATCAGTTTCTCCAGCTTGCCGGTCAAGGATTCGATTTCGTTGATTTTTTTCTTGAGCGGCGCCAACGAAGCTCGCTTTTCGGCATTCAGCTTGCGCTGGTCCGCCTTCGAGGCGGACTCTTCAGCGAGTTGAGGCTTCTCATCCTTTTTTTTGCCCGACGCGACGACGAGGTCGCGGTACTCATCCATATCGCCATCAAAAGTCGTCACGGTGCCGTTGTTGACGAGCCACAATCGATCGACTGTCGCCTCGATAAGATGGCGGTCGTGGGAGATCAGGATGACGGCGCCCTCGTAGTCGTTTAGCGCCTCGATGAGTGCCCGCCGGCTGTCAATGTCGAGATGGTTCGTCGGCTCGTCGAGAATCAGCAAATTCGGCGCGTGGAAGGCGGCGAGACCCATCAGCAAGCGGGCTTTCTCGCCACCGGAGAGATCCTTTGCCGCCGTGGACATCTTTTCGGTTGCAAGGCCCATCTGGGCGACACGCGCCCGCACCTTTGCTTCCGGCGCATCCAGCATCAAGCGGCGCACATGCTCGACCGGTGACTGGTCGGGGATCAGGTCCTCGAGTTGATGCTGCGCGAAGAAGCCGATCTTCAGGTTTGGCGCGAGCTTGACTTCTCCTGCCTCTGCCGACAGGCGGCCGGAAATGAATTTCGCGAAGGTGGATTTGCCGTTGCCGTTGGAGCCGAGCAGTGCGATGCGATCGTCGTTGTCGATACGCAGATTGAGGCCTCTCAAGATCGGCTTGCCGGGCTCATAGCCGACCGCGCCACCGCTGATGGCAACTATGGGGGAGGCCGGCTGCTTTTCCGGCTCGGGGAAGGTGATCGGCTGTACGTGATCTTCGATGACGGCTGCCACTGTGCCCATGCGCTCCAACGCCTTGACACGGCTCTGCGCCTGGCGCGCCTTGGAGGCTTTCGCCTTGAAGCGATCGATGAAGCTCTGCAGGTGTTTGCGCGCAGCCTCGTTCTTTGCTCGTGCCTTTGTCTGCAACTCGTCGGCTTCGGTCTTCTGCCTTTCGAACTGATCGTAGCCGCCGCGATAGAAGGTGAGCTTCTTCTGATCGAGGTGGACGATCGCGTTGACGGCGTTGTTCAGCAGGTCACGGTCATGGCTGATGATGATAACCGTGTGCGGATATCGGCGCACATAATCCTCGAGCCACAATGTGCCTTCGAGGTCGAGATAGTTGGTCGGCTCGTCGAGGAGCAGCAGGTCGGGCTCGGAAAATAGAACCGCAGCGAGGGCGACGCGCATCCGCCAGCCGCCTGAAAAGGACGAGGCCGATCGCGACTGCGCTTCCTGATCGAAGCCGAGGCCGGCCAGAATGGCGGCGGCGCGCGCTTCCGCAGAATGCGCGTCGATATCGACCAGCCGCATCTGGATTTCGGCGATGCGGTGCGGATCTGTGGCGCTTTCCGCCTCCGCCAGCAAGGCTGAGCGCTCCTTGTCGGCTGCCAGTACGATTTCAATCAGCGCGTCTTCTGTTCCTGGTGCTTCCTGCGCCACCTGACCGATGCGGGCATTTTTCGGGATAGATATCGAACCGCTTTCCGAAGCCAAGTCGCCGGTGATGACCCGAAAAAGCGTGGACTTGCCCGCACCATTGCGGCCCACGAGGCCGGCCTTGGTGCCGGCCGGTAACGAAACGCTGGCGTGATCGAGAAGGAGGCGGCCGGCAACGCGCGCGGAAATATCGGAAATCGTGATCATGGGTCGGGTTTTGTCGGAACTCTTGGCCGAAGGCAAGGGCGCCGCGAAGCCGGACGGCACGATGTGGCGGAAAGTTACATAACTTTCGTAACCTTTTTCTAATTGGCGTGTGTTGAAGTGCATTGCACGCCATGATTGTTTCGGCGGTGGGCTCGTGCGATGTCGGCGCGGATTGAAGGATAGGCATTCATGTCCCGCAACGCCGATATTCTCGTGGTGGTCGCGAGTTTTACCTTCATCTGCCTGCTTTCAGCCGTCGCCTTGCTCTTTCCCACCGGCCCGTTCGTCGTCGTTATCGCCTCGCCCGACATTCGGGCAGCGCAAATGCACCAAATGATCGGCGAAGCGGGCGGGCAATATATCGCGGAAGGACGCTACCCATGGATGGCAGTCGCCCATTCCGACCATGCCGATTTCGCGCAGCGCCTCCTCAGGCATGGAGCGCTGCTCGTTACTAACCACTGGATGACCGAGAGTTGTTTGATGAGGGGGAATGTATGAAATCGATCGACAGCCTGCGCATGCGCGTCGCCGGTGGCATTCTGCTGCTGCTCTGGATAGATCTGGGCCTTCTGGCCCTCAGACTGTTCGCCTATTCCAGCCTGCCGGCAATGGTGGTTACTCTCTGCGGCGTCGCCATTGTGGCGTTGGCAACCATTCTCTGGCTCATTGATCGAGCAGGTGCTGTCACCCGTGTGGTATCGTCCATGGCACACGCGGCGCTCGTCGCCTTGCTCGTGTACAGTTTCAGCGGCTCGCCGCTGCAGATTGACATCCATATGTATTTCTTCGCATCGCTGGCGATCTGCGCGGCATGGATCGATTGGCGCGCCATCATCGCCTATGCCGCCGTCGTTGCGGTCCATCACCTGGTGCTTTTCTTCCTGTTGCCGGTGGCGGTTTTTCCCGGAACCTCGGATTTCACGCGCGTGCTTCTGCATGCGACGGTTCTGGTCCTGCAGAGTGCTGTGCTAGTCGCCCTCGTTCACCGAGTAGCCAAAGCGCTCGCGTCTGTGGAAACCGCGGAAGAGGCGGCCGAGCGGGCGACGGCAGCCCAAAGGGCTGCCGAGGAAATGGGAATCAAGATGATGGAGACGGAAGCGCGTGCGGCGGACGAGCGCGCTACGCGGGACCGCGAGCGCATCGAGCAAGCCGAACAGACGCTCTTTGCTGTCAGGCGGCTCGATGAAGCCCTTGCCGCTTTGGCAAATGGTGATCTACTGTTCCGGTTGCAGCAACCCTTCGCTGGTGATCTCGAGCGCTTGCGTACGGCTTTCAACCTGTCTGCCGCGAATCTGCAGGAGGTCATGTTGACGGTCGGCGATGCAGCCAGGGCCGTTCGCTCCAGTTCGTCGTCGATCCGCGATTCCAACAACGATCTTGCCCGGCGTGCAGAACGGCAGGCTGCATCGGTTGAGGAGACCGCGGCTGCCGTCACGCAGATCGTGGGAACCGTCCAACAATCGGCGAAGCGCGCGGAGGAGGCGGGGCAGCTGGTGGCGCAAACCGTTGAGGTGGCGCAGAAGTCCAACGCTGTGGTGGTTGCCGCCGTTGGTGCCATGGGGAGAATAGAGGGATCAGCCAGGGAAATCGGCAATATCGTTGGGGTCATCGACGAGATCGCGTTTCAGACCAACCTTCTCGCCTTGAATGCGGGCGTCGAGGCGGCGCGAGCTGGCGAAGCGGGCAAGGGATTTGCAGTCGTCGCTCAAGAGGTTCGCGAACTGGCACAGCGCTCCGCGGTCGCCGCGCGCGAGATCAAGACGCTGATTGCCTGTTCGGATGCGCAGGTGCGGGAAGGCGTCTCCCTGGTAAACGATACTGGACACACGCTGACGCTGATCGCCGAGAGCGTTACGGATATTCGCGTGCACATCGACGCCATCGTCGAGGGGGCACGCGAACAGTCAGCTGCTCTCGGCGAGATTGGTTCGGCAATCGGTGCGATTGATGCGATCACGCAGAAGAATGCTGCGATGGTTGAGGACTCGACTTCCGCGGCCCGCCTGCTCACGACGGAGGCCGAACGCCTTGAGGATATCCTCGGTCGCTTTGCGGTCGTTGGAAGACAGTCAGTGCTTCGACTGGCGGCGGGAGAATGAGGGCGCAGTACTTTGCGCATAAGCGCATGGTGGCCTTGGGGCGGATGAAAGCTTGAGGCCGGCGCTCAGCGCCCAAACGCTTGCAGGGGCTGCCGGCGGTTTGATTGGGCAGCGTAGAGTGCGACACGCGCATTTGCCTGCAACTGCGATGCCGTCGCTGCGTCGGCGCTCAGCGCGATCCCGAGTGAAATCGTCAGTCTCGTCCCGGTGCTGTTGTCGGAGGTCGCGAAGACCAGGTTGTCCTCCGCCGACGTGCGCAGGCGTTCAGCAATCACGACGGCCTCTTGCATGCCGACATTGGCAAACAGAAAGGAGAATTCGTCACCGTCCGTTCGCGCGACAACGTCATTCTTCTTGATTGATTTACGGAAGATGTCCGCCAGCTTCTTCAACAGCCGGCTGCCGGTGTGTGTGCCGTAGCGACTATTGAATGCCTTGAAGTCATCGATATCGACCATGATGAGAGCGCTGCCGGCGAAGCCTTCGTTGCGTTCATAAAGATCGGCGATTGCCTTGTTGAGCGCGATACGGTTCGGCAGGCCTGTCAGTTTGTCGGTCGCGGAGGCAACCTGCGCCGCCGCCACACCGCGTGCCAGCGTCTCAAGCCGTTCGAGATCGGCTTGCAGCTTCGTCTGCAGCGCCGTTTCTCCGCTTGTCGCTTCCTCAAGCGCTTGCGAGAGATACTCCACCTCGTTCATCAGAGAGGACAGGCTCTGTTGCGGATCGTCGACGATTGAGTTCAATACGGTTTCTGCCGCCCGCGTGAACGCTCGTCTGTGGATAAGGCAGTCGGCAAGGTGCTCTGCTGCCTCACGCAGGAGTTTGGCGGCCTCTGCCTGGGACGTGCTGTCGATCATGCCGCAATGACTGACGAGACGGTACTTCAGGCCGAGATCATCGAGGGAAGCCTGGTTCGGAGCCGAGCCGAGGGATGCGATATCCTGTGCCAAGGCTGCGTTCTGCCCGATGATTGCCTCGTACAGGAGTTCGTAGTTGCGAGGCAGGCCCGCAATGCCGAGACGCGTGATATGCTGGCTGACGCGTTGGATGTCCGTTCCAGAGCCTGGGCGTGAGGCTTCGCGTTGCACCTGTAAATCCGATGCTGCATGTCGCATGACCGTCCCCTTCGCTCTTCGGCCCTCTTCGGCCTGGCGTTGTTCTTCCTATGCGTGCAATGGCTTAAGATAGGTTGAATCCCGACCGTCTGAGGGGGTGTGCGCCCGGGTGGTTCTTGTGACGCGGTTAATGGGTGCTTGATACTCAGTTGTCGAGCCATCGTTTGCCGTCTGCGCGCAGGTAGTATGCGAGGTCGAGGCCGAGACTGGCTTTTCCGAGCGCCGTCAGCGTCATGTGGCATTGGCCACGGTGATGGGTTTGATGATTAAAGAAATGTGAGAGGCCCGACCACAGCGGTTGCCTGATCTCGATCGGCTGGATGATCGGCATGTAGGTGAAGTTCGCAGCAAGAGAGGATTCATCGAGCGTATCTATCCAGTTTATGATCCGCTGGTCTTCGATTTGACGGGCCCCGAGTAGTGACGGAAGATCCTCGTGAAGCACGCTGTCGAGCGTTGAAGGGGCATCGCCGGTGCCGGTAAAGCGCTTCATCCAGATCCGATCGGCCGCCAGGAGATGGTTGAGTGTTCTCTGCAGCGAACCAAAAAAGGCACCCCGATTTTCCTGAAATTCCGCCTCTGTCAGTTCGGACGCGGCGGCGTATACGATCGCGTTGGCCCAACGATTGTAATCCGCAAACATCCTATATTGTTTCAGCATTTTCTCTCCTGCCTCCATTTGGCAGCTGATGTTAAGGCAATTTAGGTCAATCATCTTTGATAAGACCATGAAAGTTGATGATGGTCGGACGGTAGGCTGGAACATGACAGCGGCGTGAAATTGCCGATGCCCACTTGTTTTCGGGCTATCAGACGGGTAAACACCGCCCACTTTTCCCACGGAATAAAGGATTTTGACCAATGGCGATTGAACGCACTTTCTCGATGATCAAGCCGGACGCAACGAAGCGCAACCTGACGGGCGCCATCACCAAGATTCTCGAAGACGCCGGCCTGCGCGTCGTCGCTTCCAAGCGCGTCTGGATGAGCAAGCGCGAAGCGGAAGGCTTCTACGCCGTTCACAAGGATCGCCCGTTCTTCGGTGAACTTGTTGAAACCATGACCTCCGGCCCGACCATCGTTCAGGTCCTGGAAGGCGAAAACGCGATCCTCAAGAACCGCGAAGTCATGGGTGCGACCAACCCGGCCAATGCTGACGAAGGCACGATCCGCAAGGTTCACGCCCTGTCGATCGGCGAAAATTCGGTTCACGGCTCGGACGCTCCGGAAACCGCTGCTCAGGAAATCAAGTACTGGTTCTCCGACACCGAAATCGTCGGCTGATTCAGGCTCTCAGCGAAACCGCTGAAACTGTTGAATTGACGCTGAAAGCCGGGGCTGTGCTCCGGCTTTTTACGTTGAAGGACAGGTCGCAGCGGAATCGTAGTCTACGGTGCCGTCCGGTTTGAAGACCTCAGGGTTCTTCGTATAGAACGGCCCAACGACCAGTGGCTTACCGGGCATGACAGACTGGTCAAGGCTCGAAATTACCTCGGTCTTCAGGCTTTGCAACGTCTCTCCCTTGGCATCGACAAGGCGCACGCTCACGGCGTAAGGCTTGTCCTTCTTGACGCAATGAATTGCCGGGCTCTGCAGCGTGATCTTGTCCCAGAACGGATAGATCTTTTCACTGGTCACTAACACGTCGCCGCCCGCAGGGTTCTCGAATTCCGCGATGGCGACGGTGCCTTCCGGGATCGGCGCCTTCTTGTTGAGGGTCACGACATAGGTCGCAACCGCGATCCGGTAGTTGAAAACGAAGACGCGACCACTGACCTCTACCAGCTTGTCGGTCTCTCGCTGGCACCCCGTCAGCATTGCGGCTGCAACGAAAACGGCCATCGATAGCGCTTTCATGGCGCCTCCTCCTCTTTCCTCCGGCGATAGTGGCGGCTCGCCTTGGCGCGATTGCCGCACACCGCCATGTCGCACCAGGCGCGACTTCTGTTCTTGCTACGGTCGATGAAGAGCCAGCCGCAATTGCGGCAGATCTTCATCCGCTCGGGATCCTGCATCGCGATCAGCCGCAACACCGAATGTGCGGTGGCCGCGTCGAGCCCGTTTGCGTCACTGGCGCCGCGCAGCGTGCGTGCCAGCGCCTCCAGAAGGGTGGCGAGCAGCTGGTCGTCGTTGTCGCCTGAGACGCGAGCCCGGAAATACCTATCCGTCGCCTCGCGCAACTCCAGGAAGTTCCTTTTGTTATGTGGTGTCGGACCAACCATGTCACCGAAGATCGCCCGCTCCGCGCAGAACTCCGCTGCAGCCTGCGGAAAGGTTTCCAGTTGGGCGGGTGCTTCGAAACGGTCGATCCGCCGCGTCTCGTCATGCCTCAGGACGACGCTGTTGGCGACATCCAGTGCCAATGCGCCTCCGGAAAAGCGGTGTGGGGTCCAGGAAAAGCTCATGATGAAAATATAACTGGTAAAATACGTTTTGCTAGTTATGATTTCTGCAATCGGGAGTTCTTTATGGCCTATCTGCTGCAGCAATTGGCGAACGCGGTCCCTGTGGCTGCACTCTACGCTGCGCTCGCGTTCGGCTACGCCATCGCCTTTGGGGTCACCAAGCGCGCCGATATCACCTATGGGGCGATCTTCGCCTTCTCGGGTCAGATCCTGCTGCTCTTCACCGACCTCGGCTACAACAGGCTCTGGCTGATCCTGCCGGCCGCCCTGGCAATGGGGACGCTGTTCTCGTTAATCTATTCAATGCTGGCGGCGGCCTGGATCGGCCGCTCCATCATGCTGCCGCTGGTCCGCCAGTCCTCGAACACAGTGATCGTGGCGGCGCTCGGCATCACCATTGTCCTCATGGAAACGGCCAGGCTTGCATCCGACACGAAAAGCCTGTGGCTTTCGCCCTTCCTGAACAGCGTCGTTGTGTTCTGGAGCGACGGGGCGTTCAAGGTTGCGCTTACGGAGATCCAACTCATCAATACTGGATTGATGTGCGCCATGATCGCGCTTGGCGTTATTATCATGAGGGGGACGTCCTGGGGGCGCCTGTGGCGGGCCGTCACCGATGATCCTCTCGCGGCGGAACTATGCGGCACCAGCGCCGATCGCGTCTTCCTCGTTGCCTACGCGGCGGCAGGCTTGATTACCACAGCATGTGGCATCCTCGCCACTTTCTACTACGGCACGATGGATTTCGGTGCCGGTCTGATGTTCGGCCTCAAGGTCTTGATGGTTGCTGCCGTCGGCGGATATTCGGACCCGTTCAAGTCGGCCGCCGGCGCGGCCGGTCTCGGTGTCGCGGAGACGATGTGGAGCGCCTACGGCCCCTATCTCTGGCGCGATCTTGTGGTGTTCTCGCTGCTTGTGCTTCTTCTCGTCCTCAGCAGGAGGGAGCGAGCGATACCCTGATTATTTCCACTTGTCGCGTGCGGCGTCATCCGCGTCCCTGGCCGCAACCCATTCGCCCGTAGCGCCATCCTTGCCGTGCTCCTTCTTCCAGAAGGGAGCGGCTGTCTTCAGGTAGTCCATCACGAAATTCGCACCGTCGAATGCAGCCTGTCTATGGGGCGCAGCGGCGACGACGAGCACGATATTCTCCCGCGCAGCGATCGTGCCGTAGCGGTGGATCGCCGTCAGGCCGAGGAGCCCGAAGCGTTCGATCGCAAGGCTGGCGATCCGGCTCATCTCCGCCTCGGCCATGCCAGGATAATGTTCGAGTTCGAGCGCTGCGAGCCTGCCGCCTTCGTCACGGCACAAGCCGGAGAATGTCACGATCGCGCCTATGCCGCTGGCACGCGTGCTGAGCCGATCGACTTCCGCCTGAAGGTCGAAATCCTCGCGCTGGACGCGAATATCGGGCTCGACCTTGCTGCTCACGTCAGCCTCCGGTCATCGGCGGGAAAATGCCGATCTCCCTGGCATTCCCGATCGGCTCGTCGTGCTCGACATGCTCCTGGTCGATCGCGACGCGAATGACGTCGGGAAACTGAAGCGCGGTCTCATATTCTTCGCCCATCGTCTTCAAATGATTCAGAAGATCGGCAACGGTAACGACGGAAGAGGGCAGGGCTATCTCTTCTTCAGCCTTGCCGATCCGTTCGCGCACCCAGGCGAAATAGACGAGCTTTGTCATTCTTCATCATCCACGATGTGCTTCAGGCCGGCCCGGAAATAGTCGTAGCCGGTGTAGATCGTCAGAATCGCTGCGATCCAGAGAAGGCCGATGCCGGTCTTCGTCGTATAGGGGAATATTTCGTCACCAGCAGGGCCGGCCAGCAGGAATGCGATCGCGACCAGTTGTACCGTCGTCTTCCACTTGGCAATCCGGGTCACGGGCACGCTGACCTTGAGGGCCGCCAGGTATTCGCGCAATCCGGAGACAAGGATCTCGCGGCAGAGAATGGTGATCGCTGCCCAAATGGACCAGCCGGCGATCGTCTGGTCGGCGGCCACCAGCAGGAGAATGGACGCGACCAGCAGCTTGTCGGCAATCGGGTCGAGCATCCGGCCGATGTTCGATGTCTGATTCCAGATGCGGGCGAGATAGCCGTCGAGAAAGTCGGTGATCGACGCGATGACGAAGATCCACAGCGCCACCCATCGCGCCGTATTGCTGATCGCAAGCTTTCCTTCGAGAAAGAAGCACAGCACGATCAGCGGCACTGCCAGAATGCGGCCGTAGGTCAGCAGGTTCGGTATGTTATAAGCGCGCGATGCCATGAAACATGTCTCTGAAGTGATGTGCCCGTAGATGACGGCTTTGCCCGCAAAGCGTCAACATTGTTTCTTTTTTTTCGCTGCCTTTGCGTGGAATTTGCGACCGTCTCCACCTATTTCGCGGCGTCGTCGTGAAAATGGTTGTAAACCTGCTTGGCGACGGTCTCAGAAATGCCCTCGACGGCCATCAGGTCGGAAAGAGCGGCGCGGGAGACCGCCTTGGCGGTTCCGAAATGCTGCAGCAGGGCGCGCTTGCGCGACGGCCCGATCCCGCCGATCTCGTCGAGCGGATTCTTAACCATCTCCTTCTTGCGCCGGGCACGATGCGAGCCAATGGCGAAGCGGTGGGCCTCGTCACGCATGCGCTGAATGAAATAGAGGACGGGGTCGCGCGGCGGCAGGGTGAAGCTCTCGCGTCCCGGCGGGAAGAAGCGCTCGCGCCCAGCGTCTCGGTCGACTCCCTTAGCGACGCCGATGGCGATCACGCTGTCGGTAATCCCGAGCTCCTCAAGGATGGCGCGCACGGCCGTCATCTGTCCCTGTCCGCCGTCGATCAGGATGACGTCGGGCCAGGCGGGGAAGGACATGTCGGCTGCATCTGCCGGCGGTGCCTGCTGGCTACGGTCCGGAATTCCCTCTTCCTTCATTAGCCGGGAAAAGCGACGGGTCATCACTTCGCGCATCATACCGAAGTCGTCGCCCGGTGTGATGTCGGTCGATTTGATGTTGAACTTTCGGTACTGGTTCTTCACGAAGCCTTCCGGGCCCGCCACCACCATGCCGCCGACCGCGTTGGTGCCCATGATGTGGGAGTTGTCGTAGATTTCGACGCGCTGCGGCGTATAGGGAAGCCGGAACGTCTCCTTGAAGCCCTCGAGCAGGCGTGACTGCGAAGCCGTCTCCGCGAGCTTTCGACCGTGCGCCTCGCGTGCGTTGGCGATCACATGCTCGACCAGATCACGCTTCTCTCCGCGCTGTGGCACGAGGATGGACACCTTATGTCCGGTTTTTTCGCCGAGCGCGGCGGCAAGCAATTCGATTTCCTCGACTGTCTCCGACAGCAGGATCTGCTTCGGCACTGGCTTGTCGTCATAGAATTGCGCCAGGAAGGCGTTCAGCACCTCGGCTGCCGATAGTTGCGGATCAGCCTTTGGGAAGTAGGCGCGGTTGCCCCAGTTCTGTCCGGTGCGGAAGAAGAACACCTGGATACAGGAGACGCCGCCTTCATGATGGATGGCGAAGACATCCGCCTCTTCCACGCCCGCCGGATTGATGCCCTGGTGGCTGGAAACATGCGAGAGCGAGGCCAGGCGGTCGCGGTAGACGGCGGCGCGTTCGAAGTCGAGATCCTCCGCCGCGAGGTTCATCGCCTCGGCCATATGTTCCTTCACCTTCTGGCTCTTGCCGGAAAGGAAGTCCTTGGCCTCCTGAACGAGCTCGCTGTAGCCCTCGTCGCTGATCTCACGCGTGCATGGCCCGGAACAACGCTTGATCTGATAGAGAAGACAGGGGCGGGTGCGCGTCTCGAAAACGCTGTCGGTACAGGTGCGAATGAGGAAGGCGCGCTGCAGCGAGTTGATCGTCCGACCGACGGCGCCAGCTGACGCAAAGGGGCCGAAATAGTCGCCCTTGCGGGCGCGGGCGCCGCGGTGTTTGAAGATCGCCGGGGCGCGGTGGTCGCCCGTGATCAAGATGTAGGGAAACGACTTGTCGTCGCGCAGCAGCACATTAAAGCGTGGCCGCAAGCGCTTGATCAGATTCGCTTCCAAGAGCAGCGCTTCGGTTTCGGTGCGCGTCGTTACGAACTCCATGTTCGCCGTCAGGCGCACCATTTGCGCGATACGGTTGGAGTGCACGCGGCCGAGCGCATAATTGCTAACGCGCTTCTTCAGACTGCGGGCCTTGCCGACATAGAGGACGTCGCCGGCCTCGTTGAACATGCGGTAGACACCCGGACTGTTCGGCAGCCGTTTGACAAATTCGGCAATCAGTTCGGCACCGACGAGGCCGGTTTCGTTGACCCCGCCTTCGTTCCAATCGATCGCACCCGAAATCGGCGCAGCGGAGGCCTCGCTCTCCACTTCAATATCGTCGTCGCTTTCGTCCGTTTCGTCGTAAAGAACGCCGCCGTCCGGCAGCTTTCTTGAGTTCATTCCATAATCTCCGCCACATCGGGCGTCTGCCAGGCAAGGTGCTGGCCGCCGTCGAGGGCAATCATTTGACCGGTGATTGAGGGCGTTTCGTAGAGGAAGCGAATCGTTTTTCCGAATTCCTCGAGCTTCGGCCCTCGCTTGAGGATAAGCGCTGAAACCTGCGCTTGGAAGTCTTCTTGCGACTGCCGTTCGCTTGGCATCGAGGGGCCGGGCCCGATGGCGTTGACGCGGATGCGCGGCGCGAGCGCCTGCGCCATGGTCTGCGTCGCGGTCCACAAGGCTGACTTCGACAGTGTATAGGAATAGAAGCTCGGTCGCAGCGCCCAGACGCGCTGGTCGATAATGTTAACGATCAGACCATCCGCCTGTTCGGGCAGTTGCGCCGCAAAGTTCGCCGAGAGAATCGAGGGCGCGCGGACATGGACGGCGAAATGCTCGTCCCAGGCCTTAGCGTCGATATGGCGGACGGAATCTTCGTGGAAAACAGATGCATTGTTGACAAGCAGATCGATCGGTCCAAGCGTCTCTGAGACCTTCCGTATGAGATCGCTTGTCTCGTCAATTTTCTCGAGGTCAGCTTGCACGGCAACCGCCCGGGAACCGCTTTGCCGCAATTCCGCCGCGAAATTCTCAGCCGCCTCAATCGAACGGCTGGCGTGTATCGCAACCAAAAAGCCATTCGCGGCCAGATCCTCGACTATCGCCCTGCCTATTCTTTTGGCCGCCCCGGTCACGAGTGCCGTCCGAAGTCTTTTCTCGTTCAAAATCATGCCTTCTCGCCGCGAAACTCTATTCGCTGCTTATATAGGCGCGGGAGAAGGTGAGATAAATAGCCGTTTTGATTGCGGCGGCGCCGGAATTACTGTATGTACTATTTAAGAATATAACTGCTTAAAATAAGTATTCATGATTTAACCATTCGTTATGGTTAACAAATATTCTGTTGCGGCAAAGCAACATCGAATTTCAGCCATCCGGGTGCCGCAATCAAATCACAATTTGGCTCTTTCAAATCCTCAATTGGGCATCAATTTCTCTCCCGAACCGCAAGGGACATTTGTAATAGCCCGCGAATGCTTCGCTGTAGGACAGTTGACGAAGGACGCGGGTCTGAAAGGAGACGAGTATGCGTACGTTTATTGCTAGCCTGTTGGTTTCGACCGTTGCCCTTGGTGGGTTTTCCGCCGCTTATGCAGCCGATGCCGTTGATCAGATCCCGGAAGCTCCGGTTGCACAGAATGAACCGGCTCCAGCGGCCAACTGGCAGGGCTTCTATCTCGGCGGCGCCGGCACCTACAACATGGGCGGCTTTGGCGACAAGTACAACGCGCGCGCTCTCGGCGGTCAGATCTACACCGGCTACAATTGGCAGGCTGGCCAGATCGTATACGGTGCGGAAGCCGACATCGGCTACTCCGGCGCTGACGGTGCTGCTGGCGGTGGCACCGGCAAGAACGAAGTCAACGGCTCTATCCGCGGCCGTATCGGTTACGATCTGAACCCGTTCCTGCTGTACGGCACGGCCGGTCTTGCTGCTACGAAGAACAAGTTCAGCAACGCCGCCGGCTCTGACACCGACACGTCGCTCGGCTACACGGTTGGTGCGGGTGCAGAAACCTTCGTGACCAACAACATCACGGCCCGTGTCGAGTACCGTTACACCAACTACGCTGACAGCGACTTCAACATCGGCGGCGCGAACATTTCGCGCGGCTACGACGAGCACAGCGTCAAGGTCGGTATCGGCGTCAAGTTCTAAGCCGAGCATCAACTGCAAAAAAGCCGGGCTCCAGCCCGGCTTTTTTGTCTATGCGAGGAACCCTTAGACCTGCTTGGGGAAATCGGTCGAGACGGCAAGCTCACGCCATGCGGCGAGTTCCTTCGCGACATGCTCGTTCTTCGCTTCGATCACCGCGACGGTGTCGCTGCCGAACGGCATGCGCAGCGGCGGGTTTTCGGCGTGCGCCAAGGTGACCATCGCCTCAGCAAGGCGGGCAGGGTCGCCGGGCTGCTGATGATTATGGCCGGCAGCGAATTCGCGCATCGCGCCGACAGGCGTTTGCTGATAGTCGGCGATCGAACTCGGGCTGACGGCGAGTGAGCTCTCATCCAGAAAGTCGGTGCGGAAAAAGCCGGGCTCGACGACCGTCACCTTGATGCCAAGTGGAGCCACTTCGGCAGCGAGAGCCTCGGACAGGCCCTCGACGGCGAACTTCGTCGAGCAATAGATACCCCAACCGGCATGCGACTCGTAGCCGCCGATGGACGAGATGTTAAGCACATGTCCGGAGCGCTGGCGGCGCATGTGCGGCAGGACCGCGCGGGTAACCTTCAAGAGACCAAAGACGTTCGTGGCGTAGAGCTTCTCGATCTCTTCGGTGGTTGCTTCTTCCACGGCGCCCAGCAGCCCGAAGCCGGCATTGTTGAGCAGCACGTCGATCCTGCCGAAGCGCTCGACGGCTGCTTCCGCTGCCTTGTGCGCAGAGGCTTCGTCGGTCACGTCAAGCGACACGGCGAGCAGATTGGGATGATTGCCGAACTTCTCCTCAAGACCCTTCGGGTTGCGCGCCGTCGCGACGACGGCGTCGCCGGCATTGAGAGCTTCCTGAGCGATAAGGGCGCCGAAACCACGCGATGCCCCTGTGATGAACCAAACACGCATGACGATCTCCTTTGTCCGTTGCGCTGCGATTTGCTTACGGAGTGAAGGTAGCGTATTGGCAGAGATGAGAGAATTTACGTTATGTTTCACAACTTACTGAGAAAAATTCATCAATGAAGCGGGTGCGCTCTACCGACCTGGCGATCTTCCTCGCGATCGCAAATCACCGAAGCTTCCGGAAAGCCTCGGTCGAACTGGGTGTTACGGCCTCCGCGCTGAGCCACGCATTAAGAGCAATCGAAGAGAGGCTGGCGGTTCGCTTGGTCAACCGGACGACCCGCGGCGTGGCCTTGACCGAGGCCGGCGAGCGACTGTTCGATCGCATTCGGCCTGCATTCCTCGATATCGACGCAGCACTCGACGATCTCAACAATTTCCGCGGCCAACCGCATGGCAAGCTACGCATCAATGCGGCGCGGGCTTCCACCAAGCTTGTGCTCTTGCCGATCGTCTCGCGCTTCCTGAAGGCCTACCCCTCCGTCGAGGTCGAGATCGTCATCGATGACGCGCTGGTCGATATGGTGTCATCTGGCTTCGACGCCGGCGTGCGTTTCGGCGAAAGCATTGCCGCGGACATGATCGCCGTGCCGATCGGTCCGCGCCATCGCTTCGCAGTGGTTGCGGCGCCGAATTATTTCGAGGGCAGGGGTAAGCCGGCGACGCCGCACGATCTGCGCGACCACGAATGTGTGCGTTACCGTTTTGCCGGCGGCGCGCTCTATCGATGGGAGTTCGAACGCGGCGGGATCGAACTGGAGATCGAGGTCACCGGTCCCCTGACGCTGGGGGATCAGGACATCATGCTGGATGCCGTGCTACACGGCTGTGGCCTCGGATATCTTTTCGAGGAGCAGGTGCTGAAGGCGGTGGCCGATGGCAGGCTGATACGCGTGCTCGAAGACTGGTGTCCCTTCTATCCGGGCTTCTTCCTCTATTATCCGAGCCGTCGGCAACTGCCGACGGCGCTGCGCGCCTTCATCGATTTTGCCAAAACCGACAAAGGCTTGGCTCAGCTCTGAGGCTTCAGGTCGTCATAGGCGGTAAACGTCTTTTCGAACCGGCGAAGCCAGCCGATGAGTTCGGAATGATCGGCCTCCCACTGGCCCTTGAAGCGCAGATCGAGGTAGCCGAGCGTTGCCGCCAGTGCGAAATGGCCGCCATGCAGCCGCTTACCGATCTTCGGTAGGTGAACGGCGAGGTGATTCAAGCCACTGACGGCCTTCTTCCATTGCCGGTCGATCCAGGGCTGGTGTACCTTTTCCTCGTCGCGGAAACGTCGCTCGTAGACGATTGCGAGAAGGCAGTCGCAGATTCCGTCGCAAAGCGCCTCGAGGATTTCGGCCTCCGTCCGTTTGCCGTTCTTCGAGGGATAAAGCTTCTTGCCTTTCAGTCGGTCGAAATAGTGCATGATGGCGATGCTGTCGAAGATCGACAGTCCGTCGTCGGTGAGCAGTGTCGGGATTTTGCCAAGCGGGTTGTTGTCGACAAGGATTGCCGGGCCGGCATTGGTGTCCACACGGATTTCGATGACATCGAGTTCCAGGTAGTGCGCGGCCATCCGTACTTTGCTGGAATAGGGAGAGCTTGGAGCGCAAAGAATCTTCATGGTCGTTGTTCCATATGGTTATGTCTCGGCGCGACTATTTCGCGCAGCCAGGAGTCGGTCAATCCTCCTTTTCCGCCCTGCTTTCACCGCGTAGCCAGAATGCGCGATGCGAGGCGTAGCGATCCTGCGCCAGATGGTCCTTGAGCGCGGGCAGCAAAGCATGCAGCTCGTCCTTCAACGTGAAGGGCGGATTAACGATAATCAGGCCGGAGCCTGTCAGCCCCGTGATGCCGCGATCGCTGCGCACGCTGAGTTCGGCGCAAAGCATTTTCGGAATATCGAGGGCCTGCAATGACTCATGGAATTCCTTGATCGGCGCGCCCTTCTTCAGCGGATACCAAAGGCAGTAGGTGCCGCCGGGGAAGCGGCGGTAGGCCTTTGCCAGACCATCCACCAGCCGTTCGTATTCGCCGTCCTCCTCGAACGGCGGATCGACCAGGACGATGCCGCGCTTCTCTTTCGGCGGCAGGTGCGCGCCGAGCGACAGCCAGCCGTCAAGCTCGGTGATGCGTGCATGATGATCGCCCTCGAAGAGCCGATGTAGCCGCGCGAAATCCTCCCGATGCAGCTCCATGGCGGAAAGCCTGTCCTGCGGGCGAAACAGCATGCGCGAGAGCTTTGGCGAACCGGGATAAAAGCGGATGCCGCCCTCTGGGTTCAACTCGCGCACGGCGGAAAGATAGGGCTCCAACAGTTCCGCGACCTGTGGAGCAAGCTCTGCATCCAGAAGCCTACCGATGCCCTCGCTCCATTCGCCGGTCTTTTGAGCCTCTTCAGAGGAGAGGTCGTAAAGCCCGATGCCGGCATGGGTATCGAGCACCCGAAACGCCGCATCCTTCTTCTGCAGGTAGCGGATCAGCCGCGCCAGAACGGCGTGCTTGAGCACATCGGCAAAATTGCCCGCGTGATATATGTGGCGGTAGTTCATTTTTGCTGATGCCCGTTATGAATTCGCCTGATCGACGTCATTTGTGACTTTTGGCCGGTTTCCGGTTCGAATATAGAAAAGCCATGAACATTGCGACCCCCATTCACGCCAAATCCGCCAAGTCGAACGTTAGGCTCGGTCACACCGCCTGTCCGCACGACTGTCCCTCCACCTGCGCGCTGGAAGTGGAGATCAGTGACGATGGCCGCATCGGTCGTGTGCGTGGCGCAAATGACCACAGCTACACCTCCGGCGTCATCTGCGCCAAAGTCGCGCGCTACGCCGAGCGACTTTATCATCCGGACCGGCTGATGCATCCCCTGCGCCGAACCGGCGCGAAGGGGGCAGCGCAGTGGCAGCAGATTTCCTGGGACGAGGCGCTGGATGAAATCGCCGAAGCCTTCGTCAAGGCCGAAGCCAGGGGCGGCAGTGAGGCGATCTGGCCTTACTACTATGCAGGCACCATGGGCTGGGTGCAGCGCGACTCGATCGAGCGCCTGCGCCACGCCAAGCGCTATTCCGGCTTCTTCTCGTCGATCTGCACCAATCCGGCCTGGACCGGCTTCACCATGGCGACGGGGACGCTGCGGGGACCTGACCCGCGCGAGATGGGCCGCACCGACTGCGTCGTGATCTGGGGTACGAACGCGGTGTCCACCCAGGTCAACGTCATGACCCACGCCATCAAGTCCCGCAAGGAACGCGGCGCCAAGATCGTCGTCATCGACATCTACGACAATCCGACGATGAAGCAGGCAGACATGGCGCTAATCGTCAAGCCGGGTACGGACGCGGCACTTGCCTGTGCGGTCATGCATATCGCCTTCCGCGACGGCCACGCCGATCGCGACTACATGGCCAAATACGCCGACGATCCAGGCGGCCTTGAAGCGCATCTGAAAACGAAAACGCCGGAATGGGCTGCGGCCATCACTGGTCTGTCCGTGGACGAGATCGAGGCCTTTGCACGGCTCGTCGGCACGACGAAGAAGACCTATTTCCGCCTCGGCTACGGCTTCACGCGGCAGCGTAACGGCGCCGTCGCCATGCACGCCGCTGCCTCCATCGCCACCGTCCTCGGCTCCTGGCAATATGAAGGCGGCGGGGCCTTCCATTCGAACGGCGATATCTTCCGCATGAACAATGCGGAACTGACGGGCAAGTCGATGAAGGATGCGGATATCCGCATGATCGACCAGTCGCAAATCGGCCGTGCGTTGACAGGCGATGCCGTCGCGCTGCGCCATCGCGGCCCGGTCACGGCCATGCTGATCCAAAACACCAACCCGGTGAACATCGCGCCGGAGCAGCGGCTGGTGAAGCGCGGTTTTGCCCGCGACGACCTCTTCGTCGCCGTCCACGAGCAGTTCATGACGGAGACGGCCGAAATGGCCGATATCGTCATCCCGGCAACGATGTTCGTCGAGCATGACGATATCTACCGCGCTGGTGGCCAGAACCACATCCTCCTCGGTCCCAAGTTGGTCGAGTCGCCATCGACGGTGCGAACGAACCTGTTCGTGATCGAGGAGTTGGCCAAACGGCTCGGCGTCGCCGATCGCCCCGGCTTCGGCTTCACCGCGCGCGAAATGATCGATCGGGTTCTCGAGGCCAGCAACCTGCCGGGCTACGATCATTTCCTCGAACACAAATGGTTCGACCGTCAGCCGGATTTCGAGGATGCACATTTCCTCAAGGGATTCGCGCATCCGGATGGCAAGTTCCATTTCCGGCCGGACTGGGTCAACGGTCCCGCGCCGAATAAACCTCCAGCCGCCGTCGGGGCTCTCGGCCCGCACGAGCGACTGCCGTCGTTCCCGGATCAGGTGGATGTCATTGAGGTGGCGGATGCCGAGCATCCGTTCCGGCTCGCAACATCGCCGGCGCGCAACTTCCTGAATTCGAGTTTCTCGGAGACGAAGACCTCGCGCCAGAAAGAGGGGCGACCGGAGCTGATGATGAATCCGACCGATGCTGCCGCCGGCGGCATTGAGCATGGCGACCTCGTGCGGATCGGCAACAGTCGTGGTGACCTGCGCATCCACGTGCGCATCACCGATGAGGTCAAGCCGGGCGTGTTGATCGCCGAAGGTCTCTGGCCGAACAAGGCGCATGTCGATGGCGAAGGCATCAACGTGCTGACTGGCGCAGATCCGGTCGCGCCATACGGCGGCGCGGCGGTTCACGACAACAAGGTCTGGCTGTGCAAGGATGCCGCATGACGAAGTTTGACAAAGCAAAAGCCGAGATCGTCGATGAAAAGACGCTCTCGAGCGGATGGACGCGTCTCAGCGACTTCCAGATCGACTACACGGATTCCGACGGCGAGACACACCGACTGCAGCGCGAGGTCTATCATCGCACACCCGCAGCGACGATCCTGCTCTACGATCTCAAACGGGACACGGTTGTCCTGGTCCGGCAGTTCCGCCTGCCGGTCTACCTTCATGATGAACCGGCCTGGATCATCGAGGCGCCGGCGGGCCTGCTCGATGGCGATGAGCCGGAAGCCGCGATCCGCCGCGAAGCCATGGAAGAAACCGGATTTCGCATTCAAGACGTGCGCTTCCTGTTCAAGGCCTACAGCTCGCCGGGCTCGAGCATGGAGCTGCTGCACTTCTTCGCCGCATCGATCGATACGACCGATCGGGTATCGAACGGTGGCGGACTTGCCGAGGAACACGAGGATATCGAAGTTCTGGAAGTGCCGCTCAGCAAGGCGATGACGATGATTGAGCAGGGCGAGATCGTCGACGCAAAGACGATCATCCTGCTGCAGTGGGCGACATTGAACAGCGAGACGTTGCTCTAGAGCGAATTCGGCCGCAAATGCTCCACGGCGGCGGCTTGTTTCAGCTTTGCATCAGTTGTGACCAGCGGCACAGCCTGTGCCAAAGCGAGCGCCAGATAGGCAGCGTCGTAACCCGATAGTTGATGCCTTCGCGCAAGCCGAACAATCGTTTGGTGATCATCGTCGAACATGGTTCGCAGGGGCAAGATTTCCAGACGCACTAGGCAGCCCAGAATGTCTTCGCTGGCGATCCGGCGATTACGCTCCGCCACGAGTAGAATATTGCGCATTTCATGCCAAAAGAGACCCGGCACAAACGCGTCATCGATCTCCAGGAGAGACAGCGCCGCTTTCGCCTCGACATTTTCCTCGTCCAGCAGCCATGCAGCAGCGACGGACGCGTCCACGACAAATGGCATCAACGCTGCCCTTCGAGCCGCCATTGCTGAATTTCCGCCGCGCTCGCCTTGGCACGCTCTGCGCGCTCGATACGAAGCAGGCGGAAGGCTTGGGCGCGTTCGTTGCGGTCATCGACCTTGCTCAGCCGGGCGACAGGAACGCTGCCGCGTGAAATCTCGTTCTCCTGCCCCGCCTCGACCTGGGTTAGGTGTTCTGAAAGGCACGTTTTCGCCTCTGCAACTTTAACTTTGATTGTCATTTTCTGATCCCAGAGACTTCGCAGGTTAGTCTTCGACGTGAAGTTGATCAACCACATGACCAACTGTCTTTGCGTTCATACCTATGTCATGAATCAGCGCTATGCGCTCCGGCTTGTCACAATTACCCTCTCGGAGCAGATCCATGTGGCTCAGCAATTTTACTCTTGTCCTTCCAGATGAGATCGTGTGCCACGGCTCGGTGCGCGTCGAGGACGGCGCGATCGCTGAAGTTCGGCCGGAGCCAGTCGCCGGTGCTGCCATCGATGGCGGCGGGCGCCTGCTGATGCCGGGCTTTGTCGATCTTCACGGCGACATGGTGGAACGCGAGATCGCGCCGCGCCCGAACGCGCCGATGCCGATCGATTTCAGCATTCACGAACTGGATAAGAAGCTGGCGGCGGCTGGCGTCACGACGGCGTTTGCCGCCGTCTCCTTCGCGACAGAGAGCGTCTACGGTCATGTCCGCTCGCTTGAGACGACCTCGGCCGTCATCGAGGGTATCAACCGGCTTAAGGATGATCTGCTGATCGATCATCGCGTTCATGCGCGCTACGAGATCACCAACCTCGGTGCCGCACCCGCACTCGAGAAGCTGCTCGATGCCGGTCATGTCGACATGGTTTCGCTGACGGATCACACGCCAGGGCAGGGGCAGTACAACAACATCGAGAGCTACATTCTGAGCATTGCTGAACGTCGCGCCATTTCCGAGCAGATGGCCGCCGAGATGGTTACCAAGCGCATCGAGATGCGCGACAATCCGGACATCGAGATCAAGCTGAAGCGGGTCGTCGATCTTGCCCTGAAACACAAGCTTTCGCTCGCCTCCCACGACGACGACAGCGCCGAAAAGGTCGCGCAAATGCACGATCTCGGCGTCACGATCAGCGAATTTCCGGTGACGCTTGCCGCGGCAGAAGAGGCGCGTCGCCGGGGTCTGTGGACGCTGATGGGGGCTCCGAATGCCCTACGCGGACAATCCATGTCCGGCAATCTCAGTGCGCTCGACGCCGCGGCAGCCGGCCTGCTGACGGTTGTCGCCGCCGATTACCATCCCGCAGCCTTCGTGCCTGGCATTTTCAAGATCGCCGATCGCACGAGCCTGCCCCATGCCGTCGCCATGGCGACGCGCAATGCGGCCCGCTCGGCCGGTCTTCTGGATCGAGGCGAGATCGCCCTCGGCCAGCAGGCGGATCTCGTGGTTGTCGAGGTTGGTGACGTGCACCGCATCCGCGCCACGTTCCGCAAGGGCCGTTTCGTCTACAGCGATGGTACGCTGCATCAGCCGCGGGCGCTTGCCGCCTGAGTTCAGCCGCGCTCGCCGATGATCGAAATGACTTTGCCGTTTTCCGCTGGCGTGGCGAGGGCGCCTGTGCTGACGGCTTTGCCGCCGTCCATCTGCACCTTGCCTTCGGCAAAGAGCCGCAGCGCCTGCGGGTAGAGCTGGTGCTCGACGGTTAGCACGCGCGCCGCTAGGCTCTCGGCACTGTCGTCGGAGCGGATCGGCACGGCCGCCTGGCCGATGACTGGCCCTTCATCCATGCCTTCGGTAACGAAGTGAACGGTGCATCCCGTCACTCGCATGCCAGCATCGATCGCCCGCTGATGGGTGTGCAGGCCGGGGAAGAGCGGAAGTAGGGACGGGTGGATGTTGATCATCCGGCCTTCGTAGCGCTGGATGAAGGTGCCGCTCAGCAACCGCATGTATCCGGCAAGGCAGAGGATGTCGGGAGACAGTTGATCGAGCGCCGCAAAGATAGCTTCCTCGTGCGCCTCCTTGCTGGCGTAGTCCTTGCGGACGAAGGCGAATGTCCGAATGCCTTCGGCTGCCGCCTTGGCAAGTCCGCCGGCATCGGCCTTGTCGGAGATGACGCCGACGATTTCTGCCGGATAGTCGGCAGCCTTGGCCGCGGCGACTAGCGCCATCATGTTGGAACCGCCGCCGGAGATGAAGACGACGGCGCGTTTGCGCGGCGTCGTCATATGGCAAGCATACCCTTGTAGAGAGTACCGGCTGCACCCTCGGCGCGGGCAATCATGCGGCCGAGCGCCACGACCGTCTCGCCTTCAGCTTCGAGCGCGGCGGTGACGGTCGCAACGTTCTCGGCCGAAACGACTGCGATCATGCCGATGCCGCAGTTGAAGGTGCGCAGCATTTCCTTGGCGTCAACGCCGCCCGTCTTGGAAAGCCAGGAGAACACCGCCGGAACCTTGACGGCAGCAAGATCGATCTCGGCTGCCAGATGCTTCGGCAGAACGCGCGGAATATTCTCCGGGAAGCCGCCGCCGGTGATGTGCGCCAGTGCCTTGATGGCTTTGGTTTCGCGGATCGCCTTCAGGAGCGGCTTTACGTAGATGCGCGTCGGCGTCAGCAGCGCTTCGCCAAGGCCCTTGTCTTCCGCGAACGGTGCCGGGGCATCCCAGGCGAGGCCCGAAATCCCGACGATCTTGCGCACGAGTGAAAAGCCGTTGGAATGAACACCCGAGGAAGCAAGGCCAAGAATGACGTCGCCTTCGGCAATGTCGCTCGAGGGGAGCAGCTGGCCACGCTCGGCAGCGCCGACGGCAAAGCCGGCCAGGTCGTAGTCGCCGGAGGAATACATGCCCGGCATCTCGGCCGTCTCGCCGCCGATCAGCGCACAGCCCGCGTCGCGGCAGCCGGCAGCAATGCCTTCGACGATCGCCGCACCCTGGTCGGGGTCAAGCTTACCCGTGGCAAAGTAATCGAGGAAGAACAGCGGCTCGGCGCCCTGGACGACCAGATCGTTGACACACATGGCAACGAGATCGATGCCGACCGTGTCATGAAAATCGGCGTCGATCGCGATTTTCAGCTTGGTACCGACGCCGTCATTGGCGGCGACGAGAACCGGATCGGTGAAACCAGCTGCCTTCAGGTCGAACAGGCCGCCGAACCCACCGATCTCTCCGTCTGCGCCAGGGCGGCGCGTCGAACGCACGGCGGGCTTGATCTTCTCCACCAGAAGGTTTCCGGCATCAATGTCGACGCCTGCGTCGCTATAGGTCAGGCCGTTTTTTCCAGACTGGCTCATGCTGCTCTCCGATGGCTGTGCAGGGGCGGGAATGTCACCGCCTCAATATGCGGGTCGCCATTGCATGACACGGGCCTACTTGCAAGGGATTGCATGGAAAAAGCCCCAATTTCCCGCTGTTTTCACGCAGGCCTTCGGGATTTTCAGCGGCGGGGTTGACCATTCTCTCGGCCACATCCTATGTGCTCGAAAGGTTGCATCGCGACGATGCGGAAAATCAAGACGGTCGATCAGCGGGGAATGTAATGCCACAGCAGGTTAGCGGGGCAGGTCTGAAGCGCCAAGTCATCTTCTGGCTGATCGTGCTCGCCTTCTTCATCGGCTTCCTCTTCATCTTCAGTTCGATCCTGCTGCCGTTCCTCGCAGGGATGGCGCTCGCCTATTTCCTCGATCCGGTCGCCGACCGGCTGGAACGCTTTGGGCTGAGCCGCCTGATGGCGACGATCGTCATCTTGATCGCCTTCATCGTCGTGATCGTGCTGGCCTTGATGATCCTGATACCGGTTTTGGCGAGCCAGTTCAGCGATTTTGCCGGTCGCCTGCCGGGCTATATCGATCAGTTGCAGACATTCATTACAACGTCGCAGAACTCCCTCATGCCGGATTGGGTGAGGAGCCAGCTCGGGACGATCAAGAACAACTTCTCCGAAATCCTGTCGCAGGGATTTGGACTCCTGACTGGCCTCTTTGGTCAGGTCTGGAGCTCGGGTCTTGCCGTCGTCAACGTGATCTCGCTGATGATCGTTACGCCGGTTGTGGCCTTCTATATGCTGCTTGATTGGGATCGCATGATTGCAAAGGTTGATCAGTACATTCCGCGCGACTATGTAGCCAATGTCCACCAGATCATGCGCGAGATCGACCAGGCGATCGCCGGTTTCATCCGCGGGCAGGGGTCGCTCTGCCTCATCCTGGGCATCTGGTATGCCGTTGGCCTGTCGCTGGTCGGCTTGAACTTCGGCCTGCTGATCGGTCTCTTCGCGGGGATGATCAGCTTCATTCCCTATGTTGGCTCGCTGGTGGGCCTCGTTCTTGCCGTCGGTGTTGCTATCGTTCAGTTCTGGCCCGACTACATCTGGGTCGGCGCGGTGCTCGCGGTCTTCTTCAGCGGTCAGTTCATGGAGGGCAACATCCTGCAACCAAAGCTGGTGGGACACAGCGTCGGGCTGCATCCTGTTTGGTTGATGTTCGCGCTCTTTGCCTTCGGCGCGCTGTTCGGCTTTGTTGGCCTTTTGGTCGCCGTGCCGGCGGCTGCCGCGGTCGGCGTGCTTGTCCGTTTTGCGCTTTCACGCTACCTTGAGAGCGATCTTTATGCCGGCGGGTCGAAGAATGGCCAGGTCGGCAAGACAAAAGCTGATCCCAAATGACTGATGTGAAGAACGCTGGTCCAAGGCGCAATGCCGTCGAACAGCTTCCCCTGGCCTTTTCGCACGATGCGGCAACCGGGCGCGACGATCTGTTGATCTCCGAACGGCTTGCCGCTGCCGTCTCTATCGTCGATGCCTGGCCGCACTGGCCTTCGCCCGTCGTGATCCTCGCCGGTCCAGTGGGCTCCGGAAAATCGCATCTGGCCAACATCTGGAAAGATCACAGTGGTGCCGTCGATATTCATCCGAGGGCCGGTGCCAACGCGGCGATCGATGCCGCCAATGGTCCGGTGCTGTTCGAGGATGTCGACCGGCTTGGCTTCGACGACAATGAACTCTTCCATGTGATAAACAGCGTGCGGGAAAATGGTCACAGTCTTCTGATGACAAGCCGCCTGTGGCCGATGTCCTGGCCGGTAGAACTGCCGGATTTGCGCTCGCGTCTAAAGGCTGCGACGGTTGTCGAGATCGGGGAACCGGACGAGGAACTGCTGTCACAGGTCATTGTGAAGCTGTTTGCTGACCGCCAGCTTTATATTGATGACAAACTGGTCCTCTATATAGTCAACCGGATGGAGCGGTCGCTGAACGCCGCCCAGACGATTGTGGACAGGCTTGATCGACTTGCCCTCTCTCGGGGCACGAAGATTACTCGAACTCTCGCCGCTGAAGTGTTGAATGAATTGGGCAATTCGGAGTCTGCGGATTGACTGTCACAGTTCTGTCGTGAAACTGATATAATTCGCTGGGCGAATGAAACGGGACAATCAGACCATGGATAGTGCAGTCGCGGAGCATCACGAACCTACTCCGGAAACCAACGAGACTGTGCCATCGCTGGAAGAACTGCTCGCCAGTCCTGAACGCTTCATCAATCGCGAATTCTCATGGTTGCAGTTCAATCGCCGTGTCCTTGAAGAAACGCTGAACACTGAGCATCCGTTGCTTGAACGCGTCCGCTTCCTGTCGATCTCGGCGGCAAACCTCGACGAATTCTTCATGGTGCGCGTCGCCGGTCTTGAGGGGCAGGTGCGCCAGAATATTGTTGTTCGCACGCCCGACGGCAAGACGCCGGCCGAGCAACTCGACGCCATTCTCCAGGAGATCGACAATCTGCAGATGGAGCAGCAGGCATCGCTTGCCGTGCTCCAACAATATCTCGCCAAAGAAGATATCCTGATCGTACGCCCGGGAGCCCTCAGCGAATCCGATCGCGCGTGGCTGGCGACAGAATTCGAGCAGGCGATCTTCCCGGTGTTGACGCCGCTGTCGATCGACCCGGCGCATCCGTTCCCCTTCATCCCGAACCTTGGCTTTTCGATCGGCCTGCAGCTCGTCAGCAAGAACGGCCGCGAGCCGATGACGGCGCTGTTGCGCTTGCCGCCGGCGCTCGATCGCTTCGTTCGCCTGCCGGACGATCGCAATACGATTCGCTACATCACGCTTGAGGACGTCGCCAATGTCTTCATTCACCGGCTCTATCCTGGCTACGAAGTGCAGGGCTCCGGCACATTCCGGATCATTCGCGACAGCGATATCGAAGTCGAGGAAGAAGCCGAAGACCTTGTGCGCTTTTTCGAAACGGCGCTGAAGCGCCGTCGCCGTGGATCGGTGATCCGTATCGAGACCGATTCGGAGATGCCCGCGTCGCTGCGCCAGTTCGTTGTTCAGGCCCTTAGTGTTCCGGAAAATCGCGTCGCCGTTCTGCCCGGACTGCTGGCCCTGAATACGCTGTCTGAGATCACGAAAGCGCCGCGTGAGGATCTCCGGTTTCCGCCCTACAATGCGCGATTTCCCGAGCGTGTCCGAGAGCATGCCGGGGACTGCCTTGCGGCAATCCGCGAAAAGGACATGGTTGTCCACCATCCCTATGAATCTTTCGATGTGGTGGTTCAGTTCCTGCTCCAGGCTGCGCGCGATCCTGACGTCCTGGCGATAAAGCAGACGCTCTACCGCACCTCGAACGACAGCCCGATTGTCCGCGCGCTGATCGATGCCGCTGAGTCAGGCAAATCGGTTACCGCCCTGGTGGAGCTGAAGGCCCGTTTCGACGAAGAAGCAAATATCCGCTGGGCGCGCGACCTTGAACGCGCCGGCGTGCAGGTCGTATTCGGTTTCATCGAACTGAAGACGCATTCGAAGATGTCGATGGTCGTGCGCCGCGAGGAGGGCAAGCTGCGAACCTATTGCCACCTCGGCACCGGCAACTACCATCCGATCACCGCGAAGATCTACACCGACCTGTCCTTCTTCACCTGCAATCCGGTGATCGCCCACGACATGGCGAATATCTTCAACTTCATTACTGGCTACGGCGAACCGGAGGAGAGCATGAAGCTCGCCGTGTCGCCGTACACGCTGCGTTCGCGTATCCTTCGCCATATCGACGAAGAGATCAGGCATGCCAAGAGCGGTGCGCCAGCCGCGATCTGGATGAAGATGAATTCTCTGGTCGATCCAGAGATCATCGATGCGCTCTATACGGCGAGCCACGCCGGGGTCGAGATCGATCTCGTCATTCGAGGTATCTGCTGCCTGCGCCCGCAGGTACCCGGTCTGTCCGACAATATCCGTGTGAAGTCGATCGTCGGTCGCTTCCTGGAGCACAGCCGCATCTTCTGCTTCGGCAATGGTCACGGGCTGCCGTCAGACAAGGCGTTGGTCTATATCGGCTCGGCCGACATGATGCCGCGCAATCTCGATCGCCGTGTGGAGACGTTGGTTCCACTGACGAACCCGACGGTCCACGAGCAGGTTCTCTCACAGATTATGCTCGGCAATATCATTGACAATCAGCAAAGCTACGAGATATTGCCCGACGGTACGTCTAGGCGCATGGAGGTGCGCAAGGGCGAGGAGCCGTTCAACGCGCAGCAGTATTTCATGACCAACCCCAGTCTGTCCGGCCGTGGCGAAGCCTTGAAATCCAGTGCGCCCAAGCTGATCGCCGGCCTGCTTTCCGGCCGAAACAACAAGTAATATTGGACCTGCATGGTTGAATCAGAAGCCCAGGGGCGCCTTCCAGGGATTGCCCCGGTCTCCGTTGTCGATATCGGGTCGAACTCGATCCGTGTGGTCATCTATGAAGGTATGTCCCGTTCGCCGACGATCCTTTTCAACGAAAAGGTGTTGTGCGGGCTCGGCAGGGGCATTGCGCTGACCGGCAAGATGGACGAGGCGAGCGTCGAGCGGGCGCTGGCCGCTCTTCACCGGTTCAAGGCATTGTCCGATCAGGCGCGCGCTGCCACCATGTTCGTGCTGGCGACCGCGGCTGCCCGCGAAGCATCAAATGGACCGGATTTTATCCATCAGGCAGAAACAATTCTGCAGCGTAAGGTCCGCGTTCTCTCCGGTGAAGAAGAGGCGAAGTTCTCCGCCCTCGGCATTGTCAGCGGCTTCTATGAGCCGGACGGTATTGCTGGTGACCTGGGCGGCGGTTCGCTCGAACTGATTGATATCAAGGGCAAGGAAATCGGCAACGGCGTAACCTTGCCGCTTGGCGGCCTTCGCCTGTCCGAATATGCCGGCGGCTCGATGGAGAAGGCCCGCACGTTTGCCCGCAAGCATGTGAGAACAAGCTCCAAGCTTTTGGCGAAGGGCGCTGGGCGCACCTTCTACGCCGTGGGGGGCACCTGGCGAAACATCGCAAAGCTGCACATGGAATTGACACAGTATCCGCTGCACATGATGCAGGGTTACGAGGTTTCGCTCGAGGCGATGATGCAGTTCCTCGATCAGGTGGAGATCGCCAGGGACTCGAGAGATCCTGCATGGTTGGCCGTCTCGAAGCATCGCCGCGCGTTGCTTCCCTTCGGCGCGGTCGCCATGAAGGAAGTCCTGAGTGCGATGAACCCCTCTGTTATCTCGTTTTCGGGGCAGGGCGTGCGCGAAGGCTACCTCTATTCATTGCTTTCCGAGAGCGAGCGCCGCAGCGATCCACTCTTAGCCGCGGCGGGCGAGCTTGCCATTCTCCGTGCCCGTTCGCCGGAGCATGCCAGAGAACTGGCGGAGTGGACCGGTCGGATGATGCCCTATTTCGGCGTCACCGAGACGAAAGAAGAGGCGCGCTATCGTCAGGCCGCATGCCTGCTCGCCGACATCAGCTGGCGCGCACATCCCGACTATCGCGGCTTGCAGGCACTGAACATCATTGCCCATTCGTCCTTCGTCGGCATCAGCCATCCCGGCCGGGCATTCATCGCGCTCACCAACTACTACCGGTTCGAAGGGCCGCATGATGACGGCGCGACGGGGCCGTTGGCAACGATCGCTACACCGCAATATGTCGAGCGCGCCAAGCTGCTCGGCGGAATGCTGCGGGTTGTCTACCTCTTCTCGGCATCCATGCCGGGCGTGGTCCGCAACCTGAGTTTCCAGAAGTCGTCCAATCCCGATCTGGACCTGGAGTTCGTGGTTCCGGCGGAGTACAGCGACTTTGCTGGTGAGCGCCTTGACGGCCGCCTGCAACAGTTGTCCAGGCTCACCAACAAGCGCTTGGCTTTCCGCTTCGAGTAGCGCTTCGTGCTTGACCAAGGCACACCGCCGCGAACAACCCGACGACTTTGTTGATCGCTTATGGCGCATTCCCACAAATTTCGTCCCTAAGTTGACGTATTGGTTCGGTATGCTTGCAACCAACATCACGAGCGAAATTTGGGCGAGAGACATGATCACGGATATTGAGGACTTTTTTACGAAAGGATGCGGACGCTGCGAGCGGTTTGCGACACCGGACTGTTCGACACGGCAATGGATTGACGGCCTAAACGAACTTCGCCGCATCTGTCGCGATGCGGGCCTTGTCGAGACGGTAAAATGGGCGCATCCCTGCTACATGCACGAAGGCCGCAATATCGTGATACTCGGTGCCTTCCGCGGCGATTTTCGCGCAAGTTTCTTTAACGCCGCACTGATGAAGGATCCCGAAGGCGTGCTTGAGAAGCAGGGATCGAACACTCAACATCCCGACATGCTCCGTTTTGTAAGCAATGCACAGGTAGCAAAGATGGAACCCGTCATCCGGTCCTACTTGAAGGAAGCGATGGGCTATGCGGAGGCAGGCATTAAGCCGCCTAAAGAGCAAAGCCAAATAGAACTTCCTGACGAGTTGGTGGAGGCCCTGGATTCCGACCCTGAACTTGCCGAGGCTTTTCACGAGCTGACGCCCGGCCGGCAGAAAAGCTACGTGATCAATCTCAACGGGGTGAAAAAGTCGGAAACGCGAACGACGCGGATTGCTAAATTCCGAGATCACATTCTCGCTGGAAAGGGCGCAACAGAGCGGTAGTCCGAATTTTCGAACGCCCAACCGAATCTGGTGTCTGCTGCCCCGCTCCTTCGAGCGGAGCCTTCCTTACGAGCGTAAACTTACTTCGCGTTCAGGAGCTCGCCGACTTCGAGCAGGCTGAACTCGTTGTTGTCGGCCTTGTCGACAGCGCGGCCCGCCGAGAAGGGCAGGTTGTTGTCGTTGCCGACGACGATATGGGTGGCATCGACGCGATCGACGTTCTCGATCGTCACGAACGGCATGTCGTAGATGCCATCCTTGCCACCAGCTTTCTTCTTGTTGTCCGGGTCCTTGATGTTCAGGAGGTCGATGTAGCCGATCTTGCGAACAGACTTGCCGACGTTGGCGTCGTTGAACTCGATCTTGTAGACACGCTTGAGGTGGGCCGGTGCCTCGAAGCACTCCGGCTTCGGCTGCTTGGGATCGGCGCAAGCCTTATCCTTCGTGCCGGCGCCGTTGTCGCGTTCGATGACGAGCGCGGTCGTGTCGTCGAGCATGTTGAAGTCGCCGATCGAAACACCCTTGTCCTCGAAGGGGTAGAACCAGCTGCGGCCGGTCCAGCTCTTGGAGGCAGTGTCGAACTCGATGACGCGGATGGCGGTATGGCCGTCGACCGACTCCATCTTGCCGTCGTCCTGATAGATCGCGCCTTCCAGAAGGCCGTAGAGCTTGCTGCCATCCTTCGACATTGCAAGACCTTCGAAGCCACCCGAGCGCTTGAGGTTGAAGACAGGCATCTTGGCGATCGGATTTGCCGGAACGGAGAGCACCGGATTGTCGGGCGACATAACCGGCTTGCCGTCGACACTGGTCGAGATCACGTCGGTCAGGCGGCCTTCCGTGTCGAACTTGAGGATATAGGGTCCGAACTCGTCGCCGACCCAGAAGCCATCGGCCACAGGCTGCACGGATTCGATGTCGAAATCCGCGCCTGTGAGATAACGCTTCTCAGCGCCTTCCAGAACGATCGGGAAAGGAGCCTTCTTGCTGGGGTCGGAGAGGAAGAGGTTCTTGACGACCTCGACCTTGCCCGTCTGCCAGTCGAACTTTGCCTGATGCAGGAAGAGCATCGCGTCGCTGGAGTTCGCCTTCGAGCCGAAGCCGTTGTCGGAGAGCGTCCAGAACGTGCCATCCGGCATGGTCTTGATGCCGGAGAAGCCCTGAATTGGTTGACCGTCGAAAGGCAGCTTCAGATCGGTGACGCGAGCGCCGTCCTTGCCGGGAACCGTGCCGAGCGCTTCGGTGCGCTTGCGGTCGGCGGTCGTGAACTTGCCCGAGTGCTTGAGGAACTCAGGCGTATCGGCTGGAGCCGCGACGAGCGTGTTGGCCGGCAGAATGGCTTGACCTGCGAGCGTGGCTGGAAATTCCTGCTGGCCGGCCGCAGCCAAACCGGTGACCAAAAGAACAAATGAAACGGAAGCAAGAAGAGTATTTTTCATCGAAACCCCCAAGGATTGGAATGCGGGTCTCGATTAGCAATGCTTTCATGTCGGCGCGTTGACGCTTGCGTGAAGCTTTGGTGACGCCTTGCGGTTGTCTGCCTTGGCGAGCGCGATGACGCCGAGGCTCTGGCCGCGGCCCTTGACGGCGTGGCTTCCAAGATCCTCGGCCGAGATCGTCTCCGGCATCTTGATCCGCTGGGCGAGGTCGCTTGAGATGAGAACCGATCGGTTCAAACTCTTGCAGAGCGATTCAAGCCGGGATGTGGTGTTCACGGTGTCGCCGAAGTAGGTGATCTTATGATGGTCGACGCCGATTTCGGCCGTAATAACCGTACCGCCATGCAAGGCGGCGCGCAGGCGAGGGACCTGACCAAATGTCTTCAGCCAGTTCTCGGCGTCCGCCTCTATCGCGCTGATGATATCGAAGATGCAGTTCACGCATCGGCCGTACGTGATCCCACGCTCCAACGGCCAACTGATGATCGCGGCGTCACCCACGTAGTCATCGATGGTGCCCTTGTACTTCCGGACCGGCTCGGCGAACGACGCAAACAGGGAACTCAGCATCTGTTGGGCTCGGAGATCGCCATGCTTCTCGGCAAAGGAGGTCGAATCCACCAGATCGATGAACAAGAAGACGCGCTCCTCGCTGATCGGCTTCCGGTAACGGCTGAAAAGCATGCTGATGAAGATGTCGCGGCCCAGCAGTTCGCGGATACGTAGCACGAAGATGATAAGCGCACACACGGCGAGGGCATAAAGAAAGGCGTCGAATGGCAGGATAACGGCATCGACCCACGATGCTGGGCGAAAGGCTCCGAGCCACCACATCGAGAGGCCGGCAACCGCAAATCCAACGCTCATCAGGATCTCGTAGACGAAGATCTCAGCGAGGAAGAACGTCACCGTCGGCAATGCCTGCATGCGCCGGTAAAGGCCGCGCAGGATCACCTTGCGCTCGAAGGCGATGATCGGCATGCCGATGAACAGCGCAAAGGTCGCGCCGACAAACGGATGGCCGCCGTAGAAGCGCATATCATAGAATACACCGCTCGCGGCTATGACAAGCGCGATCAACAGCCAGTTCTGGACCGGAGATATTTCCCTCATGTAGTCCTTTTCGCGGTACCTGTCCGTCGGGGATACCTAGGGCATATAGGAAACGCTGATTGTTTCCGAAAGGCGCTGCGTCAGTTTCCTTGGACCGAATCGATCTGGAGATAACTGCGCGCGCAAAAAAGTCGGCTTGATGGCGCCTAGAGCGCCACCGTCTCGACCTTCTTGCCAACGAAGCGGAGAGCAACCTGGCCCTGGATGAGCTGCAGCGCCGGCTCACCGAAAAGCTCCCGCCGCCATCCATGCAGCGCTGCGACTTCGGCCTTCTCGCCTTCCGCCGCGATACGGTCGAGATCTTCGCTGTTGGCGATCACCTTCGGGGCGACGCCATGCTTTTCCGAGATCAGCTTCAACAGGACCTTCAGCAGCTCGGCGGCAGCGGCAGCACCTTCCGGCGGCTGCGTCTGTCGTGGAGCATGCGGCATCTCGGCCTTCGGCAAGGCGAGTGCGGCATTGACGGCTTCGACGACGGCGATGCCGGCTGCCGATCGCTCCCAACCCTTGGGGATCGTTCGTAGGCGGCCGAGCGCTTCGGCGTCCTTCGGTTGCTGCTGGGCGATCTCGTAGATCGCGTCATCCTTCAGCACGCGCGAGCGCGGCACGTTGCGGGAGCGCGCCTCGCGCTCGCGCCAGGCGGCCACATATTTCAGAATGGCAAGTTCCTGGGGCTTGCGCAGGCGCATTTTCAACCGCTGCCAAGCATCGTCCGGATGCATGTCGTAGGTCTCGCGGGCCTCGAGGATATCCATCTCCTCCCGAAGCCAGGACGAGCGGCCTTCGCGTTCGAGCTCGGCTTTGAGATAGAGATAGACGTCGCGCAGATGCGTCACGTCGGCAAGCGCGTAGTCAAGCTGCTTTTCCGAAAGCGGCCGGCGGCTCCAGTCGGTGAAGCGCGAAGACTTGTCGATCTGAACACCCTTGGTGCGACTGACGAGCTGATCGTACGAGACGGAGTCTCCGAAGCCGCAAACCATCGCGGCGACCTGCGTGTCGAAAATCGGGTGCGGGATGAGGCCGCCGCGGTTGTAGATGATCTCGATATCCTGGCGCGCGGCATGAAAGACTTTCAAAACGGCAGGATTGGCCATCAGTTCAAAGAATGGCTTGAGGTCGAGACCCTTCGCCAACGGATCGACCAGCACGTCCATTGTCGGACTTGCCATCTGGATCAGGCAAAGTTCCGGCCAGAATGTTGTTTCTCGGAGAAACTCGGTGTCGATGGTAATGAATTCTGACTTGGCCAGCTCTTTGCAGGCCGCCTCCAAATCGGCGGTTGTTTCGATCATCTCAATTCATTCGCAGGATAGACATAGTTGAACCTTCCTTCTCCTTTCGGCCGGATAAGTCAACTAGAACCCGTAAAGACCCGTCAAACAACTCTGACATAACTGGTCATGCCAGTCTTCTGATGCTCTATGATATGGCAATGCAGCACCCAGTCGCCGGGATTGTCGGCCACGAAGGCGAGTTGCACCTTCTCGTCTGGTTGTACGAGATAGGTGTCGCTAACGAGTGGCATGACCTCCCGCGTCGATGACGACAGGACGGTGAAACTCATCCCGTGCAGGTGGATGGGATGGGCATGCGGCGTCACGTTCTCAAGCTGCAAAATGTAGCTCTTGCCGAGCTTCAGTTCCGCCAGCGGCGCGGTCGGGTCCGCGGTGTCGCCCGGCCACGGCACCTTGTTGATGGCCCAAAAGCTGTAGCCGAGGGTGCCGCAGATACTGTCGGCAGGCGCGCTTTCGGCCGTGGCGCTGAGAATGAGCGGAATCTTCTGTGCCGCAGAGAGGTCGGGCTTGGCGACCGGGTTTTCGCCAAGCGAAACAAGGTCGCCGACATTCCGCTTCAACGACGTCCCGACAGCCCTAAGCTTGGCGATCGTCTTCGGTGTTGTGCCCCTGATATCTTCAAGCGTGGCAACGGCACCCTCACTGTCCGGCATCCGCACGGCGAGATCAAGGCGCTGGCCGGGGCCGATCAGCAGCAGATCGAGCGGAAAACACTTTGGTACGGGATTGCCGTCGATTGCGATGACCGTCGCCTCAGCCCCTTCCATCTTCAGTGAGAAGATGCGGGTAACGTCGGTCACGGCAATCCGTAGCCGGATGAGGCCGCCGGCCGGCGCATCATAGTGCGGCTCTTGGTGCCAGTTCGCGGTCCTGACCGTTCCGTAAGTACCGGTCTTTGCCGCGTCGCGCGGGCGGAAGGCCGCAATGAATTGGCTGTCGCCGCCGAGGCGCCAGTCGCGCAGATTGAGCACCACTTCGGCATCGAATGTCGGGTCGGCTGGATCCTCGACCACGAGAACACCAGTCATGCCGTGGCCCATCTGCGTGAGCGTGTTGCAATGGGGATGATACCAAAAGGTGCCAGCATCCGGCGGCGTGAAGACATAATCGAAGCTGTCGCCGGTATAGACGTAAGGCTGCGTCATGAACGGCACGCCGTCCATCTTGTTGGCGATTCTCAAACCGTGCCAGTGGATCGTCGTCGGCTCGTCGAGCGCGTTCGTCAGCCGTGCCATATAGGGCTTGCCCTTGGTCATCCGCAATACCGGCGGCATGCCGCCGTCACCCCAGGTCATGATGTCTTTCGTGACGCCGGCATCCGTGATGCTGGCCGTCGTCTTCACTGCTTTCAAGACCTGCGGCTCGGAGGCTGCTTCCGCCAGCCCAAACTTCCCCGCGATCCCGACACCGACGCCATATGCACCTGCGACGGCAGAGGCTTTCAGGAGATTGCGGCGAGTGAGGAGGGGCATGTGGAGGCTCCGAGAAAATGATAGCGTTCCTCTTTAAAGTTGACCGCAAGCTTCAGCAATATGGTGCGAGGTTGCCAAACTGCCGCATGGCTTTTCCCGGTGACACGGTTGCATGCTGGCCATAAAGCCTTCGCAACGCACGTGCCCTACGCGCCAACCCTTGACAAATCAGGCCGTCCATGCGCTTTTCCGCCCGATTTTCTTGTCGGTGCGGGAGAGCCATCAGAGCCCCTTGCTGCCGTCTTTAGCCAGATACCGGGAATTGAGATGATGCATCGTTACCGCAGCCACACATGTGCAGCCCTCCGCAAGTCGGATGTCGGCGCCAATGTCCGGATTTCCGGCTGGGTCCATCGTGTTCGCGACCATGGCGGCGTTCTCTTCATCGACCTGCGCGACCACTACGGCATCACCCAGGTCGTTGCCGATCCGGATTCGCCCGCTTTCAAGCAGGCCGAACTGGTGCGCGGCGAATGGGTCATTCGCATCGACGGCCTCGTGAAGGCTCGTACGGAAGACACCGTCAACAAGAACATGGCAACCGGCGAGATCGAACTCTACGCGCAGGAGATCGAAGTTCTCTCCGCTGCCAAGGAACTGCCGCTGCCGGTCTTCGGCGAGCCGGATTATCCGGAAGATGTGCGCCTGAAGTACCGCTTCCTCGATCTGCGCCGCGAGACGCTGCACAAGAATATCGTCAAGCGCACGCAGGTCATTTCGGCCATGCGCCGCGAGATGGGCAATATCGGCTTCACCGAATACACGACGCCCATCCTGACGGCTTCATCGCCGGAAGGCGCACGCGACTTCCTCGTGCCATCACGCATTCATCCTGGCACGTTCTACGCGCTGCCGCAGGCGCCGCAGCAGTACAAGCAACTGCTGATGGTCGCCGGCTTCGACCGTTACTTTCAGATTGCCCCGTGCTTCCGTGACGAAGACCCGCGCGCCGACCGCCTGCCGGGCGAATTCTACCAGCTCGATCTCGAAATGAGCTTCGTCGAACAGGAAGACGTCTGGAACACCATGGAGCCGGTCATTCGTGACATCTTCGTCGAGTTCGCCGATGGCAAGCCAGTGACTGAGAAGTTCCCGCGTATTCCTTATGAGACGGCAATCCGCAAGTACGGTTCCGATAAGCCGGACCTGCGCAACCCGATCGAGATGCAGGCTGTGACCGAGCATTTTGATGGCTCAGGCTTCAAGGTCTTCGCCAACATGATCGCGTCGAACCCGAAGGTCGAGGTCTGGGCTATTCCGGCCAAGACCGGCGGCTCGCGCGCCTTCTGCGACCGCATGAACGCCTGGGCGCAGAGCCAGGGGCAACCGGGTCTCGGCTATATCTTCTGGCGCAAGGAGGGCGAGAAGCTCGAAGGTGCTGGTCCGCTTGCCAAGAACATAGGCGAGGAGCGCACCGACGCGATCCGTAGCCAGCTCGGTCTCGATGACGGTGACGCCTGCTTCTTCGTCGCTGGCGACCCCACGAAGTTCTACAAGTTCGCCGGGGAAGCCCGCACTCGGGCCGGCGAGGAACTGAACCTCGTCGATCGCGATCGCTTCGAATGCTGCTGGATCGTCGATTTCCCGTTCTACGAATGGCTGGAAGACGAAAAGAAGATCGATTTCGCCCACAATCCGTTCTCGATGCCGCAGGGCGGCATGGAAGCGCTCAACGGCGCCGATCCGTTGTCGATCAAGGCCTTCCAGTACGACATGGTCTGCAACGGCTTCGAGATCGCCTCGGGCTCGATCCGCAACCAGCTGCCGGAAGTCATGGTCAAGGCCTTTGAATTGACCGGCAAGTCGCAGGCCGAGGTCGAGGAGCAGTTCGGCGGCCTCTACCGCGCCTTCCAGTACGGCGCACCGCCGCATGGCGGCATGGCCTTCGGTATCGACCGCATCGTCATGCTGCTTGTCGGCGCCAAGAACCTGCGCGAAATCTCGCTGTTCCCGATGAACCAACAGGCCCAGGATCTGCTGATGGGCGCACCGACTCCGGCAACGCCAACGCAGCTGCGTGAACTGGCGATCCGCCCGATCCCGCCGGTCAAGAAGGACTAAGCGGGCTTACTGAATGAATAAAAGCCGGCGATCGATTTCGCCGGCTTCCTTTGATTTCTGCGAGGCTCCAGATCGCGTCCAGCAACGTGACGGTCAGCGGTCACCTCGCTACCAAGTAGAAAACCCAGCGGGCAACGGCGCGCCGGGTTTCCAAGTAGTCAAGCTTGGCCGATCAATCGTTGGCCGAGACCTTCACGCCGAGAACCTGCGGCAGCGTGTTCGGTGCGCCCATCGCAGCACCCATGATCATCGGAAACGGTACAGGCTTTGCCGGAGCAGCGGCAAGCGTCAGGCTCTTCGGGTCGTCGAGGAACGTATTGACGGCCGCCGATATGGCGTTCTGAAGCTCCGGAATGTTGAGCTGCGCCAGCATGATCGGCGTCATCGCCTTCAGCGAATCCGCCATCTGCTGGCCGGAGATGTTCTGCTGGCTGCCGGCGTAGTCGAGCGCACGCTTGGTGATGGAAGCGTCATCGAAGCGGATCTGGGCACTTTCAAACGACAGCTGCTGCATCAGTCCGAGCATCGAGAGGCCGAGAGCCTGCTGCGCTTCTTCCTTGTTCTGGTTCGCTTCGGCCTGCTTGGCGGCTTCTTGCAGCGACTTCAAGAAAGGCATGGTGTAGCCGGAGATTTTGAAAGCGAGGTTCAGCTTGCCGATGTTGTTGAAGTCGAACGCGAATTCGGAAACGTCGATCGTGCCGGGCGTCAGCTCCCAGGCACCCTTCATCGTGATGTCGCCTTGGATGTGCTGAAGTGCGAGCTTGTCGATCGCATCCTTGCTCTGCGCGTCGCTTGCCTTGCTGAGATCGGCCTTCAGGCCCTTGAAAGCGCCATCGAAGTCGAAGCCGGACTCGTCTTCGCGCAGCGTCAGGTTGACGTCGCTTTCGGCGATCGAGAATAATTCCGCGCCGTTCTGGACAACCTTCACAGGACCGCTGTGAGCGTTCTCATAGAGCAGCATGGAGTCGAGCCCATCGCCCTTCGGATCGGCAGGGATCGAAATACCGCCAAGCGTCAGATCGGTCGCCGTGAAGGTCGCGCCCTCATTGGTGGCGCTGACATTCGGGAAGGACGCTTCCTCGACGTAGTAGCCGCCGTCGTCGTCGGCTTCGACACCCGTCATCGTGATGTCGCCGATCGACACAGCTTCACCGCTGTTTGCCTTGAAGCTCGCCTTCTTCAGTATCACGGTCGTACCGTCGACGTTGACGCTATCGGCAACGATCGTGCCGCCCTGTTGGCTATAGGCGGCATTGATCTTCTTCAGCAGATCCTGGCCGTCGAGCGCGAAAGCCGAGCCGGCGAGAGAAAGAAAGGCAACGCCCGAAAGCATTAGCCGTGTCGTCCGGTAAAAAGTCATCTGGGGTCCCCTGGTGGCGGTGTGTAGCGACGGCTCAATTCGCTGCCGGTCTACTGTGGTTCGATCGCGGGTTATATTTGCGGATTTCTAAATTTGTGTTGAAGGGAGAACGAAACAACGACCAAATTCAGGCAAAGTGTCTCAAGCCATTCTTTTCCTGTGCCCCCAAGACTTCGTCCACAGCCGGAATGCCCCGAATCCTTGCTCAAGAGGGTCTTCTCGGCTAGTCAGGACATATGGGACAAGAGATTTTGCCGCCCTCTGGCGGAGACGATGACAGTATCTTTCCGGTCGATCTGAAGGCAGCGCTCGAAGAGCGATACCTTGCCTATGCGCTATCGACCATCATGCACCGCGCTCTTCCGGATGTGCGCGACGGCCTGAAGCCGGTCCATCGCCGTATCATTCACGCCATGAGTGAAATGGGCATCCGGCCCAATTCCGCCTTCAAGAAATGCGCCCGTATCGTCGGCGACGTCATAGGTAAGTTCCATCCGCACGGCGACCAGTCAGTTTACGATGCGCTGGTGCGTTTGGCGCAGGATTTCTCGCAGCGCTATCCTGTCGTCGACGGGCAAGGCAACTTCGGCAACATCGACGGCGACAGTGCCGCGGCCTACCGATATACCGAAGCGCGTATGACCGAGGTCGCGGGTCTGCTGCTCGACGGCATCGAGCAGGATGCCGTCGATTTCCGGCCGACCTACAACGAAGAAGACGAAGAGCCGGTCGTCCTGCCGGGCGCCTTCCCGAACCTGCTTGCAAACGGTTCGTCCGGTATTGCGGTCGGCATGGCGACGTCCATTCCGTCGCACAATGTCCACGAGCTATGCGATGCAGCACTTCACCTCATCAAGCATCCTGATGCTTCGGTCGAAAAGCTGGTTGAGTTCATCCCCGGGCCGGACTTCCCGACTGGCGGCATCATCATCGATGGCCGTGAAAGCGTCATCGAAGCCTACAAGACCGGCCGTGGCGGTTTCCGCACACGCGCCAAGTGGGAGACTGAGGATCTCGGCCGCGGCGGCTACCAGATCGTCGTCACCGAAATTCCGTTCCAGGTGCAGAAGTCCCGCCTGATCGAAAAGATCGCCGAACTGCTGCTGGCGCGCAAACTGCCGCTGCTCGAGGACATCCGCGACGAGTCCGCCGAGGACGTCCGCGTCGTGCTGGTGCCGAAGAACCGGACGGTCGATCCGACGATCCTTATGGAATCCATGTTCAAGCTGACGGAGCTGGAAAGCCGCTTCCCGCTGAACATGAACGTCCTCTCCATGGGCCGCATCCCGCGCGTCATGGCTCTGAACGACGTGCTCAAGGAGTGGCTCGACCACCGCCGCGAGGTGCTGCAACGCCGCTCGCGCTTCCGCCTCGCCGCCATCGACCGGCGCCTCGAAATCCTCGGCGGCCTGCTCATCGCCTATCTCAATATCGACGAGGTCATTCGCATCATCCGCGAAGAGGACGAGCCGAAGCCGGTGATGATCGCGCGCTGGTCGCTGACCGACAACCAGGTTGAAGCGATCCTGAACATGCGTCTGCGGTCGCTGCGCAAGCTTGAGGAGTTCGAAATCCGCACCGAGTTCGACGAACTCACTAAGGAAAAGGGCGAAATCGAAGCCCTGCTGGCGTCGGAAGAAAAGCAGTGGCAGACCGTCGCGTGGGAAATCGGCGAGGTAAAGAAGAAGTTCGCGAAGGCGACCGAGCTCGGCCGCCGCCGCACCCAGTTCGCCGATGCACCCGAGGCCGACGAGCAGGCCATCCAGCAGGCGATGATCGAGAAGGAACCGATTACGGTCGTCGTCTCCGAAAAGGGTTGGATCCGCGCGCTGAAGGGGCACATCTCCGACACCGCGACCCTGACCTTCAAGGAGGGCGATGGGCTGAAGGTTGCCTTCCCGGCGCAGACGACCGACAAGATCCTTATCATCACGACTGGCGGCAAGGCGTTCACTCTTGGCGGCGACAAGTTGCCTGGCGGTCGTGGCCACGGTGAGCCGCTGCGCATCATGATCGACATGGAGAACGATCAGGACGTTCTGACCGCCTTCGTGCATGATTCGGCGCGTAAGCAGATGATCGTCTCGACGGCGGGCAACGGCTTCGTCGTTGCCGAGACCGACATGGTGGCCAATACCCGCAAGGGTAAGCAGATCATGAACGTCTCCATGCCTGATGAGACGAAGCTGATCGTTCCCGTCAGCGGTGATCATGTCGCCGTCGTCGGCGAAAACCGCAAGCTGCTCGTCTTCCCGCTGGCGCAGGTGCCGGAAATGGGTCGCGGCAAGGGCGTTCGCCTGCAGCGCTACAAGGATGGCGGCATCTCTGACGTGCGCTGCTTCGCGATCGCTGACGGCCTCATCTGGGAAGACAGCGCCGGCCGCACCTTCACCAAGAACAAGGATGAGCTTGCCGAATGGCTCGCTGATCGCGCGACAGCCGGCCGCACCGTTCCGAAGGGCTTCCCGCGCAGCGGCAAGTTTGCCGGCTAAGGCGAAAATAAATCCGTGCCTGGCTCTTGGCGGGCGAGGCAACTCCTCTACCTCTGCCCTGTAATCACAACATGGACAGACATCATTCCGCAGGCGGACGGAATGATCGAATGTGGCGCTTCAGCGAGAGCGTCATGTCCGATCACGGAGGAATGTTGATGAGTGCTTGCAATACCATCACCTTGAACGTTGCGCATACTTTCAATGCCTCGCCCTGCGCCGTCTATGACGCATGGCTGAACCCGCAAATCGCAAAACGCTTCCTCTTCGCGAGCGACGAAGGCCGCGTTATCCGCGCGGATATCGATCCGAAGGTCGGCGGCCATTTTCTCGTCATCGACCGGCGTCCGACAGGTGATGCGGTGCATTACGGCGTGTTTCTGGAATTGCGCCGGCCGCGGCGAATGGTCTTCTGCTTCTCGGCAGCGGAGCACGACCACAACGCAGATCGAATCCAGATCGACATCGAACCACTGGCCGAAGGCACGCGGCTGACACTCTCACACGAAATGTGCGCCGAATGGGGCCAGTTCGAAGAGCAGACGCGACAGGTCTGGGTCCACGTGATGCAAGGGCTTGAGCGCGAACTCGAGGCGATGCAGGTGGTCAATGTGCCAGAGATTGCTGCACAGGCTTCCTCCGAACCATCCAAAGCGAGTGCGCCATAATCGCGCAAACCAGGATCGTGCCGCCGATGAGTGTCATTGTCGGTGGCGTTTCCGCGAAGATCAGCCAGATCCAGATCGGAGCCAGGATGGTTTCGAGCAGATAGAACATGCCGACTTCGGGCGCTGACAAATAGCGTGGTCCCGTCGCTAAGCACCAGAAGGCAACGGGCATCAGAAGTGCACCATTGAGGATGATCCAGGCCGGATGTTCTATGGCGAGCCCACTCGGCAATGCATTCGCAAAGCCGAGTATGGCGGGCAGGGCGGCGGCAAGCAGGGGCACAAAGCCCATGTCCCGGCGTGATGCCCGGCCAACCGTTATCGCCGAGGCGAGGATAAAGGCGCTCAGTAGCGCCATGGCATCACCAAAGACATGGCCGCCGGCCAATCCATCATGCACGATCAAGCCAACACCGAACACCATCACCACCATGGTGACGAGCGTGGATATCGAAGGGCGTTCCTTGAGGAACACCCATGATAGAAGCGCGCCGAACATCGGATTGAACGCGACGATGAAGACCACGTTGGCCGTTGCCGTATTGAAGACGGCAAGCAGGAAGGTCAGCGTCGAGCAGCCGTACAGCAGTCCCGTCGCAAGGCCGTGCCTGCCGGGCATAAGCAAAGGCCATGTTCCCTTGAAGTATCTGATCAGGCAGACCACGACGAGCGTCACGGCGACGGTCGTGATGCTGCGCGCGCCGAGGATCGACCACATGTCCCCGTGAGCAAGGCGCACGAGTGGAATGTCCATGGAAAGAGCCAGGCCGCCGATCGCTGTCAGCAGCAGACCCTTCCGATGATCGGAAAGGGAGGGGAAGAGCATCTAGTAGCGTGTGCTTTCGGGTATTGCGGAGGGATCGAAACGTTCCCAGCCCCGCGAAGTCAGGTGCTCCTGTGGCTGGAAGCGAGTCTTGTAGTCCATTTTCCGCGACCCTTGAACCCAGTAGCCCAAGTAGACGTGCGGAAGACCCAAAGCTCTTGTGCGCTTGATGTGATCAAGAATCATGAACGTGCCAAGGGAACGCCGATCCATGTCAGGATTAAAGTAGGAATAGACCATGGACAGGCCATCGCTCATCGTATCCGTAAGAGCGGCAGCCAGGAGTTCACCCGTCGGGCGCTCTTCGAGACCAGCCCCTTCCTTTCGAAGCCGATACTCGATGATCTTGGTGTTCACATGTGTATCCTCGACCATGATGGCATAATCGAGCACCGTCATGTCGGACATTCCGCCCTGTTGGTGGCGAAAGTCGAGATAGCGTCGGAATAGCGAATATTGCTCGCTGGACGGCTGCGCGGGGAATTCGGTCGAGATGATATCGGCATTTGCCGCAAGCACCCGCTTCATTGATTTCGTCGGCAGGAACTCCTGCGCGAGGATACGGACGGAAATGCAGGCGCGGCAGGCCTCACAGGCTGGCCGATAGGCAATGTTCTGCGACCGGCGAAAGCCGCCTTGTGTCAGGATATCGTTCATCTCCGCTGCGCGGGGGCCGACGAGGTGTGTAAAGACCTTACGTTCCATCTCGTGGGCCAGATAAGGGCACGCAGCCGGAGCAGTCAGGTAAAACTGCGGTGATGGCGTCGTCTGCGTATTCATCTGTTGCGGAGATTTCCTTCGGTTTGCTGCGTATCTGACAGGATGACTTAAGAATGTAAAACGTCAACAGCGGGGCTGTTTTCGAACCCGCTGTCGCGCGTCATACTTTGGGATATGGTGCCAAGACCTTTCCGGCAAAGATCAGAGGCTGCGTTTATTTTAGCCCACCACGGCGAATTAGGCAGTACGGACCGTGACGGTGCCCACCAGGAAATCGTGGATCAACCGGCTGCGCTCGGTGAACAGGCCAACCAGCAGAATCAGCGGCGTCAGAACGGAGTTCAGGATCCAGAAAAGCGCCAGGTGAACGATGGCCGTCAGAAAGTCCATCCGCTGCCCGTCGACTCGCATGATTGCAATTCCCATTGCGCGCATGCCGAGCGAGGCTTGATTGGAGCCACCGACGGTGAAGCCGAAATAGAGGCCGGCGACGATTACGAACAGTGCCGGATAAAGAAAGAATCCCAGGCCGAGCGTGACAATCGACAGGAAGAAAAGGATAACCGCTGCCGGAATGCAAAGCAGCAGGATGATCACGTAGTCGAGGATGAATGCGAAGACACGACGGCTCAGCGTACCCGTATAGGCGCGCCAGTCGTCCGGTGCGGCATAGAGCGGGTTGGGAGTGAGCGTCATCTTTGCGGTCTCCTTTCGAGAAAGCGATGCCGCTGATATGGTATCGCTTCCCGCAAATGCAATATTGGCGCGAAATGATCAGCGCTTGGCGAGGATCCTGGCCACCTCGACCGCAAAATAGGTAAGGACACCGTCGCAGCCCGCGCGCTTGAACGAGAGAAGAGTTTCGAGCATGGCACGTTCACCGTCGATCCAGCCGTTCATCGCGGCGGCCCTGATCTGCGTGTATTCGCCTGAAACCTGGTAGGCGAAGGTCGGTAGACCGAACGCCTCCTTCATGCGCCAGCAGATGTCGAGATAGGGCAGCCCCGGCTTGACCATCAGCATGTCGGCGCCTTCTTCTACATCTAGTGCGGCGTCGCGGATTGCCTCAGTGCCGTTTGCCGGGTCGATGTAGTAGGTTTTCTTGTCGCCCTTGAGCAGTCCGCCGGTCGAGATCGCCTCGCGGTAAGGGCCGTAGAAAGCCGAAGCGAACTTGGTGGCGTAGCTCATGATGCCGACGTTCTGATGCCCTGCGGCATCGAGGGAGCGGCGGATAGCGCCTATTCTGCCGTCCATCATCTCGGAGGGGGAAATGATGTCGGATCCGGCATCGGCCTGCATGACTGCTGCGCGCGCGACCTGATCCACGGTCTCGTCGTTGACGATCTCGCCCTGTCGCAGGATCCCGTCATGGCCGTGGCTGGTGAAGGGGTCGAGCGCGACATCGGTGATGACACCGATATTAGGCACTGCCTTCTTGATCGCGATCGTTGCCTGATTAATCAGGTTGTTGGCCTCGAGGCTGTTCGAGCCGGTTTCGTCGCGCAGTTCCATCTCAATATTGGGGAAGGTCGCAATCGCCGGGATGCCAAGGTCAGCGGCTTCCTTGGTGGCCTCGACGAGCTTATCCACGCTCATGCGGTTGACGCCGGGCATCGCCGGTATTGGTTCGACAATGCCTGTGCCGGGAACGACGAAAACCGGCCAGATGAGATCGTCGGCCGTCAGACGGTTCTCCTGCACGAGGCGCCGCGTCCAATCGGCCTTGCGATTGCGGCGCATGCGCCGATGGCCGGTGATTTCGTCGACGAGATGGGTCTTGTCCTGCATGGTCGTTCCAGCTTTCTGCCATTCCAAATTATCGAAGCGCTCATTATCATGGCGCCGCCGAAATCCAAACCGGACGATTGGCCGCAATGGAAGAGACGCTGGCGAAGTCGCAATCGCAACCCTATTGTTTAAGACATGGACGCTGATTCCCCGACGATACCGAAACGGACGCTGACCAGCGTTCTCTTTATCCTGTTCTTGCGGCTTGTCGCCATTTCCTGCTTCTGGTTCGGATTGCAGTATTGGGCGATGCTGGTCGGCTATTCGCTTGTCGGGGCAGGCCGCTTCGATCTGCTCAGCCTTCCATGGAAGGTCGCAAGCACCTGCCTTGCCGTTCTGCTCCCTGTCGCGTCTCTCGGCCTGTGGCTTGCCGTCTCCTGGGGGCCTGTTATCTGGGTGCTCGCGGCAGGCGGACAGACGATCATGTACGGCTTCATGCCGGAGGTGTTTGGAGCCAACCGGTTGATCGTTCTGCTCCATATTGCGGTAGCCCTGGTCTACTTGGGATTCCGCGCTGCGCTCTGGTACGAGAAGCGCAAGCGCCGTCAGCAGGTAAGCGTTGATTTACCCTGATACAACGCGGAGATTCGGTAAGGCACTGTTAAGCCTGCGGTTTAAGTAGAATTTTATTTGTATTCGATAGGGTCTGTCTCAAGGCGGGAAGAAAACCAACACCGCCAAACAAACAGTGAGGCAGTCATCATGAACACGAAAATCAAGCCGCAGGCGGTATCGAACTTCCGTGACCAGCAGGAACAGGGCATCCGTGATCTTTACATGGAATCCCTTCATCTTGTTGAACGTCTTCACCGCCGTCTCCTCGACGTCATCAAGGACGAGTTCGACCGTCAGGGTCGCAGCGACGTCAACGCCGTTCAGGCACTTCTTCTCTTCAACATCGGCAATTCCGAGCTGACCGCCGGCGAACTTCGCTCCCGTGGCTACTATCTCGGCTCCAACGTTTCCTACAACGTCAAGAAGCTGGTTGATCTCGGCTTCATCAACCACCAGCGGTCGCGCATCGACCGTCGCTCGGTCCGCATCAGCCTGACGGAAACGGGCCAGGACATCGCCGAAACCGTTGCCAAGCTCTATGAGCGCCACATCGGCTCGATCGACAAGGTCGGCGGTATCGGCACCGACGAATTCACGCAGATGAACAAGCTGCTGACCCGTCTGGACCGCTTTTGGAACGACCAGATCCTCTACCGCCTGTAATCCCTTAGGCCAACTTCCCTGCTGGCTTATTGGACCTCCAAGGCACGAAAGGGCGCAACGGTATGCCGTAGCGCCCTTTTCGCCGTTTGCTGCGCTTCGTGACAGGGCTACATATTCGGTCGCCAAGTTGATAATGACTTCCGCACGGACCTTCGGTCTTCGCGTGAATCAGGAGTTGCAGGTTATGACGTCAGCTGTACTGGCTGCGAGCGGTGGGGTGAAGCAGGTCATCTGCATTAGCTGGGGAACGAAGTATGGGGCCCCCTTCATCAACCGCCTGTACGCCATGGTGAGGCGCAACATCACGCCGCCCTTCACGTTCACTTGCTTCACCGACAACCGCGCCGACCTGAATCCGGAAATTCTCTGCGAGGACCTGCCGCCGCTGGATGTCGAAAACATGCCGGTAAGGACGAAGGGCATCTGGCCCAAGGCCCGGCTTTGGGGTCCGAAGCTTGGAAAGTTGAGCGGCCCGGTTCTGTTCCTGGACCTCGATCTAGTGATTGTCGGCTCTCTCGATTCATTCTTCGAGGTTGGCGAACCGGATGACGTCATCCTGTCGCGCAACCAGACGACGCCATTTGAACGCCTCGGGCAGACCTCTCTTTTCCGATTCCCGGTCGGCAAGCTCGTTTCGTTGCAGGAGAAGTTCCGAGCCGATCCGCAGGGCGTGGCCGACAAGTACGAATTCGAACAGCGCTTCGTGACGCGAAATGCGCCCGGTGGCGCGAAGTTCTTTCCCCGCCGGTGGGTCCTGCATTTCAGGCAGGATTGCCGCTGGCCTTTCCCGCTGAATTATTTCCTGACGCCGCGCCTACCCGCGAATGCCCGGGTGATCCTATTCCCACGCGATTTCCATCCGCAGTTCGCGGTCGAGGGGCGGTTCGGGTTGAAGGGGCGTGCGGCGCCACCGCTCGATCACATCCTGCATATGTTCGATCCGGAGCGGAGAAGGAACAAGTCGCTGTTCCGCTACCTGCGCCACTACATCCGCCCAACGCCATGGGTGGCCGACCACTGGCGCGAGTAATTCGAACCCCGTCAGCTGTCTCGTGACATCTTTGCAACGCATGGCAGGCAAGCATAATCGCCTGTATTCAAGCCGTTTTTTAGCCGCTATTAACCGCCACATTCTGTGGATCGGTATGGTTATTTGCGCATCGCCCGCCACCGACGGTTGAGCGCGGTTTAGGGTGACACGAATTGGCCATATTAGCATGTCAGCGGAAATACATAGCAAATGGCGCTTCCCCAATTGAGGTCCGATAACCTCGCGCTCCCTGCTCGCAATCATGTGATCGCCGGCAGAGAGATTGTGCGATGCGCCGTGGCGACGGGTTGATAGGGATTTGCGTTCTCGCAGGGATAGCGAAGGTCGCCGGTCTCTCAAGCAGCGGCAATTTAGTGGTTGGGATGAATGTCGAAGAAAATCGGAACTGAAGCTTTTTCTCGTCGGGCGTTTCTGACGTCTGCGGCAATGGTTGGCGCGGGCGCTTTGGCTGCCCCCGCATTCGCGCAGTCAGCGATTGATTCGCTCATCAATGCTCCGCAGCGGGGCGATTGGGATGACCAGTTCGATGCGAAGGCTGCGTCCCGCACGGCGACGGCCGTCGTTTCGAACACGCCGATTCTCGGACCGCAGTCGGTGCCGAGCATCCAACAGGCGATCGCCCAATATCAGCAGATCGCTTCCGCAGGCGGCTGGCCGGAGGTGAGCCCAAGCCAGCAGCGTCTGCAGATCGGCGTGACTGATCCGGCCGTCCAGAGCCTTCGTCAGCGCCTGATCATCACCGGCGACCTGCCGCAGGAAGCGGGCATTTCCAGTGCTTTCGACTCCTACGTCGACGGCGCCGTCAAGCGCTTCCAGGCGCGCCACGGTCTCCCGGCTGACGGTGTCATCGGCGAGTTCACCTTGAAGGCCATGAATATTCCGGCTGACGTTCGTCTGCAGCAACTGAACACCAATCTCATCCGCATTCAAACGTTCCCGGAAGACCTGGGACGCCGCCATCTGATGGTCAATATTCCGGCAGCTTACGTCGAGGCGGTCGAAGACGGCAGCGTTGCCACGCGCCATGCGGCCGTCGTCGGACGCATCAGCCGTCCCACGCATCTCGTCAACTCGAAGGTCTACGAGGTCATCCTCAACCCATATTGGACCGCACCGCGCTCGATCGTCGAAAAGGACATCGTGCCGCTCATGCGCAAGGATCCGACCTACCTCGAGAAGAATGCCATTCGCCTGATCGACGGCAAGGGCAATGAGGTGGCGCCGGAAACGGTCGACTGGAATGCTGAGAAGGCACCGAACCTGATGTTCCGTCAGGACCCGGGCAAGATCAACGCCATGGCCTCCACGAAGATCAATTTCTACAATAAGAACGGCGAGTACATGCACGACACGCCGCAGCAGGGCCTCTTCAACAAGCTCATGCGCTTTGAATCCTCCGGCTGTGTCCGCGTTCAGAATGTGCGCGACCTGACGACGTGGCTGCTTCGCGAGACCCCGCCGTGGTCGCGTCAGCAGATGGAGCAGGTCATCACGACCCGCGTCAACACGCCGATCAAACTTGCTGAAGAAGTGCCGGTTTACTTCGTTTACATCTCCGCCTGGGGCATGCCGGATGGCGTTGTACAGTTCCGCGACGATATCTACCAGCTCGACGGCAATGCCGAGCTGGCGCTGGATACGACCGCTGGCACAGAGCAGCCAGTTCAGTGAGGCTCCAGCCTCTCGTTCGCTTTCAAGACCGCGTCTTTCGAGGCGCGGTTTTTTGTTGCGCGTAGATTGCCTAGCAAATGTCGTTCTCCGTATTGCCCTTGACAGGGCGGGGCGCTAATACCTTCGCGCATTCCAGTTGAGGAGCCCGCCCATGACAAATGCTTCCACCCAGACCTTCTTCAATCGCTCGCTCGCCGACACCGATCCGGAAATCTTCGGCGCGATCGAAAAGGAGCTCGGCCGCCAGCGGCATGAGATCGAGCTGATTGCTTCGGAAAACATCGTGTCCCGTGCGGTGCTGGAAGCCCAGGGCTCCATCATGACGAACAAGTACGCCGAAGGCTATCCGGGCAAGCGCTACTACGGCGGCTGCCAGTTCGTCGATATTGCTGAAGAGCTCGCGATCGAACGCGCCAAGAAGCTCTTCGGCGTCAACTTCGCCAACGTTCAGCCAAACTCCGGTTCGCAGATGAACCAGGCCGTGTTCCTGGCACTGCTGCAGCCGGGCGACACCTTCATGGGCCTCGACCTCAACTCGGGCGGTCACCTGACGCACGGCTCGCCGGTCAATATGTCCGGCAAGTGGTTCAACGTCGTTTCCTACGGCGTACGCGAAGGCGACAACCTGCTCGACATGGACGAAGTCGCCCGCAAGGCCGAAGAGCACAAGCCGAAGCTTATCATCGCTGGCGGTACTGCTTATTCCCGCATCTGGGACTGGAAGCGCTTCCGCGAGATTGCTGACTCCGTTGGCGCATACCTCATGGTTGATATGGCTCACATCGCCGGTCTCGTTGCCGGTGGCCAGCATCCGTCGCCGTTCCCGCATTGCCACGTTGCCACGACCACGACCCACAAGTCGCTGCGCGGTCCGCGCGGTGGTGTGATCCTGACCAACGACGAGGATTTGGCGAAGAAGTTCAACTCGGCCGTCTTCCCGGGTCTCCAGGGCGGCCCGCTGATGCATATCATCGCCGCCAAGGCCGTTGCCTTCGGCGAAGCACTGCAGCCTGAGTTCAAGGACTACGCGGCCCAGATCGTCAAGAACGCCAGGGCACTTGCCGAAACGCTCATCGCTGGCGGGCTCGATGTCGTCTCGGGCGGCACTGACAACCACCTGATGCTCGTCGACCTTCGCAAGAAGAACGCGACTGGCAAGCGCGCCGAAGCAGCTCTCGGCCGGGCCTATATCACCTGCAACAAAAATGGCATCCCGTTCGACCCCGAAAAGCCTTTCGTCACATCGGGCGTTCGTCTCGGCGCCCCTGCCGGCACGACGCGCGGCTTCAAGGAAGCGGAATTCAAGGAAATCGGTAACCTAATCGTTGAGGTTCTCGATGGCCTGAAGGTTGCCAATTCCGACGAAGGCAATGCAGCCGTCGAAGCGGCCGTGCGGGACAAGGTGGTCAACCTGACCAACCGCTTCCCAATGTACGACTACATCGGCTAAGAGTAGCGCATGCGCTGCCCATTTTGCGGATCGGAAGACACACAGGTCAAGGATTCACGCCCGGCGGAGGACAACACGTCCATCCGCCGGAGGCGTATCTGTCCCGACTGCGGCGGTCGCTTCACAACCTTCGAGCGCGTGCAACTGCGCGAACTGATGGTCGTCAAGAAAACCGGCCGCAAGGTGCCTTTCGACCGCGACAAGCTGGTGCGTTCTTTCGAGATCGCGTTGCGCAAACGCCCCGTCGACCGCGACCGCATCGAGCGCGCGGTCTCCGGTATCGTTCGACGGCTTGAAAGCTCCGGCGAGGTTGAGATCAGCTCCGAGCAGATCGGTCTGCAGGTGCTGGAAGCATTGAAGAGTCTGGATGATGTTGGCTTTGTTCGTTACGCCTCGGTCTATCGGGACTTCTCGCATGCCGAGGATTTCGAGAAAGTGATTTCCGAGATCAACGCCAAGATCGCTCGCGATCCCTTGGACAACTAGCTGATGAGCGCTTCGGAAAACGACGCGCGTTTCATGCAAGAGGCGATCCGGCTGGGTCTCCTGCACCTCGGCCAGACATCCACCAATCCTTCGGTCGGCTGCGTCATCGTGCGTGACGGGCAGATCGTCGGCCGTGGCGTAACGGCAGTCGGCGGGCGCCCGCATGCGGAGCCGCAAGCTCTGGCCGGGGCCGGCGATCTGGCACGCGGCGCTACCGCCTATGTGACGCTCGAACCCTGCTCGCACCATGGCAAGACGCCGCCCTGCGCGGAGGCGCTGATTGCCTATGGCGTCGGTCGGGTCGTCATCAGCGTGACCGATCCGGATCCGCGCGTCTCGGGCAGGGGCATTGCCATGCTGCGCGATGCCGGGATCGAGGTCGAGTCCGGGATTCTTGAAGATGAAGGCAAGCGTTCGCTTGCCGCCTACCTCACGCGGCAGACGAAGAACCGACCGTACGTGACTCTCAAGCTTGCGGTTTCTGCCGACGGCATGATCGGAAAAAAGGGCGAGGGGCAGATTGCAATTACCGGGCCTGCCGCACGCGCCGAGGTGCAGAAGCTGCGCGCTGAAACCGATGCGATTCTGGTTGGGATCGGTACGGCGATCGCTGATGATCCCTTGCTGACAGTTCGCACCCCAGGCCTTGAGACCCGCTCGCCGATCCGGGTCGTGCTCGACGAAGATCTCTCTTTGCCGCTGGATAGCAAGCTGGTTGCGACTGCCAAGCAGGTGCCGTTGATCGTCGTTGCAACCGAGCCGCCCCGCTTCGACGAAAGCGAGGACGCGGCCTTTCTTGCGCGCCGTGCCGCGCTCGATCAGGCGGGCGTCGAAGTCGTCCAGTGCAATCCCTACCGCCTGGACGAGCTGCTGCCTGCGCTCGCGTCGCGCGGCATTTCCTCGCTTGTTGTCGAAGGTGGTGCGCGCACGGCGAGGCTCTTCCTTGACGCCGGATACGTCGACCGGGTTCTGCTCTATCAAGGCCCTCAGGTGATCGGGCAGGGCGGTATTGAATCGCCGGTGACGAAGACCGATATGCCATCGGGTTTCCTACACAAGGGCACCTTCATGTTTGGCGACGACCGCCTGGACGAATACGAAAGAGAGCTTTGATGTTTACCGGAATTGTCACCGACATCGGCACGATCGAGTCCGTTTCCCCGTTGAAGGAAGGCATCAAGCTGCGTGTCGCCACTGCCTATGATCCGGCGACCATCGACATGGGCGCCTCGATCTCGCACGGCGGCATCTGCCTGACGGTGACCGGCCTACCGAGCGACGGCAGCAACGGCCGCTGGTTCGAGGTCGAAGCATGGGAAGAGGCTCTGCGTCTGACGACGATCGGAACGTGGAAGGAAGGTAGCCGCATCAATCTCGAGCGTTCGCTGAAGATCGGTGACGAACTCGGCGGTCACATCGTTTCCGGCCACGTCGACGGCAAGGCAGAGATTCTCTCTGTGACCGAAGAGGGTGACGCTACACGCTTTCGCCTGCGCGCGCCTGAACATCTCGCCAAGTTCGTTGCACGCAAGGGCTCTATCGCCCTGGACGGCACGTCGCTCACGGTCAATGCGGTCGACGGCACGGATTTCGACGTCCTGCTGATCCGTCACACGCTTGAGGTCACGACCTGGGGCGAGCGCAAGGCAGGCGACTTCGTCAATTTCGAAGTCGATACCATGGCGCGCTATGCCGCTAGGCTGGCGGAGTTCCCGACCGCGCAAGGAGAATGACGTCTCCATTGTAGTTGCATCGCTGGACTTCGCGGAAGCCGAGCTTGCGCGCTAGGCGTAGCGAGCGGTCGTTCTCGGGGTGGATGATGCAGGTCATCGGCTTGGAGGGGAAGCGTTCTTCCGCCCAGGCGATCAGCGCCGTCAGCGCTTCGCTGGCGTAGCCGCGTCCTTGCGCGAAGGGCATCAGACCCCAACCGGTTTCCAGGGTGCCTTCCGTGGAGACCGGATGCATGTCCCGCTTCATGTCGAGAAAGCCTGCTTCCCCGATGAAGCGCCCTGACTGCTTTTCCTCGATCGCCAGAAACCCGAAGCCCATGTGATACCACATGCCCGCGACGCGCAGCATGCGTGCCCAGGTTTGCTCACGGGTAGAGGGCATACCCCCGATGAAGCGCACGACCGCTTCATCGCTCCACATCGTCACATAGTCCGAAAAATCTTCAACGGTATGCGGCCGCAGCAATAGCCGCGCGGTCTCGATGGTCGGAATACTTGTCATTTCAAAGTGCTCTCTCGGACGGAAGTCATGCGCCGGGCTCGCCATCCCAGTAGTCCAACTTACCGCTCTCACTGCCGATAAAGCGAAAGCGGTTCGCTTGTCCCCCGTCGCGATTGGTCTTGGCTAGAAATTTGCCGGAATCGGGATACTCGACGATCTCCGTCTTCGCCGTTGTCGAGATGCCGAGGTAGATGAGAGGCGTCGAACCGGTGTTGATGATCTGGTGGGCGGTCTCTTGCCCGCCGGCCGGAGCGCCGAGTGTGTCGCCCTTTCGAATAGGGTAGCGGTCAGGGCCGAAGCGATACTCGCCGGTGCCTTCAATAATGAAAAACAGCTCATCCTCCACGTGATGGTTGTGGAACGGACAGCTGGATTTGCCGGGCGGAACTTCGTTGTAGCTTATGCCGAGACCTGCGAGACCGAGAAGCGAGCCAAACGAGGCATCTGCGCTTTCATACAGATCTCCTTGCTTCCAGTGCTCAAGCTCCAAATCGGCGGTGTTGATCACGGGATTCGATACGATGGACATTGTCTCCCTCCTGTTTCCGGAGAAGAGGCACCATCCCGCGAGAAAATACAACCGCAAAGCATCGTATGGGCGACAGTCTTCCGCTGTCGCCCTTGCTTTCATCGATAGTAGACGGTGATACCGCCATCAGCGGCCTGGTCGGCATTGACGATGTTGCCCAACAAGACCCCTCTGGCGTTGAGTTGATGCACAAGAGGCTTGTTGACGGCAATAGCGGCACGGATCATCTGGATGTCGTTTACGCTGCGCGCGGCGAAGGACTTGGGGTCACCGATATTTCCCGAGCCGCCGTGATCGTACACCTGCCGAACATCGAGATTGCGGCCGCTGAAGCTGCGCAGCGTTCGTTCGATGCCCGAAGGGATATTCATATCTAGACTTTCCGCACGGCTGGCGTCTGCGAAGGCAAGAGTAGCGACTGCGGAGGCGATGGCGGCAACGCGATTCATGGGAGTATCCTTTCATCTGCTCTGACGATCGGCCGTCGGCAGTAGATCGTCAGCGTTACACGGATGAAATTGGTGTCCCGATCATCCGCCTTCAACCAATAAGTATCTGGAATTTAGTTACAAATTGTTCATGCGGATCGCCCTTCATTTGCCATCTTCGAGGCGCCGGGGCACCTTCGGCGCAAGGCGATGCAAGGATTGTCAACCATGCCCCTGCCGTGATTCCGGATTTCGCATCCAAACCAAGTTCGGAATTTGCTTGCCATTCGGGTCGCGGCGTGTTTTGACCGCGGCCTGCCGATTGGCGAAGTCCTCTAGCTACCGAAGGTGAAGCATGGCGCGAGAAACCGCTCCCCACATTCTGATCGTTGAAGCACGCTTCTACGACGACATGGCCGATGCCTTGCTTGAAGGCGCGACCTTCGCCTTGAAAGAGGCCGGCGCGACCTATGAGGTCGTCACCGTTCCCGGCGCTCTCGAGATTCCAGCGGCGATTGCCATGGCGCTCGACGGAGCGGATAATGATGGTACGCAGTATGACGGGTATGTCGCCCTTGGCATGGTCATCCGCGGCGAGACCTACCATTTCGATATCGTGTCGAATGAATCCTCGCGCGCGCTGATGGATTTGGCCGTGAGCGAATCCCTTGCCATTGGCAATGGCATTCTGACTGTTGAGAATGACGATCAGGCTTGGGCTCGCGCCCGCCGTTCAGACAAGGACAAGGGCGGATTTGCCGCCCGCGCAGCTCTCACGATGATCGAGCTGAAGAAAAAGTTGGGTGCATAACGAATGAACAACGAGAACTCGGAGCGTCCCGTCAAGGCCGCAAACCAGCGAGGTGCTGCGCGCCTTGCTGCCGTTCAGGCGCTCTACCAGATGGATATTGGCGGTACCGGCGTCCTGGAAATCGTCGCCGAGTATGAGGCGCATCGCCTCGGTCAGGAACTCGACGGCGAGACCTATCTGAAGGCCGACCCCTCCTGGTTCCGTTCCATCGTCTCGGGCGTCGTACGAGAACAGCGTCGACTTGATCCACTGATCGCCTCCGCTTTGCAGGACGACTGGGCGCTGTCGCGTCTCGATAGCACGGTCCGCGCGATCCTGCGTGCCGGCGTGTTCGAGATCCTCGATCGTAAGGATGTTCCCGTCGCGGTCATCGTGACGGAATATGTCGAGATCGCCCAGGCCTTCTTTAGCGAAGATGAGCCGAAGCTCGTCAATGCGGTGCTTGACCGCATCGCGAAGCAGGTTCGCGGCGAAGCCAAGAAGTAGCGTTCTGCCGGGGCCGTGGCCCCGACCTCCAGAAACTCCCGGTTCCCATTGTGCTGCAAGGGCTTTTGGCGTTTGCGGGCTTGACGCGCCGTTTTCCTCCACGCAATCTCCGCGCGGCGTTGCAGCATTTCTGTGGGAGGAAATCGAGTCGGCGTATTCGCAGCCGGAGAGGGAGTGAGCTCCGGCTCTTTTGGAGGAAAGAGCGAAATGAGCATTCTTTTATGGGTAATAGCATGCGGTCTGCTCTCGGTGGTCTATGCCATCTGGGCAACCCGATCGGTTCTTGCCGCCGATCAGGGCAACAAGCGTATGCAGGAAATTGCAGGCTATATTCGTGAAGGCGCGCAGGCCTATCTGATGCGCCAGTATAAGACCATCGCAATCGTCGGCATCGTCGTTTTCATTGCAGCCTGGCTGCTGCTCTCCGGCACGGCTGCAATCGGGTTCCTCATCGGCGCGGTTCTCTCCGGCGCCGCCGGCTTCATCGGCATGCACGTCTCGGTGCGCGCCAACGTCCGCACGGCGCAGGCAGCATCTCAAAGCCTGGCGGCCGGCCTTGAAATCGCGTTCAAGTCCGGCGCGATCACCGGGATGCTCGTAGCCGGGCTGGCGCTGCTGGGCGTATCGATCTACTACTATGTACTGACGGTCGTCCTCGGTCACGAGGGCAGCTCGCGCGAGGTTGTGGACTCACTTGTCGCGCTCGGCTTCGGCGCCTCACTGATCTCTATCTTCGCCCGCCTTGGTGGCGGCATCTTCACCAAGGGCGCCGACGTTGGCGGCGATCTCGTTGGCAAGGTCGAAGTGGGCATCCCGGAAGACGATCCGCGCAACCCTGCCACGATCGCCGATAACGTCGGTGACAATGTCGGCGATTGCGCTGGCATGGCCGCAGACCTTTTCGAAACCTACGTCGTGTCCGTCGTTGCAACGATGGTTCTCGCCGCGATCTTTTTCGCCGGCGCGCCCGTCCTGCAATCGGCGATGCTGTATCCGCTGGCGATTTGTGGGGCGTGCATCATCACCTCGATCATTGGCACATTCTTCGTCAAGCTCGGCAGCAACGGTTCGATCATGGGCGCGCTCTACAAGGGGCTGATCGTCACGGGTCTGCTCTCGATCATTGGTCTTGGTGCCGCCACGTCGCTTACGATCGGCTGGGGCTCGCTCGGCACCGTCGGTGGCGCAGAGGTGACCGGAACCAATCTGTTCTCCTGTGGATTGATCGGCCTCGTCGTTACAGCGCTGATCGTCGCCATCACCGAGTACTACACCGGCACCAACAAGCGCCCGGTCAACTCGATCGCCCAGGCGTCGGTAACCGGTCATGGAACCAACGTTATCCAGGGGCTGGCAGTTTCGCTCGAGTCGACGGCGTTGCCGGCCATTGTCATCGTCGGCGGTATTCTTGCCACCTATCAGCTAGGTGGTCTTTTCGGTACCGGTATTGCGGTTACCGCGATGCTCGGCATTGCCGGCATGATCGTTGCGCTGGATGCCTTCGGTCCAGTAACGGACAATGCCGGTGGTATTGCTGAGATGTCCCATCTGCCGCCTGAAGTTCGCAAGTCGACCGACGCGCTTGATGCCGTAGGAAACACGACGAAGGCGGTCACCAAAGGGTACGCGATTGGCTCGGCGGGCCTCGGAGCACTCGTGCTCTTTGCTGCCTATTCGTACGATCTTAAATATTTCGCGGCGAACGGGGACAAGTACCCTTACTTTGCGGGAATTGGTGAGATCTCGTTCGACCTCTCGAATCCCTACGTAGTGGCGGGGCTGATCTTCGGTGGTCTGATCCCGTATCTCTTCGGCGGCATTGCCATGACTGCCGTCGGTCGTGCGGCTGGCGCAATCGTCGAGGAGGTTCGCCGCCAGTTCAAGGAGAAGCCGGGCATCATGCAGGGGACAGAGCGGCCGGACTATGGCAGGGCCGTCGACTTGCTGACGAAGGCAGCCATTCGCGAGATGATCATACCGTCCTTGCTGCCGGTGTTGGCACCGGTCGTCGTGTACTTCGGCGTTCTTGCCATTTCCGGATCGAAGGCTTCGGCCTTTGCGGCGCTGGGCGCATCCTTGCTCGGCGTGATCATCAACGGCCTCTTCGTTGCCATCTCGATGACATCGGGCGGCGGCGCCTGGGATAACGCCAAGAAATCCTTCGAGGACGGTTTCGTCGACAAGGACGGCGTTCGCCACATGAAGGGATCGGATGCCCATAAGGCTTCGGTGACTGGTGATACGGTCGGCGATCCCTACAAGGACACGGCGGGTCCGGCCGTCAATCCGGCGATCAAGATCACCAACATCGTCGCGCTTCTGCTTCTTGCCGTTCTGGCCTGAGGTAACCGCGAACGAACACTAAAAAACCCGCCGGAGCGATTGAACTGACCCCATAAAGTTGGACGGTTGCTGGGTTATGATACAAGGGACTGAGTTCTGTATTGCACAGGGCTCGGTCCTTTTCAGCTTGATGCGCTGATGATTGTAGTAGTGGATATAGTCCTTGATGCCGTTCTTCAGGCTCTGGGTGCCTTCGAAACGATTGGGATAGAAGAGCTCGGACTTGAGGGTTGCGAAGAAGCTCTCCATTGCCGCGTTGTCGAGGCAGTTGCCTTTGCGTGACATGCTCTGTTGGATACCGTGTTTTTTCAATTGCTGCTGATATGCGGGCATCTGGTAATGCCATTCCTGGTCAGAATGCAGGATCGGCTTGTCATTGTTGCCGAGCTGGTTCAACGCCTTGCTCAACATCCCTTCCACCAGTTTGAAGACGGGCCGCCTTGCGGTTTCAAAAGCGATGATCTCTCCGTTGAACAAGTCCATAACCGGCGAGAGATAGAGCTTCTCGCCCCCGACGTTAACTGCCGTTCGATCAGATCAGGAGCTGTGCGCCCGACGCCGCCCTTGTAGGATCGATGTTTCTTCGGTCTGACCAGCGATTTCAGTCCCATCTTGACCATCAGATGCTGCACCGTCTTGTGATTGACCCTGTGGCCTTCCTGGGAGACCATCCTCCCACATCCGCTGGAGAACCGACAGCTTGAAAGCTGTATCGTAGCGGCTGGATTTCTTCGCCAGACCTAAAGGTCCGTGCGCCGCGTAACTCGCCGCCCATTTACGAACCGTGGCATGATCTACGCCGAAATGCCGGCCTACTTCACGGGCGCCTCGCTCACCCGTCTGAAAAAACTCCACAACAGATCGCTTAAAACTTCGCTGTGCTTGGACATGCCCCCCGAAGGTTGTTGTCCAACTTTCGGGGGGTCAGTTCACCGATCCGGCAGGTTTTTCCGTGGAGTTCGATCCCCGCTAGCGCAAGCTGGCCGGATTCTGCGGGGAGGCCGGCTGCGAGGTGCCGCCACCGAACAGGCCCTTGGCAGCGTTCGCGGCGCTGCCGCCGGACAGGAGTTGCTGCAGGAAGGTGAAGTCCTTGCCGCCTGTCGGGGTGACGCGGGTAATCGTATCGAAAACCTTGCCGTCCTTGAGGGTGTAGTTGGCGCGACGCGTAACGATGCCGTCCTTGTCGAAATAGATCGCCAAAACGCTCTGGTCGACGACTCTCAGCTTCTGGAAGGCCATGGAGCGCTCGCGGCGCTGTGAGATGTAGTAGAAGACTTCGCCATCGAACGTCGCCGTCGTTGACGGCGTGCCCAGGGATAGGAGAACCTGCTCGCGGCTCGATCCTTCCGGGACGAGATTCAGAGACTGCTCGTCGGCGACATACCCACCATTAAGGACGGTTCCTGTCTGGCAGCCCGAAAGTCCGGCGGAGGCGATCATGATGGCAATGGCGGCATTGCTGAGGAATTTCTTGTCAGACTTGAAATACCGTTTCGTCAACGACATCTACTCCCTAAAAATATATATGGCAGCCACCGGCCTCAGATCGCTGATGCAAAACCATTGTGGCCATTCCGGGGTCGGACATCCCGTTGGCTCGTGCGGACAGATGGGCGCTGTCCCGAAAGTGGCCACCTTCGGCATTGCAATTCGCGCCTGCTTCGGTAAACCAGCTTTCGAAATCATGCAACAAGGCCGGACGCCGCTTGGCGTCAAGAATGAGGCCTTTCCGGAAAAAACGATGATCTTCGGGCTCTTTGGCAAGAAAAACAACAATCAGGCAATCGTTGATCGGCAATATCAGGCATTAACGTCGGCCGCTCGGATGCCGGACCTCTACGAGCGCCTGAATGTGCCGGATACGGTCATGGGGCGCTTCGAAATGCTCTCCGCGGTGATGATCCTTTTCTTCCGGCGCACACGAACGTCTGAGACGAGCGGCCAGGAAATCGCACAGGAAATTGTCGATGCCTTTTTCCAGGACATCGACTACTCCATTCGTGAACTGGGGATCGGCGACAACAGCGTGCCGAAACGCATGAAGAAGCTGGCCGGCATGTTCTATGGCCGCCTCGAGGCCTACTCCAAGGCGATGGACACCGGGGATGCCGAAGGGCTTGCCGCTGCGCTTGTCCGAAACATCCATCCCAAGACGACCGATCCGGTCGATATGCGCGGTCTCGCGGGCTGGATGTTCAAGGCCGAGGACCATCTTTTGTCTCAGTCGGAAGACGTCATCGCGACAGGCTCGGCGACGCTCCCGAAGGTTGCCTGAGGAGAAGACGATGAAGAACAAGAGAGATGACGTGCCATTCTCTTACCTCGTAAATGTCGGTCATATATCGGCCAATCCTGTCGAGGTGCATCTGGAGGCCGACAAGCGGGAACTGGCCGCGCTCGCCGAGAGTTGGAATGTCCTTTCTGTGGACAGCCTCAAAGCAGAACTTCAGATCGCTCGGTGGAAGCGCGACGGCATCCGCATGAAGGGCAGGGTCCAAGCAAATATTGTCCAATCCTGCGTCGTTACCCTCGATCCGGTTCCATCCGCCATCGATGAGACCTTCGAGCAGATCTTCGTGCCTGAAAATTCGAAGCTTGCGCGTCGGCCAGCCAATGATGCCGGTGAGATGGTGTTCGATCCTGACGGTCCGGACCTTCCCGAGAGCTTTACCGGCGATACAATCGATGCAGGTGAGGTCGTGACAGAATTCGCGGCTCTTGCGATAGATCCCTATCCTCGCAAGGCAGGTGTCGAGTTCGGCGGTCACATGGAAGACACTGGAGAGAATGATAAAAAGCCGTCCGCCTTCGCCGTGTTGAAGGATTGGAAAAAGGACTGAACCCCGTTGGGGATTTGACACAATTCAGTTGTAAGCGACGGGAAAACCGGTATTTTGGCCGAAATTTCGCCCGCCGGAGGCGAAAAATAAGGATCAGGGACGCGTGATCAGAATTTCTATCGACCTCATGGGCGGCGACTATGGCCCCCAGGTTGTCATCCCCGGCGCCGCCAAGGCACTGGAAAGACATCCCGATATTTCCTTCGTGATGTATGGTTTGAAGGAACAGTGCGAGCCGGTTCTCGACAGGTTTCCGAAGCTTAAGGAAAAGACTGTCTTCCACGATTGCGAACTGGCCGTCCGTATGGACGAGAAGCCGAGTCAGGCGCTTCGCCGCGGTCGTTATGTCTCCACCATGTGGCGGACGATCGAGGCGGTAAAGACGAAGGAGGCCGACGTTGCCGTGTCGGCCGGCAATACCGGCGCCCTCATGGCGATGGCCAAGTTCTGTCTGCGCACGATGGCCAATATCGAGCGGCCGGCGATCGCCGCCATCTGGCCGACGCTGAAGGGCGAAAGCATCGTTCTCGACGTCGGCGCGACGATCGGCGCGGATTCGCAGCAGTTGATGGATTTCGCCCTCATGGGTGGGGCAATGGCCCGCGCGCTGTTTGAGATCGAGCGTCCGACGATCGGCCTGCTGAACGTAGGTGTCGAAGAGATCAAGGGGCAGGAAGAGGTGAAGGAGGCGGGGCGGCTGCTCCGCGAGGCGAACATCGACTCGCTCGAGTACTATGGCTTCGTCGAAGGAAACGATCTCGGCAAGGGGACCGTCGACGTCGTCGTGACCGAAGGCTTCTCCGGCAACATCGCGCTGAAGGCGGCCGAAGGCACGGCGCGCCAGATCGGCGAGTATCTGCGCGCCGCAATGTCGCGCACGCTGCTTGCCAAGATCGGCTACTTCTTCGCCAAAGGCGCGTTCGACATGCTGCGCGAAAAGATGGATCCGAGCCGGGTTAACGGCGGCGTCTTCCTTGGCCTCAACGGCGTCGTCATCAAGAGCCACGGCGGCGCCAACGCCGAGGGCATCGCTGCAGCCATCGAGGTCGGCTACGACATGGCCAAGAATGGCCTCAATCAGAAAATAGAAAACGATCTTCAGAAGTATCATGCCAAGCGGCTGCCCCCGATCGGGCCGGAAGCCGCATGAGCGACGAGGTTTAAGCAATATGATCCGTTCAGTTGTTCGCGGGTTCGGAGCCGCACTTCCGAAACGCGTTATGACCAATCGCGACATGGAAGATGTCGTGGACACATCAGACGAATGGATTGTCCAGCGCACTGGCATCCGCCAGCGCTACATTGCCGGCGAGGGCGAGACGACTTCGTCGCTCGGTGAAGCGGCAGCGCGCGCAGCGCTCGACCGGGCTGGTCTGACCCCGGCCGACATCGATGTCATCATCTGTGCCACCTCAACGCCCGATAACACCTTTCCGGCGACTGCCGTCAATATCCAGAACCGACTGGGCATGCACCATGGCTTTGCCTTCGACGTGCAGGCCGTGTGCACGGGCTTCGTCTACGCAGTGACGACGGCCGACGCCTATATCAGGGGCGGTCTCGCCAAGCGTGTGCTGGTGATCGGCGCCGAGACCTTCTCGCGCATTCTCGACTGGAACGATCGCACGACCTGCGTCCTCTTCGGCGACGGCGCCGGCGCAATCGTGCTGGAAGCTGCGGAAGGCGAGGGCACGACCGTCGATCGCGGCGTGCTGACGGCGCATCTGCGTTCCGACGGCTCCCACAAGGAAAAGCTCTACGTGGATGGTGGCCCCTCGACGACTGGCACAGTTGGCAAGCTGCGCATGGAAGGCCGCGAAGTCTTCAAATATGCGGTCGGCATGATCACCGACGTCATTCAGGCTGCCTTCGATGCGACAGGGACGACTGCTGACGATCTCGACTGGCTCGTGCCGCACCAGGCCAACCGTCGCATCATCGATGGTTCCGCCAAGAAGTTGCATATTGCTCCAGAGAAAGTAGTCGTTACGGTTGATCTTCACGGCAACACCTCTGCCGCCTCGATTCCGCTCGCGCTGGCGACGGCTGCCGGCGATGGCCGCATCAAGCAAGGCGATCTGGTGATGCTGGAAGCGATGGGCGGCGGCTTTACCTGGGGCGCCGCACTCCTGCGCTGGTAACCAGAAAATCCAAAAAACTACCGACGAACAAGAGCTTGACCGTGAGGCGCAAGACAAATACTCTTTGTTCGCTTTCATAATATAATTGGCAAATGGGCGGGGAAACCATGACCGGAAAGACAGTGACGCGAGCAGACCTGGCGGAATCGGTTTTTCGCAAGGTCGGTCTTTCGAGAACCGAATCTGCCGAGCTCGTGGAAACTGTCATCGACGAGATTTGTAACGCGATTGTTCGCGGCGAAACTGTCAAGCTCTCGTCTTTTGCGACCTTTCAGGTGCGCGACAAAAATGAGCGCATCGGACGTAACCCCAAGACCGGGGAGGAAGTGCCGATCTCTCCCCGCCGCGTCATGACCTTCAAGGCGTCGAATGTCTTGAAGACGCGGATTCTCAAGGCACATACCCTGCGCAAAACCAAGCAGAAGACCGCCAATCCGGCCTCCTGATCGGACCCAAAAGAGAGAATCGTTCTCTCGTTTGCCGACAACAACTATAATCTTCCCTGAACGATCTGTGCGGTATTCAAGACGTGACTTGAATTCACGGCGTCAAACCGTTGAAATATGATGAGTCGCGGCTCGGTTCTGGCGTTCGTGAGATACAGCTGCGTCTTATCAGCCGAACAGACGCGCGGCACGCCCCGAGACCGCGTAGGGAGTAAGGATGTTGGATAAGAGCCCCGATGCGTTCCGCACCATCAGCGAGGTGGCGGACGACCTAGACCTTCCACAGCATGTCCTGCGCTTCTGGGAAACGCGGTTTCCGCAGATCAAGCCGATGAAGCGCGGTGGCGGCCGACGCTACTACAGGCCAGAGGATATCGATCTCCTGAAGGGCATCCGGCACCTGCTCTATGATCACGGCTATACCATCAAGGGCGTGCAGAAGCTCTTGAAGACCAATGGCAACAAGTTCGTCATCGCGATCGGACATGGCGACCTTGCCAGCGTTCAGGCGTTGACGGGCGGCCAGCAGGAGGGCGCCGATGCTGCCGAACCGCGAGTCGGGATGTCCGAGGAGGATCAAGTCGTCGGCCGGGCGAAACCACCGATCACCCGCCGGTTCTTTAATTTTGGCGGTGGTGATGAAGAATCTCCCGAAGTTTCGATCGGCAAGTCGAGCGTCGGCAAGGAGGATCGGGCCCTGCTCCAGGAAGCACTCTACGATCTCCTCGAATGCAAGCGCTTACTGGACCAGGTTCGCTGAGCGCCAGGCGCCTTTGGCTTCGTGAGTGAAACGTCGCCCGCTGTTCGGGCGCAGCCTCTGCCGGGTGCACAGCAGTTGGCCGAGTTCGATATCAGTCAGTACCAAGGAAACTTTCGTGACTGCCTCTCATTCCGTTCCCGGCAAATTCTACGACGCCTTCCTGTTCGATATGGACGGCACGCTCTTGAATTCCATTGCGGTGGTCGAACGCGTCTGGAGCGAATGGGCGATCCGGTATGGCTTCGAGCCGGAGGTCTTCCTCAAGACGATCCACGGCATTCGCGCGTCCGACGTCATTCGGCAACTGGCGCTACCAGGCGTAGATCCGGAGTATGAGGCAAGGCAATTGTTGAAGGAGGAGATGGAAGATGTTGGGGGCATCGTCGCGATTCCAGGCGCTATCGATTTCCTAAACGGCATTCCGCCGGAAAAGTGGGCGATCGTAACGTCGGCACCGATCGAACTCGCCAGGCGCCGCATGGCAGCGGCTGGCATTCCCACACCGGTAGCAATGGTAAGCGGTGACGAAGTGGCGGCCGGCAAACCGAGCCCGGAATGCTATCTGCTGGGCGCCAAACGCCTCGGAGTCGATCCGACGAAATGCCTGGTGTTCGAAGATGCCGTTGCCGGAATTCTCGCAGGCGAAGCGGCGGGGGCAGATGTGACGGTCATTACAGAAACGCATACGACGCCGTTCGCAACGCCGCACTTTTCGATCCCCGATTATCGGGGTTGGCGTGTCGACAGCGGCCCCGGCGGCCGCGTTGCGTTGGTCAAATAGCTGCTGCTAGTGCTTGCGCGGTTGCTGCGCCTGCTTCTTCATGCGCTCGAAGGCAGCAAGCATCTTTGCCTTGACCGAACCCAGTGTTCCCAGTTCGTGGCCGCAGGTGAAGCAGATAAGTACATCGGTGTCGAGCGGCTCGGGTCGCTCGAATTTCATTCGCGTGTTCCTGCATTTCGGGCAGGGGATCTCGATCTGCATGTTCTTATCCAAAGTCTCGCGTTTCGCAGGTCTCTTAATCGGGTAGGGCGGATCGAGCAAGCCTTTTGAGCTACTTGCCAATAGCGGCAGTTTCCTGCAGTTCGCAGGCGAAGGCAAAACTATCGACAAGCGAAGAAAGTCGAGTAGCCTCCGACCACGGATACTCCCGCGTATCGCAGGTTAGGTCGAAGCAGGTTCGTGTTATGGCCCGGGGAACTTCGCCAGCCAGAAAAAAGCTGCTGTGGAGTCATATATCCAACACCGACGTTTTCCGAACACACCACACTGAGGCCTGCAGCTCTGGCTTGAGCCGATCTCTGGCGGAAGCCGTCGTGGCTGATGGTTCTTCGAGCTGCTTGGTACCGACTATGTTGCCGGGCCAGCGCTTTCAAAGTGCCATTTGCGGCGAGGGGAGATAGGCCCCGGCTCGTCCTGTAAGAATTGATGAGAGCCAGCGTCTGGGCGCCAAAATCGCCTATTGTCGTTGGCTGCTGTGCTGCACTTATGCATGCCAAACTCAGAACCACAATTGCTATTGTTTTTAGGGTTTTCATGGTCGGATTT